>JABFXX010000364.1 GCA_013368795.1 Kofleriaceae bacterium
CTCGAGAAGAGGCTAGGGATGGATTCCATCTTCGAAGAAGACGCCGATGAGGTGGGTGGCGAAATCGAGGCCTATTGCCCCTCGCCACGGTGCAAAGCCGATACGACCCACACCATCATCAGCATGTATGAGGACGAGGTTCGCCGCGTCCAGTGCGTCGTGTGCGGCGAGGTTCACGCCTATCGCAAGCCGCGCGGTGACGGTACGGAGGATGGCGGCGATGGCGCGGGCAAGAAGGGCCACGCGAAGCGCATGTCGTGGGACGAGGCGATGGCTCGCGCCACCGACACGGACCTCGGCAACTGCCGCCCGTATTCGATTCGCGACACCTACGAGGAAGGCGACGTCGTCCACCACCCGGTGTTCGACATCGGCTTCGTGGTCGAGCAGCTCCCCGACAACAAGGTCGAGGTGATCTTCCGCGACGGCGGCGCTCGCATCCTCGTGCACAACCGCGGCGATCTCGCCGCGCGCATGCCCGACATTGCCGAGGTGCCGATCCCGCGCGAGGCGAAGAAGAAGAAGCGCGCGAAGAAGCCCGAGGTCGCCGCGGCCCCGGTCCCCACGCGCAGCAAGGCCGAGGTCGAGGCCGCGGTCAACCGCGCTCGCACGGCGGCACAGGCCCGCATGGATGACGCGAACCGCGCGGGCGAGGAGCGCAACAAGAAGCTCAAGGCCGAGGCGAAGAAGGCCCCGCCGGCGAAGGCTGCCGCGAAGGCTGCTGCGCCCGCGAAGGCTGCTGCGCCCGCGAAGGCTGCTCCGCCCGCGAAGGCCGCGAAGGCCGCGCCGGTGAAGGCCGCCGCGAAGACGGCGAAGCAGCCCGCGAAGGCTGCGGCCAAGGCCGTCAAGAAGCCCGCGCCGGCGAAGAAGCCCGCGAAGCCCGCTGCCAAGCCGGCGAAGAAGCCCGCTGCTGCGAAGAAGCCCGCGAAGCCGGCGCCGAAGAAGAAGAAGAAGTAATCAGCGAGCGCGCTCGCAGCGAACGCCGCTGGCCTGACGGTCGGCGGCGTTCGTCGTTTCGGTTACAACTACGCGCGTGATCGAGGACCTCGCGGACCGCTACCACGAGTATCTGGAGCGGTGGACGAAGCAGGCCGGCGACGTGCCGGTCGGCTCGTTCACGAAGTGGAGCGGCAAGCTCATCAAGAAGCTCAGCTTCGAAGAGTTCTCGCCGATCCTTCTCGAGTACCTCGAGATGGTGAAGCGCTACGACGAGACCGTCGAGCGCGGCGATACCATCAACGACATCGTCTTGAAGGTGCTGCGCGACGAAGCCGCGCAGCTGATGCTGACGCCCCCGTCGGTAGACCTGAAGAGCACGCCGGTCTAAAGCGTTACTGGCGCGGCGTCGGCAGCTTGTCGATGTCGATCTGCGAGAGCGCGAGGCGAATGAGCTGGCTCTTGTTCGCCTTGGTCCAGCCGCGCCGCTTGAGCTCGGCGACCTTCGCGTCGAGATCTTCGAGGTCGCGCGTGTACATCGAGATGCAGATCACCTTGTAGTGCGTCGGCCGCTGCTTGTTGCTTGCGGCCGCACCACGCGGCGCCCTCTCGGCAGTACCCGGCGTCTCGCGACGACGCCCGTAATACTCTTCGGTGAGGATCGCGTCGGCGTCGGCGAGCGGATCGTGCGCCATGAGCTTGTCTTCCTTCATACGGCCACCTGCGGTTCGGAATGGAGCGTCGTTTCAGCCTGCGCGTTCGTCGTGAGCACCCAGTCGACGACGCGGTTGTAATCAGCAGCGCCGTGCGAGACCGGCGCGTATTCGAAGATCGTCTTCTTGTGGCTCGGCGCCTCGGCGAGGCGCGTGTTGAGCCGGACCGGTTCGAGGCACTTCGTCTTGAAGTGCCCCTGGAGCGTCTCGAGGACCTCGCGCGCGAGGCGCGTGCGGCCGTCGTAGAACGTCGGCAGGACCGCCGAGATGCGCACCGCGTGACCGAGGTGGCGCTCGACGTCCTTGATCGTGCGCAGCACCTGCTTCACGCCGACGAGCGCGAGGTAGTCGCACGTCACCGGGATGATGACCTCGTCGACGTACGACAGCGCGTTCTGGTTGAGGAGGTTCAGCGACGGACCGCAGTCGATGATCACGTAGTCGTAGCGCCGCGAGATCTGCAGCAGGTTGAGGCGCTTGGTCAGGACCCGCGAGCGCTGATCGTTGTTCTGGCGCGCGAGCCAGATCTCCGCGGCGGCGAGCGTCGCGTCCGACGTGATGACGTCGAGGTGGCTGCGCACCGGGACGGCGACGTCGGTCGGCTCGGCGTTCTCGACGAGCACGTGGTACAGGGACTTCTCACCCGCGACGCCCAGCGACACGCCGACGTTGCCCTGGGCGTCCGTATCGATCAGCAGGGCCTGGTGCTCGCGCTCGGCAAGGCCGGCAGCGAGGTTCACTGCAGTCGTAGTTTTCCCGGTACCGCCCTTTTGGTTCAGGATCGCGATGCGGCGCGCACGCTTGGCACGGAAGCCCTCCTCCCCGAGACCCACCTTACGGCACTCGAGCGAACAGAAGTGGTTGCGCTGCCCGTCCGAGGTGACCGCAATCTGAAACACGAAGGCGGGGCTGAACACCTGCCCGCATGCGCTGCACGTCTTCTCCATGCCCTTATCGAAGCGGCATGCGACGAAAGGGGGCAACTTTTCAGCCCCGCGCTGCTACCTTGGCGGCCGTATGGTCGACGGGATTGCACGGAGTGTGGTGGCGCACGGGTTCGACGCAGAAACGGTGGTTCGCGACCTCGCCGGCGCTCTCCGCGGCGATGGCCTCCGGCTCGCGATCGTGTTCGCGGACTGGCGGATCGATGCGGCCACACTCGCCCGGGGGATCCAGCAGGCGCTGCCCGCGCCGGTGGTCGGCTGCACGACGGTCGGCGTGATCGGCGGCAGCGGCCCCGCGCCGACGGCCGCGGCGATCGGCTTCTACGGCGACTGGCTGCGCGCCGGCATCGGCATCGCGACCGAGCTGCCCAAGTCGGCCCTCGCGCGCAGCCGCGATGCCGTCCACCGCGCCTCGGCCGCGCTCGGCACGACCGCAGAGGCGCTGCAGTCCTCGCGGCACGTCGCGATCACGCTCGTCGATGGCAGCTGCGGCCACGAGGAGGCGTTCTGCATCGCCTCGGCCGCGACCGCGCCCCAGATCCGCATGGTCGGCGGCTCGGCCGCGACCGAGATGGGCTCGCCCCGCCGCGCGTTCGTGTGGGCCAATGGCGAGCTCCTCGCCGATGCCGGCGTCGTCGTCCTGCTCGAGAGCAAGGTGCCATTCGAGGCCGTCACGTCGCAGCACATGGTGTCGACCGAGACGAAGACGGTCGTCACCTCGGCATCGGGTCGGATCATCGACGAGCTCGACGGCCGCCCCGCCGCCGAGCGGCTGCGCGAGATGATCGCGAACCTCGGCGGCAGGCTCGACGAGTCGAGGCCGTCGGAGTACTCGTTCGCGAGGTTCGTCGATTCCGTGCCATATCTGCGGTCGATGGTGCGAATCGAGGAGACGCGCATCCACCTCGCCTGTGCGGTCGAGGATGGCCACGTGCTGCGGCTCATGAAGCCGGGCGACCTCATCGGCAAGACGCAGAAGGACATCGAGACCGCATCGGCGCGCCTCGGCGGTCAGCTCAGCGCGTTCATCGCGTTCTCGTGCATCGCCCGCCACTGGGAAGCGACGGCGCAAGGGCTCGAGCGCGAGCTCGCGGCGACGTACGCGAAGTTCCCGACGATCGGCTTCCAGAGCTTCGGCGAGCAGACCGGCATGCTGCTCGTGAACCACACGCTGACCGGCCTCGCGATCGGAGTACCGGGAGGACGTCCGTGAACGGACGCGACACGAGCGAGGACACCACCAAGCCGATCGAGCGCGTCGAGCCCGAGGAGCGCATTGCCGAGCTCGAGCTCGAGCTGTCGGCGGCGCAGCGCACGATCGATGTCCTGATCGCACGCCTCGAGCGCGGTGGCACCACGCCACCTGCACAGGCCGAGCTGTTCGACGCCGCGGTCCGCCTCGGCCACGTCCTCGAGGAGCGCACGCGCGAGGTCGAGGCCGCACGCGCCGAGTTCCGCGCGCTGCGCGCGAACCTCGACCAGATCGTCCGCCAGCGCACGCGCGCGCTCGCCGAGTCCGAGGCGCAGCTCCGCGCCAAGAACGTCGAGCTCGAGAAGCAGTACAAGATCAAGCAGGAGTTCATCTCGATCGCGGCGCACGAGCTGCGCACGCCGCTGACGAGCATCGTCGGTTACCTCGACCTGTTCGCCGAGGGCAGGTTCGGCGATCTGCCGCCGCTGCTCGAGCGCCCGCTCGGCTCGGTCCGCCGCAACGCGCACCGCATGAATCGCCTCGAGTTCGACATGCTCGATGTCTCGCGCATCGAGCACGGCACGCTCGTGCTCCGCCGCGAGGCGGTCGATCTCGGCGATGTCGTGCGCGACGTCGTCACCGAGCTCTTGCCGCTCGCCCGCGATCGCAACCAGAACGTCGAGACCAACATCGAGCCGCTCGCGACACTCGACGCCGATCGCGACAAGCTCCACCAGATCGCGGTCAACCTCGTATCGAACGCGATCCGCTACACGCCTGAGTCCGGCACGATCACGATCGGCGTCGACGAGGCGCCGCGCGATCGCTACGCCGGCGGCTGGGCGCGCCTGCGCGTGCGCGACAACGGCGTCGGGATCTCCGAGGAAGATCGCGCACGCATCTTCGACCCGTTCCTCCACCCCAAGCCGGTCAAGCACCACACGTCGGCGGGCCCCGATTCGGCCGGCCTCGGCCTCTACATCGCGCGCGGGCTCATCGAGCTGCACGGCGGGCTCATCACCGTCGACTCCGAGCCCGAGGTGTTCACCGAGTTCACGGTGCTCCTGCCGTTCAAGCAGCCGCGCAAGCGGCCGGCGTCGTCGGATCCGCCGACCAACGTGCCGGCCGGCGGCACCGGCTCACCGCAGAGCTAAAAAGGCATCGCGAGGCCGAACGTGACCATGTGGAAGATGTCGGTGCGCGACACCGCCGTCCCCATGTGGCCGCGCTGCGACGTCGCGAGCGGCGCGCCGAAATCGATGCCGGCGTAGTTCAGGTCGTACGTCGCCTGGAGGTCCATCTTCGGCTTCCACTTGTACGTGATCCCCGCCTCGAGGGTGACGGCCTTCGCGCTCGGGCTCGCACCGTCCTCGAGGCCCTTCGTCTGCGTGACGCTGGCGCCGACGACCATCGCGTCGAGGC
>JABFXX010000360.1 GCA_013368795.1 Kofleriaceae bacterium
GCGTCGTCGACCACACCGGCATCGACGAGCACCGCCGGATCGATCGCGACGGCGCTGCCGGCCGAGCCGACGGCGCTGCCGGCCGAGCCGACGTCGCTGCCGGCCGAGCCGACGTCGACGACCGCAGGCGTCTCGGCGGAGCCGACTGCGCTGCCCGCGCTGCCTGCGGCGCTGCCCGCATCCGCGTCGGTGACGTCGACCTCGACGACCTTGGGAGCGCCCGCGGTCTTGTCGTGGTTGCGCTTGATGAGGTAGCCGGCCATCGCGGCGCCGCCGCCGAGCAGCAGCAGCGTGCCGAACACGAGGCCGCTCGACTTCTTCTTCGGCCGGGCCTCCCGGTCGATGTCCGACGAGTCGAGGTTCAGCATCGTCGACGCGAGCCCCATCTTCTGGCTCGTCCGCATCTCCGCCGGGACCTTCGTCGGTCCCGTGTTCATCTTCGGCAGCGTGACGTCGAGCTCGGTCAGATCGAGCTTGCCCGCGACCACCTCGTCGATCGCCTGCGCGAACTCGATCGCGCTCTGGAAGCGATTCGCCGGCGACTTCGCCATCGCCTTGTCGATCAGGTCCTGCAGGCCGACGGGCAGCTGCACGTCCTCGGGCATGCGATCCTTGAGGCGCGGGATCGGCGCCGCGCGGTGCATGCCGAGCAGCTGCAGCGTGTCCTCGGCCGCGAACGGACGATCGCCGGTGATCATCTCGTAGAGCACGACGCCGACCGCGTAGAGGTCGGTGCGCGCGTCGACGCTGGCGCCGGGGACCGTCTGCTCGGGCGCCATGTAGTTCGGCGTGCCGACGACCATGTTCGTCTGCGTCGCGTCGCGGCCGACGTTGCCCTGCAGACGCGCGAGACCGAAGTCGAGGATGCGCACGCGCTCGCCGTGGCCGATCTCCTCGCTGATCATGATGTTCGCGGGCTTCACGTCGCGGTGGAAGACGTCCTGCTGGTGCGCGTGCGCGAGGCCCGACAGGATCTGGCGCGCGATGCCGAGCGCCTCGAGCGGCGGCAGCGCGCCGGCCTTGTCGATGCGCGCGCGTAGCGTGAAGCCGGCGACGAAGTCCATCACCAGGTACGGCGCGTTCTCGAACACGCCGAAATCGAGGACGGAGACGCAGTTCGGGTGATTGAGCTTGCTCATCACCCGCGTCTCGCGCTCGAACCGCGCCTGGAACTCGCTGTCGTTGGCGAACGACGCGTGGAGGAACTTCACCGCGACGAGCTTGCCGACGGGGATGCGTTCCGCCTTGTAGACGGCCCCCATGGATCCCGAGGCCATGACCTCGATGACCTTGTAGCGCCCCTCGATGACGCTACCGACCCGATCAGAAGCTTCCACAACGGGCATCGGAGCCCGTTGAATCTAGCACGCTAGTGGGTCCACTTCTCTTCGCGGCGGTGCTCGCCGTCGTCGTACTCGTGCGCCATGACAAAGTGGTAGGCCACCTCGCGCGCTTTCTCACTCTCGACAATGCACTCGAAAAGCCACTCACCCTCGGTCTCCGAGGGCTCCACCTGGACGTAGGCGATCTCGGCAGAGAACACGAGGATCTCTCCCACGAGGTCCTTGGCGCGAGCGAGCTGGACGACCTTCGTGTGATCGTCCTCGGTGATGAGCGTCCAGTGGAAGTCGTCGTGGTCGATGAGGACGGCTTCGGGGGTGCCGGCGCGGACGATGCAGTTGGCGTGACCACCGAGCCACTGCCAGAACTTGTCGAACGTCAGTGTCGTCGCGACCGCAGCCAGGCGCTTACCCGTCGAACCCATGGCGCGGCTTATAGCCGCAGATTTGGCCCGAGCCAAGAGGGCAAAACTGACGCTCAGAACCGGCCCGTGACCCCGACGGTGGCCGAATCGGCCGTCGGCGTGTCGAAGTAGAACAGAAAGCCTCCTACGGCGCCGGTCGCCAGCGCTGCGCCACCGAGAATCCACGTGTAGGTCACGAACCGGTCGCGCGAGCGCACGAGCCGATCGTACTGGTCGGCATCGCCGGGCGGCCGGTTGCCCATCTGGATCTGGTCGCGGAGGTCGGCGGCGCTACCGTCTCGCGAGACCGCGACGAGGCCGGTCGCCGCCGCGCCCGCGAGCAGCACGCCGGCGCCGCCGAGAACCCACGGCACCGCGCGGCGCCGCGAGGTCTTCGCGAGCGGTGCGGCGAGCGTCATCTCCTCGCCGCGGACGACCGCGAGCTCCTTGCCGAACGGCTCGCGGCCGCGATGGAGGACCGTCACGAAATGCTTGCCCGGCGTGACCTCGAGCGCCGCACTCGGGGCCGTGGCGACGAACCTGCCGTCGATCGTGATGCGGGCGTCGTCCTCGGTATGGATCGCGAGCTTCGCCGGCTTGGGCCGCAGCTCGACGTCGACGAACGTCGACTGGCCGGCGACCGCGACCGTCTTCTTCTCGACCGGAAAGTAGCCGTCGGCGGACACCGCGATGACGTGCTCCTTCGCGTCGACGTCGACGAGCGCGAACGGCTCGACCTTGGTGCCGTCGATCGACGCGGAGAGGCCCTTCACGGTGTCGCCGGTGCCCTCCCCGATCTCGCGCAGCGCGCCGAGCTCGGCCTGCGCCTGGTCGGGCACGCTGACGTTGACGCCCAGCCGGGTGTGGGCCTGGGCGGGCCCCGATGCGGTCGTCGAGATGCCGGCGGCCTCGAGCTTGGCGAGCTCGCGCTTCATGTCGGCGAGGTTATCGGCGGCATCGCCGACGCGGCCGCCGGTCTTCACCGCGGCGAGATAGCGCTGATAGAGCTCGATCGAGCGGCGCACGTACTCGGGCTTCGGCTCGATCTGGTAGAGCCGGCGGTAGGCCTGGGCCGCGGAGAACGCGATCTCTGGCATCGGCAGCGCCTTGTAGGCCTCGTCGAAGTTCGTCGCGGCGGCCGAGAAGTTCTGCGCCGAGTACGCCTTCGCACCGGCGCGGAAGTAGCGCTCGGCGGTCGCGCGATCCTCGGCGCGGGCGATGCCGGCCGCGAGCGCGACGACGAGCGTGGCAAGGACGAGCGAGCGCATGGTCATTCCTCCCCCGTGCGCGCGCAGGTCGCGGAGTCGCGCGACGTGCACTGCGGGAACACGACGAGTGAACGCGCGCCGGGCTCGCCCGCGATGCCGATGACATCGTCGACGCCGTCGCCGGTGACGTCGCCGATCTGGACCGCGGACAGCGTGCCGGCGACGTGGCTGAGCGCGGTGACGTCGTAGGCATCGGCGGTCTTCGTCACGCGGTACAGAGTCGAGCCCGCGTCGCGACACAGCACGAGCAGGTCGAGCCCCGCGGCCGGCGCGATCGTCGGATCGCGATAGCCGAGCCGGCCCGGCGCGGCGTCGACACACGCGATCGTCGAGGGCGCTGCGGCGACGATCCTCGGCGCGATGTCCTCGCAGTCCGACGGAATGCCCGTGTCGTTCATCTGGCAGACGAGCACCGCGCTGTTGATCTGCGTCTTCGTCGACGCGGGCGCGAACGTCGCGATCAGGTCCGCCTTGCCGTCGGCGTCGACGTCGCCGCTGTGCAGCGAGCGAATCTCGGTGTTCGGTGGAATCGGCAGCGTCGCGGGCATTGCCGTCAGCGTCGTGCCCGTCGCGCTGCGAGGGTCGAATACCGCAGCGTGCGGCGTCGGCGCCCGGTCGACGGCGAACACGACGTCGCGATCGGCGGCGACCGGCCACGCCAGATACGTCGCGTCCTCGATGCACAGGTTCGCGCCGCTGCCTCCGCTCGAGCAGTCGGTGACGTTGTTGACCGCGAGGCCGTCGCTCTGCGTGCCGTCGAGGCCGTCGGCGGTCACGGGCACGCTCCACGCGCGAACTGTCGCGGTCCCCGTGCCCGTCGGCGCGACCTTCGGCGGCGCGAGACCGACGATATCGGGATAGTCGGTGCCGCTCGTCGGTGCGAAGTGGCCGATCGCGGTCGCGCGGAAGATCGTCGTGTCGCGGAGGTTCGTCGCGCCACCCTCGGACCGCGGATCGAAGTACGCGAGCATCGTCCGCTGCGGGCTGCCGTGGAGCAGCGTCGCCTTCGAGTCGGGCAGAAGGACGAACAGGTCCTTCGCGACCGAGAGCATGTCGCTCGAGTCGCCGAACGCGATGCGCGCGATCGACGAGACCGTCGGGAACGCGCCGACCTGGACCGCGCTATCGGGGAGGTCGCCGCTGCTGTACAGCACCATCAGGCGCTGGTGATCGGCGACCGGCTCGGTGTACGCGACGTCCATCTTGCCGTTGCCGTCGAAGTCGTCGATGTTGATCGTCGTGACGACGCCCGCGGTGTCGATGCGGCGGAGCTCGAACAGCGCGTCGGAGATGATCCCGTAGAACGGGTTGTCGTAGCGGAACAGGAGATCGAGGTCGTCCTGGCCGTCGGCGCCGAGCGCGAGATCGACGTGACCGTCGCCGTCGATGTCCTCGGCAACGACGCGCGCGAGCCGGCGCGTCGAGCGATAGACGAGGCGGTATTTCGTCCCCGCGTTCGGTTCGTACGCGTAGATGCCGTCGGACAGGACGAGCGCGTCGCCGGCGGCCGCGAGCGGCGTCGGGACGAGCGGCGCGTGGCCGATGACGGTCGCGCCCGGCGACGCGGCCACCATCGGCTGCATCGCATCACCGTTCTGCGGCGTGAGCTTGAAGCCGCAGTGTCCGCCGACCATCGCGCCATCCCACTTGCGCAGCGCGGCCGGACCGCCGTCGACGTCGATGAGGCTCGGGCACGGATCGGCATCGGCGGTCAGATCGACGAGGACCGGCACCTTGCTCAGCGTTGGCGGCGACGGCGGCGTGATGTCGAAGATGACCGGCCGGGCGAACACGTTGTCCTTATGGATCGCCATCACGCACAGCTTCTTGCTCGCGCCGGTGCCCGTGACCAGCGAGACGACGAAGTCGGTCGTCGCCGCGCCGGTGCGGCTCGTCTGGTGGACGTAGACGTCGTCGGACGAGAACGCGGCGATCGGGATGTTCTGGCCGCACGGCAGGCCGCCGACGGGATTGGTCGGATCGAGGAAGTCCGCGACGAGATGAGCGAGCGTGCCGTTCAGGTCGACGAACGCGCCGACCGTCAGCGGTCCGATCGTGTAGATGCGTTTCATCGCGAGCGAATTGCCGTCGCCGCCGACGAGCTCGGTCTGCACGTCGAGCGGAGACAGCTCGCCGTACGTCGACGTATACGCGACGAGGCCGTCGGGCGTCGCGATGGTGACGTCGAGCGTGCC
>JABFXX010000058.1 GCA_013368795.1 Kofleriaceae bacterium
GGGCTCGGGCCAAGGCCGTCGAGTCGGGATCTGCACCGACCAGCACGCGCCGTCGACGCGCACCATCGAGCGGCGATCGTGCTCGCCGGAACTAGCGCGCGCGGTCGAGGCGGAGCATCACGCTCTTCACGCTCGACGTGCCCTCGGGCGTCGTCGCGAAGCTCGCGAACACGGTGCAGCGGCTCGGCTGGCCCGGGTCGTCGATGCCGTACGAGAGGATGTGCGGTGCGCCCGGGCCGGTCCGCGGAAGCTTCGTCGACTCGCCGAAGGTCTCGTCGAGGTCGGCCTTCGTGACGGTGTTCGGCGGCAGCTCGAGCTCGATGTTCGCGAGCCCGACCTCGCCACCGCGCACGCGGGTCTCGGTCGCACCGAGCGGCGGCGGCTTCATCGCCGCGCCGATCGCGGTGAGGAGGTCCTCAGCGGCACCGGACGTCGCGCGGCAGAGGCGCTCGGCCCACATGTGCAGCACCTCGACCCGCTTCTCGGCGACGAGACGCGCGAACTCCTGCTGCGTGAGCGTCTCGACGTCCCTGCCCGACTCGCCCGAGACCTCCGAGAGATAGCTGCGGTCCGGAATCAGATTGCCGGACACGAAGTCGAACACGAGACACTCGGTGCTGCCGCTCGGGCTCGTGACGACGGCGACCGGCCGATCGCCCACTGCGTAGAACTTGCTCACTCGCGCAGTCTACTGCGCGGGTCGGCTCTGGCCTAGCTGGGACGCCGCGGCTCGCTTACTCGTACTGTTCCATCTTGCGAAGCAGCGCCACGAACTCGGTCATCGAGCGAATCTCGGGATGGCTGACGTAGTACATGAGGCGGAGCGATTCTTCGCGGCGCCCGAGCGTCGCTTCGCTGTAGATCGCTGCCAGCGGCTCGCGCGAGAACGGCTCCTTGCCGCTTTCCCGGGCTTCTTGCTCGGCCTTCGCGAGTGCAGCAGCGTTCTTGGCCTTCACGGCCGCGAAGTGTTCGTCAGCAGCGCCCATACGCGCAGTCTACTGCCATTGGTGCGCGGATCCACGGTCCGCCCGCCGCGGTTAATTTCGCAGCGCGCGGAGAAGCTTCGCGAGCTGCTTGGCATACGGGGCGGTCATCATCAGGCCGTAGACGCCGCCGTTTGGCGCGGCTGCCGCACGGCGATTGATCACGTTCACGATCGGACGCTGCTCGGGGCCCGACTCGTAGACGCGGAGCTCGTCGGCGCCGAGCTTGGTCTCCGAGCCCGGATAGCCGTACTGCGTCGTCGCGGCCTCGAGCTGATCCGCCAGATGTGTGGCTGACGCGCGCTCGATGACGAGCGTGCCGCCCATGTCGACGCCGTCCTCGATCTGCACGTGGCGCACGCGAACGAACGCGGGATCGGAGCTATCGACGTCGATCGATTCGGCGGTGATCACGGCAGCACCATACCCCGGCCGACGACCGTCGCGTCAGGAGCCGCCACCACCGCCCGAGCCACCACCGCCGCCCGACCCGCTGCCCAGGCTCAGCGTACCGATCGAGACAAGCCTGTGGTTGTCGGGGGTCAGCTTCAGGCCGGTGCCGTTGGGCGACACCATGACCTCGCGGCCGCCGAGGTTGCCGTGCTCGGTGAGCGTCGCGCCCATGCCCGTGTACAGCTCGTTCGCGCCGTACTGGCGGTCGATGAGGAGGCGCAGCTTCTTGGCCTGCGACGCCTCGTGCGCGTCGTGGGTGCGCGGCTCTCCGCCGACCGGCGTGTTCGCGAGGATCTCGAACAGGTGCGGCAGCTCCGCTTCATCGATGCCACGCGCAGCCGCCTGGTCGATGAAGTTACGGTCGCCGAGCGCACGGCTCTGCAGCTGCGGCCATTCCATGCGGCCCTGGTGGACCTGGTTGCCATCGACCGACGCGTGGGTGTCGAAGATGCAGATGACAACCTCTTTGCCCACGTGCGGTTCGATCCACTGGCGCGTCCAGCCAACCCGCTCCATCGCCTCCTGCGGCGACAGACCGTTCAGGTCGCTCGGCTCCGTCGCGAACACGAACTCGCGGTTCGGGTTGGCGAACGTGCCGCGCTCGAAGCTCTCGCGTGGGCCGACACGCGCGATGAAGCGTGGCATGTGGCCGTTGGCGATCGCGGCGAGCATCTCGCGTTCGTTGCGAACGGTGCCGGTATGAATCTGGTCGGCGTGATGATCGAGCGTCGCCGCGTTGTTGGCGTGGTGCTGGTCGTGCGCCGCGTTGTGCTCGTGATCCTCGAGCGGCCGGCCCGCGAAGTCGTCGTGGCTGACGCGGCCGCCGGTGATGCCTTCGTGCTCGCGCGTACCCGGGCGCGGGTGGACGCTGCCCGGCGGATGGGAGCCCGAGCGCGCGTGCGGATCCGACGGATCGCGGTGGCCTGACGGATCGCTATGGCTCGGCGGCGCCGACGGACGGCGGCCCGGAGCGCTGTGGCTCGGCGGTGCCGACGGCGGGCGCGCCTCGGACCACGAGTTGACGGCTTCCTGCCAGGTCTGGCCCTCGTGACGCTGCAGCTTCTGCCGCAGGTGCTCGCCGTATCGGCCGAGCGGCGCCGTGATCTGGTCGATCAGCTCCGGCGTGATCCGCTGGTTGCCGGTGCGCACCGCGTCGGCCTTCGCCGTGTCCACGTCCGGCGTCAGCGAGCGGAACCGAGGCTCGTCGTGAAGCACGAGACGGTCCATCGGATTCGTCGGCATCGACTCGCCGCGGCCGAGTGGCTTGATCTCGGCGACCAGCACCTTGCTGCCGTCGGGGTTGGTGCCGAACAGGCGGTACGACGCGTTCGGATCCGCTGCGATCTGACGGATCACCGCCTCGCGCTGGATGCGAATCTGCTCGAAGCCGCTCCTGATGACGTCGAACGGCGGGATCGGGTCGGCACCGCCGGGCGTGCGATCGAGGACGCCGGCGAGCGACGTCGCGAGGTCGGCATCGACGTCGAGCATCGCGAACTTGCGACCGGTGCGCGCGGCATCGGCCTGGAGGTTCGCGACGTCGTCGGCCCACGCGAGCCGCTTGTCGACGAGCATGTCGCCGGCGCTACCGTCGGCGCGACGCACCTGATCGAGCGACTGCTGGTGATGCCAGTCGGACATGATCGACGACTCCATGTGAGCCTGCGTCGACGTCAGTCCGAGGTCGCTATCGTGGGCGTAGATCTCCTGCTTGAAGTTGTCGGGGTTGTTCGCGCGGTGCGGCGTCCCGTCGGTGGCGTTGACTGCATCGCGCAGCTCGGGCGCGCCGCCTCCCTTGATCGAGCGGGTCTTGCCGGCGGCGGTGTTGCCGCGCATCGCGTAGACCGTCGGATCGCTGTCGGGGTTCGCCGCGTGCATGCTGTCGGCGAACGCCTGCGCGTCGGCGAGCGCGCGCTGCAGCGCATCGCGGTGGAACGCCTGGCGCTCGGGCGACCAGTTCGCGTGGTCGCGCAGGATCGGGCGCTGCGCCTCCCAGTCCGCGGGCAGCCGCTGCGTCGAGAACGCGTCCGCGGTCGAGGTCCTGCGGTCCTCGGTGAGCATCTCGCGGCGCTGCTCGTGCGTGCGCGCCGACGGCTCGATCTCCGACGCCGGCGTGCGCGGCTGACCTTCGTTCTCGTGAGCGTTCGTGCGGTCGCCGTTGTTCGGCGTGCGATCGCCGGTTGCGTGCGAGTCGTTGTTGCCGTGCGCGTTGTTGCCGTGCGCGTTGTCGTTGCCGTGCGCGTTCCCGTTGCCGTTGCCGTGCGGGTTCGGCGGGTCGACGTGCGGCGCGCTGCCGTTGTTACCGCCGTGCGTGCTCGAGTTGCTGTTGCTGTTGCCGTGCGAGCTGTTGCCCGAGCCACTCGAGCGGCCCGTGAGGTGGTTCCACAGACGACGGAACACGTTCTGCGCACGCGCGCCGTAGCGATCGCCGACCTCGTTGCCGACGGCCCACGCGTCGCGCTCCTCGGGCAGCGCGCGGTAGGCGTCGTACGCGTCCATCTGCGCCTGCCACGCCTCCTGCAGCTTGGTTGCCGCTTCAGCGCGCTGCGCGTCGGTCGCGTTCGGGTTGTTGTCGACGGCCTCGGCGTGCGCCTTGGCGGCGTCGTACTCGGCCGGCGTCTGCTCGAGACGATTGAGGACGTGCTCGCGGTGCTGCGAGTGCGCACCGTAGATGCTGTCGTAGTACGTGCGGGCCGCGCGCGCCTGCTCGGGCGACATCGGGGTCGAGTCGGCGAGCGCGCGACGGACGACGGGCTCGGGGATGTGCGTGCGCGCCGCGATCGTCGGCGCGTCGAGCCCCTGCCCGCCCATGTGCCGCGCGATCATGTACCACTGCTCGCCGTGGCGCGCCTCGTGGAGGATCGTGTCGGTGAGGCCCTGCATGCGGCCGTGGTTCATGTCGTTGCCGTGGACGAGGCCGCGATCGATCGCGATCGACCACTCGTGGAAGCGGAGCTCGCCGTTGCGACCGCCGAGGTCGACAACCTTGACCTCGATGTCGGGCAGACCGGCGCGCCGCATCTGCTCGTTGATCGTCTGCGTCAGCCGCTGCTCGCGCTCGGCCGGCGGCAGCCTGCGCCACTCCCTCTGGAGCGAGCGCATCGAGTCGACCATCGACTGATGGACGGCAGGATCGGCGAGACCGCCCTCGTGTAGCGGCCGGTTCGGACCGTTGCCCGCCTGCGCCGGCGCGTTCTCGGGCGCCTGCTGCTGGCCATCCTGGCCGTGCGCCTGCTGGCCGTCCTGGCCGTGCGCCTGCTGACCGTCGCCCTGCGCGTGCGTGTTCTGGCCATCGCCCTGCGCATGCGTGGTCTGGCCATCGCCCTGCGCATGCGTGGTCTGGCCATCGCCCTGCGCGTGCGTGGTTTGGCCATCGCCCTGCGCGTGCGCGTTCTCGTTGGCGTGCGCCTGCTGCTCGGCGCGAGCGCGCGCCTGCTCGCGAGCGCGTGCCTCGGCGACATCGCGATGCAGGTTGCCGGTCGGCTCCTCGCCGCGGAGCTGGTTCGCGACATCGCGGCGGATGTTCTGGCGTCCCTCGGGCGAGACGTGCGGATCGCTGTTGACCGCATCGAGCTCGTGCAGACCGCGCTGGTTCGCGTTGGTGTCGCGAACGGCGTCGGCCGACGGACGGTTGCCGCCTTCGATCGCCGTCGCGGCGCGCTCGGCGCTCGCGTGCGTCGCGTTCGGATAACCGAGGTCAGAGAGCTCGCCAGCCGCCTCGCTCTCCGGACCATCGGCGCGCGCGTTGTCGCTGTCGCCGTGCGCG
>JABFXX010000050.1 GCA_013368795.1 Kofleriaceae bacterium
CTGGAAGAACGGCTTCATGCCCGGCTCGCTCGAGCCCTCCGAGGAGCCGAAGGGTTTCGGGCTCGGCAAGACCGACATGAAGGTCGGCAGCAACTGCGACGGCGAGTGCAAGCCGAAGGACTGGGCTGCCGTCGTCGACAAGGTCTACTACGCGCAGTACACGAGCGGTCAGGTGAAGGGCAAAGTCGTCAAGGACGACAAGCAGAAGACGAGCCGCGTGCTCGTGTTCGAGAACCAGCCGACCGTCGAGCAACAGGGCAACACCGAGGTGACGAGCGGTACCGAGGGCGTCACGATCATCCGCACGTGGTGGTCCGACGGCGCGAGCAAGCACCTCAGCTGCCAGGTCTCGCTGAACAAGGATGACGCCAAGCTCGCGCCGGCATTCGAGCAGGCGTGCGCGAAGGTCGCCGTCTCGGGCGACTGATCGAAATGACGCGCGCGCTGGCCGCTGTATCGAGGCGCGCGCTCGTCGTCTTCTTCCTCTGCGTCGTCGCCGTCGCCCACGCCGACAACGCGAGCCTGCTCGCCGGGCTCGACACCGACGATCCGAAGGCGCTCGCTGCTGCGGTCACCGCGATCGAGCAGTCGCCGACGACGCCGGACCTCGCCGACACGCTGTTCGCGGCGGGACGCGCCTGCGAGGATCGGCTGCACGATCCGGCGCGCGCGCTCGCGATCTACGAGCGCATCGTCCGCGAGCTCCCCGACGCGGGCGTCTCGATCGCCGCCGGCCGCCGCATCGAGATGCTGCGCGACGTGCGCGGTCACGCGCGCGAGGCCGCCGAGCTCGCGACGCTGATGGCCGATGCCGACAAGCTGCCACCGGCCGACATCGTGCGTCGCACCGAGGCGCTGATCGCCGCGCCGTGGCCGGGCGCCGTCGACGCTGCGCTGTGGCTCGCCGACTGGCAGTGCCGCACGCGCCACTTCGCCGAGGCGCAGGCGCGATATCGCGACGTCGTCGCGCGCTGGCCCGGCACGGAGTCCGCAGCGCTCGTTCCTCGCGATGCCGCCGCCTGCGCGCTCGACGCGCAGGACTGGGACCTCGCGACGCAGCTCGCGCTCGCGGTGCCGGCGAGCGATCCGGCCGACGCGGCGGTTCGCGACGCCCTGCTCGCGAGTGCCGCGCGAGGCAAGCTGCGCGCACGCATCTACACCGCATCGTGGATCGCGCTCGTGCTCGCGATCGTCGCGCTCGTCGCGTCGCTCGCCGAGGCGATGGTTCGCGGAGGCCTCCGCCGCCCTGCCCTGCGACCGCCCATCGAGGTGGTGTTCCTCGGCCCGATCGCGGCCGTCGTCGCCGTCGGGACGTGGGTGACGGCGTCGACGATCGCGTCGGCGGTCGTGCGCATCTCGCTCGGCGGCATCGCGTTCGCGTGGCTCTCGGGCATCGTGCTCGATCTGCTCAGAGCGCGAGGCCGCGCGGTCCGGTTGCGCGCGATCGTCCACGTCGTCCTGTGCGCGGTCGGCGTCCTCGCGATCGGCTACATCGCGATCACCCGCGACGGTCTCGTCGACCTGTTCGTCGAGACCTTCAAGGGCGGCCACCACTGATCGTGCTTCAACTCGCGTCGGGCTTTTCGTATCAGAGCCGGCCTGGCTGACCGGGAAATATCAGCAGAATCCGTGCGACAAGGACACGATGCGCAAGCTGACCGCCTACATGTTCGCGGACGGCCAGGAGAAGGAAGCGCACGCGATCGAGGACAAGTTCGTCCGCGACTGCAGCGGCAGTGCTAACGTTGGTCCGGAATGAACCGGCGCGGTCGCATCCTCGCGATCAAGTGGGGGATGAACCCCAACTCGTCGAGCCTCGGCGTGGACGTCACGTTCCTGCTCGCCGGCGCCACCGCGCTCGCGATCGTCACGCCCGTGATCGGTGCGCTACTGCGCTGGCGCAAGCCGGTCCGCGTCGACGAAACTCCCCCGCATGACACCAGCCGAGAAGCTGCGAGCTGATCTCGCTCGCCTCGGCGTGCGTCGCCTCCTCCTCGCGATCCACGACACGAGCTTCCCGTCGGATCCGGACGAGGACGTCGGCCGAGGCTCGCCTGCGACGCGCGCGGCGGACCGGCTGTTCGCGTACGCGCGAGAGCTCGGCTTCACCGGCATCCAGCTCGGCCCGCAGGGCCAGACGTCGCGCAGTAACCCGTCGCCGTACGACGGCACGATCTTCTCGCGCAACATCGCCAACATCGCGGTGCGCTCCATGCGCGCCGGTGGTGCGTTCGAGGGCGTCGTCGACGATGCATCGATCGAGCGCTGGCTCGTCCCCGACGACGGGCCTTCGAGACACGCGCACGCGTACGACGCGTGGCACGCGATCGTCGACGACGCGTACGCCTCGCTCGAGCGCGGCGCGCGGCCGGATCTGCGCGAGCGGCTCGTCGCGTTTCGCGCGGAGCATGCGAGCTGGCTCGTCTCCGACGCGCTGCACAGCGCGATGTGCCATGCGCGCCACAGCGGGTTTCGTGGCTGGGATCTGCGCGACCGCGATGTCTGGCTCGCCGGCGACGGCGCCCGGATCGCCGAGCTCGAGCGAGCGCACGCGCGCGCGATCGATCGCTACGCGTTCGGCCAGCTGCTCGTCCACGACGAGCACGTGCGGCTGCGCGAGCGCTGCGACATGCTGCTCTACGGCGACCTCCAGGTCGGCTACTCCGATGCCGACGCGTGGGCGTACGCCGCACGGTTCCTGCGCGACTACTTGATGGGCGCACCGCCGAGCCGCACGAACCCCGAGGGCCAGCCGTGGGGTTATCCGGTGCTCGATCCGGATCAGTACAACGGCGCCTCGCGCGCGCTCGTCGTCGCCCGCGCCGACAAGTCGTTCCGCGAGTACGACAGCCTGCGGATCGATCACCCGCACGGTCTCGTGTGCCCGTGGGTGTATCGCGCGGACTCGCAGGATCCAGGGCTCGCCGTTCGCGAGGGCGCGCGGCTGTTCGAATCGCCGGACCTGCCCGACCACCCCGCGCTCGCGCGGTTCGCGATCGCGCGCCCCGACCAGCTCGATCGCGCCCTGCCGCGCCACGCCGACCACTGGGTGCGCGAGCTCGACGACGCGCAGGTCACGCAGTACGCGATCCTCGTCGATACGCTCGTCGCCGCGGCGGAGCTGCATGGCCGCTCGAAGGCGGACCTCAGCTTCGAGGTGCTGAGCACGATGCCGTATCCGCTCGGCCGCGTCCTGGCGCGGCACGGCCTCGGCCGCTGGCGGATCACGCAGAAGGCGGACCTCGGCAATGCGCGCGACGTCTATCGCACCGAGAACGCCGCGCGCGAGGACTGGGTGATGCTCGGCAACCACGACACCGCGCCGATCCTCGCGGTGATCCGCGGCTGGTCGGCGGTACAGCGCGAGGCATGGGCGAACCACCTGACGGAGCGCCTGCACCTCGCGAATCCGGCGCGCCTCGCCAGCGACGGCTTCCTCGCGACTGCGATGCTCGCCGAGCTGTTCGTCTCGCCCGCCGAGAACGTGTCCATCTTCTTCGCCGATCTGTTCGGCTACGACGAGCGGTTCAACCTGCCCGGCGTGGTCAACAGCGACAACTGGACGCTGCGCCTGCCGCCGAGCTTCGAGGAGCTGCACCGCGAGCGCCTCGCGCACGAGCGCGCGCTCGATCTGCCGCTCGCCGTCGAGCTCGCCCTAGCCGCGCAGGAACACGGCGCCGAGCGGCGGTAGCGTCAGGTTCAGCGAGAACGGCCGGTCGTGTGCGCGGACGACCGTCGCCTCGAGCCCGCCGAGGTTGCCGTGGCCGCTGCCGCCGAAATCGGTCGCGTCGGTGTTGAGGATCTCGCTGTAGAGGCCCGCGTGCGGAACGCCGACGCGATAGTTGAATCGCGGCACCGGCGTGAAGTTGAGCGCGCAGATCACGCGCTGGCCACTCCTCGCGATCCGCTCGTAGACGAGCACGCTCTGCTCGGCATCGTCGACGACGAGCCAGTTGAAGCCGGCGCGGTCGCAGTCGAGCTCGTGCATCGCGGGCTCGCTGCGATACAGGCGATTGAGCTCGCCGACGAGCAGCTGGATCTGGCGATGCGAGATGTCGCCGAGCAGGTGCCAGTCGAGGCTCGCGTCGTGGTTCCACTCGGCCCACTGCGCGAATTCGCCGCCCATGAACAGGAGCTTCTTGCCCGGTTGCGACCACTGATAGGCGTAGAGCAGGCGCAGGTTCGCGAGCTTCTGCCAGTGATCGCCCGGCATCTTGCCGATCAGCGAGCCCTTGCCGTGGACGACCTCGTCGTGCGAGAGCGGCAGGACGAACTTCTCGCTCCACGCGTAGATGCCGCGGAACGTGAGCGTGCCGTGGTGGTACTTGCGGTGGATCGGATCGTTCGACAGGTAGCGGAGGGTGTCGTGCATCCACCCCATGTCCCACTTGTACGAGAAGCCCAGGCCGCCTTCCTTCGCCGGGCCGGTGACGCGCGGCCACGCGGTCGACTCCTCGGCGACGGTGATCGTGCCTGGCTGCTCGCGCGTGATCGCCTCGTTGAGCCGCTGCAGGAGCTCGACCGCCTCCCAGTACTCGTGCCCGCCCTGCGCGTTCGGGATCCACTCGCCGTCCTTGCGGCCGTAGTCGCGGTACAGCATCGAAGCGACGCCGTCGACGCGCAGGCCGTCGACGTGAAAGCGATCGAGCCAGAACAGCGCGCTCGACAGCAGGAAGCTGCGCACCTCCTGGCGGCCGAAGTCGAAGATCGACGTGTTCCACTCGGGGTGGAAGCCGAGCCGGCGATCGGGATGTTCGAACAGCGGCGTGCCGTCGAAGTACTGGAGCCCGTGCTCGTCGGTCGGGAAGTGCGCGGGGACCCAGTCGAGGATCACCGCGATGCCGGCCTGGTGGAGCGCGTCGATCAGCCCCTGTAGCTCGTCGGGCGTGCCGTAGCGCGAGGTCGCCGCGAAGTAGCCGGTCGTCTCGTAGCCCCACGAGCCGTAGAACGGATGCTCGGTCAGCGGCATCAGCTCGACATGCGTGAACCCGAGCTTGGTCACGTAGTCGACGAGCTTCGGCGTGATCTCGGCGTACGTCAGCGAGCGGTTGCCCTCCTCGGGCACGCGCATCCACGAGCCGAGGTGGACCTCGTAGATCGAGACGGGCGCGCCGTAGGCCGAGCGTGCACCACGCGACTTCATCCACTCGCCGTCGCTCCAGCGATGCTCGAGCGTCCACACGAACGATGCGGTGCCCGGCGCCTTCTCGTGCATCAGCGCGAATGGATCGGCCTTCGCGACCTCGTAGCCGTTCGTGCCCCGGATGTGCAGCTTGTACAGCGCGCCCTTGGCGACGCCCGGGACGAAGCCGTGCCACACGCCGGTCTCGCCGAGCCGCTCGAGCGGGTTCGCGCCCGGCTTCCAGCCGTTGAAGTCGCCGATCACGCTGACGGCTGTGGCATGCGGTGCCCACGTCGCGAACTTCACGCCGCCGGGGGCGAGATGCGAGCCGAGCTTCTCGAACAGGCGAGGATGCTTGCCCTCGCGGAACAGATGCGCGTCGAGGTCGCCGAAGTCGGCGGCGTTCGAGGAGCTATGGCGGGCGAGCGTCATGGGTTCTGGAGGATCGAGAGGAGACCTCGCAGCGGGATCTCGACCCAGTCGGGACGGTTGTTGAGCTCGTAGCTGATCTCGTAGATGACCTTCTCGAGCAGGAAGAAGCGCAGCAGCATCTCGAGGTCGCCGTCATTCGGCGGCACGATGCGCACGCCGGAGATGCGATCGAGGTAGCCGCCGAGGAACGATGCCGACACCCAGTCGGTCCATGCGTTCGCCCAGACCTCGAGGACCTCGCGATCCTCGGGGCGGTGGCGGCCGTCGCGCATCGCAGCCTCGCCGGCGTAGTCGAGCGAACGCAGCATGCCGGCGACATCGCGCAGCGGGTTGCGGCGGAACCTGCGCTGCGACAGCGGACGTCCCGGCTCGCCCTCGAAGTCGATGATGAGAAAGTCCTCGCCGGTCCACAGCACCTGACCGAGGTGGTAGTCGCCGTGGATGCGCGTGCGGATCACGTCGATGCGACGGCGCGTGATCTTCTCGAGCAGGCGGTCGATCTCGACCTCGCGCGCGAGGATCTGGTCGGCCTGCGCGCGCACGTGCGGGTCGAGCGATGGCATGTGCGATCGCAGCAGCTCGAACGTTCGCGCCATGTGCGCGCTCACCGAGCCGTAGATCGACTGCTGGTGCATGATGTCGTACGGCTGCGGCGCGAACAGTGGATCGTTCGGATCGCTCGCGAGCACGAGGTGCAGCTCCGCGGTGCGCATGCCGAGCAGGCGAATCCGATCGATGTACGCACCGACCCAGTCGATCACCTTGTCCGACGGTGCGATCCGCGCGCGCTGGACGAGCGAGCCGGGCTCGACCGGCGGCGTCGTCGGGCGATTCGCCGTCGACAGGACGCTATCGAAGTAGCGATCGAGTGCGTCGAGCGTGAACTGCCAGGCATCGCCCTGGTTCGGCACGAACTCGGCGAGCGTGCCGATCGTGCTCGCCTCGCCGGCCGGCACGCTGTACTCGAGCGCGCCAGCGAGCCGCGGCACACCGCGGTAGTTCGGCTGCGCGGCGAGGAACTTGCCGATCTCGAACTCGAGGCTCGGCCCTTCCTCGATCACGCGGAACATCTTCAGCACGAAGCGCTCGCCGAAGATGATGCTGCTGTTCGTCTGCTCGGCGCCGGTGAGCCTCGGCAGGAGTGGCACGTCGGGCGGCGCCTCCTTGAGCGCGGGTAGCGCGACGCCGGTCAGCGCGCCGTGGTGACCCGCGCCACCGGCACCGGTCGTCATCACGCGCAGGAGCGCAGAATCGAGCGTCTCCGACGACAGACCCTCGTAGATCACGCCCGTGACCGTGCCGCGGCCCGGCGCATCGTGAACCTCGACGTGCGCGATCACCTGCGTCGGCGTGCGCATCGATTCGTGCGGCTCCGCGTCCTCGGCGAACGCGATCGGCAGGACGTACGTCTCGGGCCGGCCGTGCGCGTACTCGACGTAGAGCAGCACGATCGCGAACTTCGTCTCGTGCCCCAGCCAGATCACGTCGGTGATCGCGGCTTCCTTGCGCTGGCGCGCCTTGCCGCGGAACCACCGCCGCTGCGCCGCGTAGCGCACGAGCACGTCGGCGAGGCTGCGCCGCCTGGCCGGCTCGAAGATCGCCGACCAGCTGCCGCGCGCCGACAGCGTCGGCCACGCGCCCGCGAGGTCCGCCGCCTGCGGCTTCTCGAGCGCGAGCCAGTAGAAGTCGTACGGGCCGAGCGACATGAAGTACGGCGTCTCGGCGACCTCGGGGAACCGCATCCGGCCGAACAGCTCGACCGGCACCGATGACTTGAACTTCTCGAGGTTCAGGCGCGTCGCCTGGACGAATCGCGACAGGTTCGCGACGACGAGCACGGTGTCGCCCTCGTACTCGCGGACGAACGCGAGCACGCGAGGGTTGTCGCCGTTGACGAACTCGATCGCGCCGCGCCCGAACAGGCGGTGCTCCTTGCGCTTGGCGATCAGGCGCTTCATCCACCACAGCAGCGACGACGGGTTCTGCTGCTGCGCCTCGACGTTGATCGCCTCGTAGTGATACTCGGGGTCGATGATCGGCGGCAGGTAGAGCTTCTGGGGGTTCGCCCGCGAGAAGCCCGCGTTGCGATCGGAGCTCCACTGCATCGGCGTGCGCACGCCGTCGCGATCGCCGAGGTAGATGTTATCGCCCATGCCGATCTCGTCGCCGTAGTAGAGGACCGGCGTACCGGGCAGCGACAGGAGCAGCGCGTTCATCAGCTCGATCTTGCGGCGCACGCCGAGCAGCGGACCGAGGCGGCGCCGGATGCCGAGGTTGACGCGCGCCGCGCGCTCGGCGGCGTACGCGCGATACATCGTGTCGCGATCCTCGTCGGTGACCATCTCGAGCGTCAGCTCGTCGTGGTTGCGGAGGAACGTCGCCCACTGACAGGTCTCGGGGATCCTCGGCGTGCGGTTGAGGATGTTGATGATCGGGAAGCTGTCCTCCAGCTCGATCGCCATGAACATGCGCGGCATGAGCGGGAAGTGGAAGTTCATGTGGCACTCGTTGCCCTCGCCGAAGTAGGCGGCGGCATCCGCGGGCCACTGGTTCGCCTCGGCGAGCAGCATGCGGTTCTTGAACTTCGTGTCGATGTGCGCGCGCAGCCGCTTCAAGAAGTCGTGCGTCTCGGGCAGGTTCTCGCAGCTCGTACCCTCGCGCTCGAACAGGTACGGCACGGCGTCGAGCCGCAGGCCGTCGACACCCATCGCGAGCCAGAAGTCGATGACGCTGAACAGCGCCTCGTGGACCGCGGGGTTATCGAAGTTGAGATCGGGCTGGTGCGAGTAGAAGCGGTGCCAGTAGTACGCCTTCGCGATCGGATCCCAGGCCCAGTTCGAGGTCTCGTAGTCCTGGAAGATGATGCGCGTATCCTGGTACTTCGCCGGCGTGTCGTTCCACACGTAAAAGTCGCGCTCGGGGCTCCCCGCCGGGGCGCGGCGCGCGCGCTGGAACCACGGGTGCTCCGACGACGTGTGGTTGAGGACGAGCTCGGTGATCACGCGCAGGCCGCGCCGGTGCGCCTCGTCGAGCAGGTGCTTGACGTCCTCGCGCGTGCCGTAGCTCGCATGGACGTTCGTGTAGTCGGCGATGTCGTAGCCGCCGTCCTTGAGCGGCGACGGATAGAACGGCAACAGCCAGATCGCGGTGACGCCGAGATCAGCGAGGTAGTCGAGCCGCGAGATCAATCCGTTGATGTCGCCGATCCCGTCGTTCGTCGAGTCCTGGAACGCGCGGATGTGGATCTCGTAGATGATCGCATCCTTGAACCAGAGAGGGTCGTCGAGCAGCAGGTCGTCGCTCATAAGTAGTACTCGAATTGATTCTCGCTGCGCGCGAAGCGCCGGACATAGAAAATGTGCGCAGGCATCTGATGAGGGTCTAGCTCGACGTAGTTGCGAGACCCTTGCCAGGTGAAACGGGCCTGCGACAGCAGGTCGTGGACCTGGAACGAGCGATCGTGATCGTGCGGCAGGTCGAGCGCGTCGAGGTCGAGGTCCACCCAGCCGCGGTGCGTGTGATAGGGGTCGAGGTTGACGATGACGAGCATCACGTCCTCGCCGCGCCGCTTCGAGTAGCAGATCAACCGATCGTTATCGGTCCGGTGGAAGTGAAGCGATCGCAGATCGGAGAACGCCGGATGCTCGCGCCGGATCTGGTTCACGAGCGTCATCACGTGGCGCAGCGAGTCCGGTCGATCGCGGTCCCACGCCCGGATCTGGTACTTCTCGTTCTGCGCGAGCTCCTCGACGCCCTGGCGCGGCGTCGCCTCCATCAGCTCGTACGACGGGCCGTAGATGCCGTAGCTCGGCGTGAGCGTCGCCGCGAGGATCAGGCGCTGCGTGAACGCGGCGCGGCCACCGTGCACGAGATGCTCGGGGAAGATGTCGGGCGTCGTCGGCCAGAAGTTCGGCCGGAAGAAGTCGGTCACCGGCGGCCGCGCGAGCTCGGTCAGGTACGTCTCGAGCTCCCACTTCGTCGTGCGCCACGTGAAGTACGTGTACGACTGCGAGAACCCGCTCTTCGCGAGCGCGTACATGAGCTTGGGCCGGGTGAACGCCTCGGCGAGGAAGATCGCGTCGGGGAACCTCGCCTGGACCTCGCGGATGCACCACTCCCAGAACGGGATCGGCTTGGTATGCGGGTTGTCGACGCGGAACACGCGGACGTTACGTTCGCACCAGAAGAGGAACACGTCGCGCAGCGCGGCCCACAGCGCGCGCCAGTCCTTGCTCTCGAAGTCGAACGGATAGACGTCCTGATACTTCTTCGGTGGGTTCTCGGCGTACTGGATCGTGCCGTCGGGCCGCGCCTTGAACCAGCTCGGGTGCTCCTTCACCCACGGATGATCCGGCGAGCACTGGAACGCGATGTCGAGCGCGACCTCGAGCCTCCGCTGGCGCGCCGCCTCGACGAAGTGATCGAAGTCGTCGAGCGTACCGAGCTCGGGATGCACGCTCGTGTGGCCGCCGGCGGGACCACCGATCGCCCACGGGCTGCCCGGATCGCCCTCGCGCGCGTCGGGCGAGTTATCGGGGCCCTTGCGATACGCGAGGCCGATCGGATGGATCGGCGGCAGATAGACGATGTCGAACCCGAGCTCGGCGACGTAGTCGAGCCAGCCCTCGGCGGTGCGCAGCGTGCCGTGCGTGCCGGGCGCTCCGGTCGACCGAGGGAACAGCTCGTACCACGCAGACGAGCCGGCGAGCGGGCGCTCGACGACGAGCTCGAGGTCGTGGCGATAGCGACTCGCGTGCGTGCGATCGGGCGAGCGCGCCATCGCCGCCGCGAACCCCGGATCGAGCGCCGCGGCGATCCGCTCGGACTCGACCGCGTTGCCGCGGAGCATGCGGGCCGCGTTCGCGAGCCCTTCGTCGCCGTTGCGCGCCGCCGCGGCATCGGCGAGCAGCGCACCTTCGAGGAGCTCGACATGGACGTCGGCACCCGCGGCGACCTTGCGCTCGAGGCCGTGGCGCCACGACGCGAACGCGTCGACCCAGGCGATCACCGTGAAGCGATGACGGCCGAGCGCGGTCGTCTGAAAGCTGCCGCGCCAGCAGTCGTTGCCGACTGCCATGAGCGGCGCCTCGATCCACGATGTCGTGCCCGGCGGCTGGTGAAGGAGCACGGCGCGTACGATGTCGTGGCCGTCGGATGCGAGATCGGCCTCGATGTCGACGGTGTCGCCGAGGACTCGCTTCGCGGGGTAGCGACCTCCGTCGACTTCGGGCCGTACAGCGAGCACCACGACGCGCGGTGGTGCCTCGATCCGCGCCTGACCATCTACCTCGGCGGACTGCATGGCGCATTCACAAGGTAGCGCGCGCGCTCGCAGTTTCCGCCTCGTGCTTGGTGTGCCTCGCTCGCGCCTAACCTGTGGCGCAGCGGCTCACCTCCCGTTCGAACGCGCGAGCGGGAGCACGTGGCTGGTGACCTGATCCTTGCAGTAGCTCCACGCATGAACGCGTCAGGTATCCACGGACAGGCGGATCACGCGATTCGCCAGGTCGCGCCGTGGGTCGAGCGGCTCGCGCGTCTCGGCTTCATCGCGAAGGCGGTGCTGTACATGACGATCGGTGTCCTCGCGAGCGCCGCTGCACTGCGGCTTGGCGGCACACCTGCCCAGGGTCAGCGCGGTGCGATGGGGGCGCTCGTCGACGCGCCGCTCGGCCGCGTCCTGCTCGCGGTGATCGCGGCTGGCCTGTTCGGGTACGCCGCGTGGCGATTCATCGATGCGGTCACGGATCCCGAGGGCAACGGCCGCGATGCGAAGGGCATCGCGAAGCGGATCCGCTCGGCGAGTCTCGGAGTCCTCTACACCGCGCTCGGTGCGTCGGCAGTCAAGATCGCGCTCGGTCATCGCGAGGCGGCCACCGACGGCGAACAGACGCAGCACTGGGTCTCGCGTGCGATGGCATCGAGCCCCGGCAAGGTCGTGCTGATCATCATCGCCGGCGCGTTTGTCATCTATGGCATTCACCAGCTCTACTGCGCGGCGACGGCGAAGCTCGACAAGAAGCTGCGGCTCGGCCGCATGTCGCCGTCGGCGCGGCGCTGGCTCGTCGCGGCGAGCCGGTTCGGCATCGCAGCGCGCGGCATCGTGTTCGGCACCACCGGCGTCCTCGTGTGGCGCGCCGTCGAGCGTCGCGATCCCGCACAGGCGCGCGGCCTCAAGACATCGCTGCTCCAGCTGTTCGAGCTAGGTCGAATTCCGTTCGCGATCATCGCAGTCGGCCTCGTCGCGTATGGCGTCTATCAGCTGATCGAGGCGCGCTACCGGAACATCGCAGTCGCCTGATCGACTGCTACAGTCGGCGGGTGGTGAACCTCCTCGCGCGTGCTCGTGACGCGGCGCTCGCGCTCCGCGATCGCCTGCGTGCGGCGCGCGAGCATCCGCCCCGGCGGGCACGGTTCGAGAGGTTCGGCGCGATCGTCCAGCTGACGGTGCCGCGCGCGCTCGTGTTCGTCGATCGCGTGATGGCTCGCCAGATCCTCAAGGTCGACAGCCAGCCGGCCGCGTGGCGACAGCCGGAGTCCGAGCTCGGCGAGCACGTGCTGTCCGCGCCGCTCGAGGCGCACCTCCAGATCACGAACCGCTGCGGCGCCGGCTGCAAGGGCTGCTACACCGGCGCGTCTCCCGAGGGCGCGCCGCGCGAGTGGGGCCTTCACGAGTGGAAGCGCGCGCTCGACGCGCTCGCGGATGCCGGCGTGTTCCACGTCGCGCTCGGCGGCGGCGAGAGTGCCGCCCTGCCCTGGCTCGGCGACCTCGCCGATCACGCACGCGCGCGCGGCATCATCCCCAACCTCACGACCTCGGGCCTCGAAGGGCTCGACGCGCTCGTCGCGATCGCTGATCGATTCGGCCAGATCAACGTCTCGCTCGACGGTCTCGGCGACACCTACGCCGCGGTCCGCGGCTTCGACGGCTTCGCGCGCGCCGATGCCGCGATCCGCCGCCTCCGCGAGGTCAAGCGCGAGGTCGGCATCAACGTCGTCGTCACCCGCCACAACTTCGCCGAGCTCGACGCGCTGTTCGCATACGCCGCCGAGCGCCGGCTCTCCGAGATCGAGCTGCTCCGCTTCAAGCCGTCGGGCCGCGGCGCGCGCGCCTACGCCGACCTGCGCTGCACCGACGAGCAGCACCGCACGTTCCTGCCGACGATCCTCGCGAGCGCGCGCCGCCACGCGGTCCGCGTCAAGGTCGACTGCTCGTACACGCCGATGCTCGCGCATCACCAGCCCGATCGCGCGCTGCTCGCCGAGCTCGCGGTCTACGGCTGCACCGGCGGCGACTTCCTCGTCGGTGCCAAGCCCGATGGCCGGGTCACCGCGTGCAGCTTCGCGTCGCCACCACCGCCGCACGGCGATCATCGCCCTCGTGTCGACGAGCTCGCCTCCTACTGGTCTGCCCCCGACGCGTTCGGCGCGTTCCGGACCTGGCGAGACGCGCGCGAGCCCTGCGCGAGCTGCACCTATCACGACCTCTGCCGAGGTGGCTGCAAGGTGGTGAGCGCCCATGTCACGGGTGATCTCTCTGCTCCCGATCCCGAGTGCCCTCGCGTGATCGATCGCTCCACCTCGGAGACGCGCGTGCGACTGCCCGTGGTATAGCGGCAGAGATGGACGATCCGTACCGGTCCGGCCAGCAGAGCGGCATGTGCCCTCGCTGCGGAACCGCGACGGAGTCCGATGGCGAGCTCGGTCGACTCGCCTGCCGCTCCGGCTGCGGTGAATGGTATCCGCGCGCCGCATTCGAGCGCGCGTGGTTACAGATCACGCAGAAGCCCAGTTCACTTGCCCCCGATGGCACGCATCCACAGGCATCGGCGTGGCCGTGGGGCGCAGCTTCGTGTCCCGTCTGTCACACGGGCATGTCGACCGGGTTTCGTGGCGACGTGCGGTTCGACTTCTGTCATTCACATGGTGTCTGGCTGGACGCGGGAGAGATTTCGCGGTTCGCCCAGGTTTTCGAGCTGTCGTGATATAGAGGCCAACAGATGAAGACGGTGATGATCATCAGCGACGCCACCGGCGAGACCGCCGAGCGCATGGTGCGCGCGGCGACGCTCCAGTTCAGCGAGGCGGTCCAGATCCGCCTGTTCTCGCGTGTGCGTCTCGAGAGCGAGCTCGAGCAGATCCTCGAGAAGGCATCCGAGCTCAAGGCGCTCGTGGTGTTCACCGTCGTCAACCCGGAAGAGCGCGAGCTCATCTCGAAGCTCGTCGAGAAGTTCAACATCGAGATCGTCGATCTCATGGGTGCGCTGATCTCGAAGCTCGCGCTCTACCTCGGCGCGCCGCCCGCCGGCGTCCCGGGCCTGCTCCACATGATCACCGACGACTACTTCCGCCGCATCGAGGCGGTCGAGTTCGCGGTGAAGAACGACGACGGCGCCGAGCCGCGCAACCTGCCGAAGGCGGACCTCGTCCTCGTCGGCATCTCGCGTACGTCGAAGACGCCGCTCTCGACCTACCTCGCTCAGCGCGGCCTCAAGGTCGCCAACGTGCCGCTCGTCCTCGGCGTCGATCCGCCGGAGGAGCTCACGCTCGTCGACGACCGCAAGGTGTTCGGCCTGATCGTCCAGCCCGACATGCTGATGCGCATCCGCCAGGCGCGCCTCTCGCACCTCGGCATGCCGCAGGACTCGAGTTACGGCCAGCGCGCGCACATCGACAACGAGATCGCATATGCGCGCGAGATCTTCCGCAAGCACGCGAACTGGCCGGTCATCGACGTGACGAACCGCGCGATCGAAGAGACCGCCGCGGACATCCTGCGCATCTACACCGAGCGCAACGCGACGCCGCAGTAGGGGCGGCTCAGCCGAACGGGGCCTGCGCCCACGCGGTGATCGCGAGGCGCGTCGGCGTCACGCGCGCGTGCACGTCGTGGAATCCGACCGCGCGCAGGCCGCGCTCGAGCGAACGCTTCGAGAACCGCGTCGGATGGATGTGCTTGCGCGAGAAGCCCGAGCGCCGCGCGACGAGCTCGAGCACCGTCGACTCGAGCGTCGGTAGCCACGGCTCGCCGTAGTTCGGCGTCGACAGCCACAGCCGGCCGCCGGGGAGCAGTGCGCGGCGCAGGCTCGCGAGCCAGTTCGGCCACGCGTGGACGTGCTCGACGACTTCCTTCGCGTAGATGCCGGCGAACGGGCCGCCGACCTCGATCGGCTGCTCGGGCGCGACGACGTGACCGGCGACGATGCGCGGATCGTTGCGCGCGAGCACGGCCTCGACGGCGCGAGGGTCGATGTCGACGACGGTGTAGCGAAGGCCGGGCGGCGCGGCATCGATCTCGTGAAGGAGGCCGCAGCCGACGACGAGGACGTCACCTTCGGGACGCTCCTCGGCGACGCGGTCGAGGAACATGGCGAGGTCGCGCTCGAGCGGCGCGTGGTAGAGCGTCCACGGGAACTTGCGCGCCTTCTCGTGGTTCGCGAAGTAGTCGGGCTGCGCGTTCATTGCGGCGCGGCCTCGGCGACGATCAGGTACTCGTACGCGTGCGGCGACTCGGCCTCGACGATCGGGCTCTCGACGGCCCAGCGCACGAGCTTCGCGAGCGGCGCGATCGCGGCGTCGGGGAGGAAGCGCGCGAGCTTCGACGGATAGAAGCCGGTGAGCTTCTTCGCGATGAACTCGACGAACGCGGGCGGCATCGCGAGGCGGAACAGGAACTCGCTGCGCGCCGAGCCGAGGCCCTTGATCTCGCGCACGCGCCAGCCGTGCGTCTCGAGCAGGCGCGTCCACACCTTGTGATCGTAGAGGTGCCAGTGCTGGAAGAAGCCGTTGAGCGCGCCCGAGACGGTCATCGCGACGCGCGGCGCGTGCTTGAGCAGGAACGACTGCATGCGGCCCTGGTAGGCCCACTGCGGCGTCGGCACGAACATGAGCAGGCGCGCGTCGTCGGCGGCCGCAGCGCGCAGGTTCGCGAGCGCGGCGTCGATGTCGGGCACGTGCTCGAGCGAGCAGTTGCCGATCACCTCGGCGAACTTGGTGCCGGGGAACGGCGTCTCGCGAGATACGTCGGAGAGCTCGGCGTTGATGCGCGTGCGCGCCTGCGTGATCTCGCGCGCCGAGATGTCGATGCCGTAGATCTCGCGGTCGTCCTTGCGCATCGTCCACCAGAACCCGTCGCCGCAGCCGACGTCGAGGACGGGACCTTGCGAGCCGCCGACTTCCTGGAGCGCGACGAGCCGGTTGATCTCGCGAAGCGTCAGCGAGAGCGGCGCGTGCCGGAGATACGCGAGCGCCCAGCGCAGGATCTCGTCGTCGCTCGGCGCGCGGGACTGCGCATCGTCAGGCGGGTTCGGCACGGCTCTCAGCATCAGGCGCAGGGATACCTGATCGGTGGAGGCGAATCCACCTCCAGACTCCGAACGCGATTCCCCCGACCATCACCAGGAGAAACCCGAGCCCGGTGAGCCAGGTCCGCGTCGCGTCCTTCATCCAGAGGAGGCCCCACCAGTCGATCCGCGCGCGCGGGTACGTCGCGGCGAGGTTCATCTGCAGCGACGTGTAGCGCCGCCACGGCGCGTCGACCTGCGCCGACACCGCATCGTCGCCGCGCGCGAGCGACTTCACGAGCCACCACTGGCCCGCGATCGGCTGGAACGCCGGCGTCCAGAGCAGCTCGTACGTGTCCTCGAAGCACGAGTCGCAGTGACCGCGGCCGCGCTCGGGAATGTACGCGCCGCTGCGGTTCGGGTTGCCGAGCCACTGGTTCTTCACCTCGATCGCGATGCGGATGAAGTGGTCCCAGTAGAGCGACGCGCCCAGCAGCTGCACCGCGATGCCGAGCGCGACGACCGCCGCGACGAACGCGCGGCGCCAGCGCGACATCTGATCGATGAACCAGGCGAGACCGACGAGCAATACCGGCAGCGCCCACACGAAGAATCGAGGTCCCCACGCGTAGTCGCCGCTCCAGCTGCGATACGTGCAGTAGACGATGAACGTCGGCACGACGAGCACGAGCAGCGCGAGACCGAGCCGGCGGTTCTCGCGGATCGCGGCGGGCCAGCCGAGCAGCGCGAGCACGAGCGGCGGCGAGTAGAGCAGCGCGCTCTTGTTCGGCGACGCGAGCATGCCCCACGCGCCGTCGAAGATGCTGCCGCCGAAGTACCACGACAGATACGGCTCGTAGCCGGTCTTCGTGATCGAGGACCAGCGCAGGTAGTTGTAGGCGAGCGCGAGCACGAACAGCGGGCCGGCGGTCACCGCGCTCCACGCGAGCACGCGCACGAGCTCGGGGCGGCGCTTGCGCAGCGCCCAGCCGACGACCAGCGCGGCGCCGGCGATCGCGAGCGAGAAGACGTACTTCGAGTTGAACAGCGCGCCCGCCCAGAACCCGAGCCACAGCGCGTTCTTCTTCGTCGGATCCTCGGCAGTGCGCAGCGTCTGGCGAAACAGCCCGAGGAAGCACGTGAGCTGGAGGATCTCCGAGTACGGCATGCGCGCGTAGATCCACAGCGTCGTCGAGCACGCGAGGATCGCCGTCGCGAGGCTCGCGGTGCGCGCGGTGCGGCCGAGGTCGCGCAACAGGCCGAAGAACAGCACGCAGGCGAGCGCGCCGAGCGCCGCCGGTGCGAGGTGCGTGAACAGCGGCCGCAAGAGGACGCCCTGCTCGGGCGCGGCGGTGTGCATCACCGCGGTCAGCGCCGCGCCGGGTGCATGCATCAGCACCGGACCGATCGGCGTGATGCCGTAGGTCTTGCCGCTTCTGCCCGGCGGCATGTCGTCGGGCCAGCGCGTCTTGATGTCGATCGCGCCGTGCTGGACCAGTCGATCGGCGACCTCCCACATCGGCCGCGCATCGCCCCACGCGGGCTCGCGGCTCGACGACAGCCAGTACAACGAGAACACCGCGACGAAGATCGCGATGCTCCATGCGCGCATGCCCTATCGCTACATCGGATCGACGAGCTTTGCCACCTTCGACACCTCCTCACTCTGCGCCGGGAGAATGACGACGTAGCTCGCCGGGCCTCGCTGCCAGACCAGCACCCGGTCGGGCGACGCACGGCCGAGCAGCGGGAACCATGGCTCGCTGCGGATCATCTGCATCGGTGCGACGATCTCGGGCACCACGAGATCGATCTCGAGCACGTGACCGCCGATCTCCTGGGCGAGCGGCTTGGCGTACGACAGCTCCTCGAGCGGCCAGCGCGGATAGAGGTCGTTGTGAAGCGCGCCGCCGTACACGATCACCGAGGTGTTGCGGTCCGCGGCGAGGATACGCCGCGTCGTCTCGGCGAGCTTGTCGGTGACCAGCTGGAGCAGCAGCAGGAAGTCGACGTGACCGCTCGCGTCGACGACGGCGTCGTACTCGATGCACGTCATCGGCAATGTGTGGGGCTGGAGCCCGCGCTGCCGCGACGCGTTCACGAGCCGCATCACCTCCATCTTCACCGAGTCGGCGCGCTGGGTCGCCGCGGCGACCTGGGCCGCGGTGTCCGACCAGCAGGTCGCATCGAGCCACGCCTCGACGACGAGGTGCTGCGCGTGCGGCTCGAGCATCGAGATGATCTCGCGCGTGAACCGGGCGAGCGGTGACGCCTTCGCGATCGCGTTGCGCGTCTGGTGGTACTCGCCGATCGCGTACACGCGAGGCTGCGGATTCTCGGCGAGGATCATCGCGATCGCCGCCTTCGTGTCGCGTACCTCGCGATGCTGATGCGGCACCTCGGCGATCGGATCGAATGCGCGGCACGCCGCCAACAGCACGAGGAGTCCCGCGGCCACTCGCATGAGGCCGAAGACACGCTCACCCGTGCGCGGTTGCTACGCTCCGCCGCTATTCGGCATCTCGGTACCGCGCTCGACGCCGATGAGCGGAACCGTCAGCGGTGGCGTGATCACCTCGGTCACGCCGTGCAGGACCTTGCGGAGCTTCGACTTCGGCGAGCCGAGGTAATCGATCAAGCCCTGCGCGTTGAGCGAGACGCCGAGGTACAGCGTCTGGGTGCGCTCGATGGCCGGGTCGAGCGTCGGCGGCGGCTTGTAGTTGCGCGACTGGAACCCGACCGACAGGTCGACGAACTGCGACCACAGGCCGTACTTGCTGTCGCGCAGTGCGTGGATGCCGCGCAGGTGGAACGCGAGCAGATACGTCTCGCCGGAGTAGTCCTCGGCGATGTTCCAGCGCGAGCAGCTCGGCTGGCCCGGCTGGCGCTTCGCGCACGGCGAGTCCGCATCGAGGAGGTTGTTGCGGTACTGCCGGCTCGGCAGGTACTGGACGCGGAAGTCGACGAGCTCGTCGAGGCGCGGCGAGAGATCGAGCGCGATCGCCGTCAGCGCGCCGAGCGTGTTGAACGTGAAGTCGCCCGGCGAGAACTCGTAATAGTAGTAGTCCTTCACCTCGACGGCGAAGAACAGGCCCTCGCTCAGGATCGCCGAAACGATCGCGGACTTCGTGCGGTCCCAACCGCCGTGACGGAGAAGCGCGGTGCCGCTCCGGGCGAGGACCATCGTGGCCCAGGCATGACCGAGCTTGTCGGCGCCTCCCGCGTAGGTCTTGACCCCGAACCAGCCATCGCGGCCGAAGTCGTGCATCTCCTTCTCCGGATGGTTGCGATACCAAGCAACGTAGGCCCACGCAGAGAATCCTGCGTAGACACTCGCGAGTGTGAGCCCCGTGGCGAGGCGATGGTCCGTGACCTGCTCCTCGGCATCGCCTCCCTCGAGTGCGAGGGCCGGCGCCTGGTCGATCCATGGCGACGTGACCGCGCCATCTCGATCATGGGAAGAGCTCTCTGTGGCTACTGGTCCAGCCAGTGAGACACCACGCAAACACGTGATGATCAACAGGGCGACCGAAGCCCGATACACGCGCGAACGCTCCCACTTGAGGTGCGCAAAAACAAGGCACCTACCCTCAGCAAACTGATGTTCAGGTGTATCTGTCACGTCGGATGTGGCAACATGCGTCAACCAACTTGAGTCCGCGGTCCATCCATAATAGGTTGGCCGCATCTCCTTGATCTTGGCCGCGACTCCTATCCGTCGCGACCTCATTTCCTAGCTTCTTGCCGTGAAACCTCGCTTCACCTGTCACGAGCTGATTGGCGTGCGCCTCGCATCGGGGGGCTGGAGATGACGACCTTCGTCCTCTGGACTCTGGTGAAGCTGCTGGCGCTGGTCGTCTTCATCAATCGCTACGTCGCCGGAGTGCTCATCCGCATCCTGCGCGGCAAGAAGTGGGACGAGGCCCGCGATGATTACGAGCCTACGGTCACGGTCGTAATCCCGATGTTCAACGAGGGTGCCGCGATCAAGGAGACGCTCCAGAGCCTCCTCGAGACGGATTACCCCAGCGACAAGTTCCAGATCGTCGTCGTCGACGATTGCTCGACCGACGACTCGTACGAGCTCGCCCGCGAGATGGCGCGCGGATCGGGTGGCCGGCTCAAGGTCATCCGGAACCGCGTCAATCTCGGCAAGCGCCGCTCGATCAATCGCGCCGTCCGCGCCGCCGACAGCGAGATCATCGTCTCGGTCGACTCCGACGTGGTCGTCGATTCCGATGCGATCCGCCAGCTGACCCGCCGCTTCACCGACCCGCGCATCGCGGCGGTCGGTGGCTGGGTCGACGTCCGCAACAAGCACGAGAACTGGCTGACGCGGATGCAGACCATCAAGTACTGGTACGGGTACTTCTTCCTGAAGAACCTCGAGTGGGGCTTCCGCCGGATCATGTG
>JABFXX010000520.1 GCA_013368795.1 Kofleriaceae bacterium
AGACGCTGCGCTGATCGCACGTGCACGAGAACGGAGCCCGCTCGAGGCGGCAGCGGTCGGGCCCTGCGGCGGGGCGCGTCTCGCCCCTGACCGAGTCCATGAGCTCGAGTGCCGGGGCGACCGACGCGAAGACCCGGCTTGCCCGGCGCGCCGTCGCCTAGGTCGATGGCTCTGTGTTGGAGAACTTGGCAGCCCGCGCCACTCTAGGCGGCGCCGACTCGAGCAGTCCGAGCCCAAGCACGAGTACGAGCACGAGCACGAGTACGACTCGTGCCCGCAGGTCGTTCAGGTCGGTACCCGCGCTGCATGGCGGCGGGCCATGTACGCGACGGCCTCGATCCAGCGCGGCGTCGCGTTGAGCGACGGAACGAGCGTCAGCTCCTCGCCGCCCGCGGCCTGGAACTGCTCCTTCGCGCGGATCCCGATCTCCTCGAGGGTCTCGAGACAGTCCGCGACGAACGCGGGGCACATCACGGCGAGCCGCTTCACGCCCTTCTTCGGGAGCTCGTCGAGCAGCACGTCGGTGAACGGCTGGATCCACGGCGTCTTGCCGAGCCGCGACTGGAACGACACCGTGTGGTCGCCGACGCCGAGGCGCGCGACGAGAGCGCGGGCGGTCGCGTAGCACTGCGCGCGGTAGCAGCGGTGGTTCGCCGGGCCGAGCGAGTCGCAGCACGAGGCGGAGCGCAGGCAGTGCGAGCCGGTCGGGTCGCTCTTCTGGATCTGGCGCTCGGGCAGGCCGTGGAACGAGAACAGCACGTGGTCGGGCTTGGCCGCGGCGAGCGCGGGAGCAGCGACCTCCTGCCACGCGTCGAGGAAGCCGGCGTCGGCGTGGAACGCGGGCACGACATCGATCGGCGGCACGTCCCACTGCGCCTCGGCGAGCTCCATCACGCGCGCGACGCTCGTCGCCGTCGAGGATGCGGCGTACTGCGGATAGAGCGGGAGCACGACGATGCGGTCGACCTTCGCCGCCTCCATCGACGCGAGCGCGTCGGCGATCGACGGACGGCCGTAGCGCATTGCGAGCACGACGTGCCATTCCGCACCGAGCAAATTCGCCACGCCAAGGGCGAGGTCCTTGCTGTACGCGAGCAGTGGAGAGCCGCGTTCGCCGTCCCAGATCGTTCGATATGCAGCGGCACTCTTCGCGGGTCGCGTCCGCAGGATCACGCCGTGCAAGAGGAGCGAGCGACCGACGGGGTTGATGTCGATGACGCGCGGATCCGAGAGAAACTCGGCGAGGTACCGACGGACGGCCGGGGTGGTCGGCTCGTCGGGCGTCCCGAGGTTGATGAGGAGGAGTCCGGTAGGCACCTGGGAGTCCTTGCTGAACAAGTGCGCCTGCAAAGTCAAGGAAACGACCGGCCGGGAGCCGGCGATTTCATAATCGACCTAAAACCCTCGCTATCCACAGGCCGAATCGTAGCGCCGACCACGAAAGGGCGGGAGTACCGCGATCGCACCAAGTTCGAATGGTTTCGTGTACTTCGAAGAAGATTTAGCAGTCCTGTTTGACCTCCCGCAGGACGGCTGCATTATCCGTTCGTCATGGCTGGCTACGCGGGTAAGCCACTTCCGAAGAAGCTCGGGATCAAGGCGGGACACAAGGTCTGCCTGCTCAATGCCCCGGGTGCCTTGGCGCGTGACCTCTCCAGCGAGGACGTGCGCATCGCCTACGATCTGAGGCTGCCTCCGGTCGACGTGGTGGTGCTATTCGTGGACCGCGTCGCGGACCTCGAGCGCCGGTTTGCCGACATCACCGCCCGGATGCATCCGGCAGGCGGGTTCTGGGTGGCGTGGCCGAAGGCGCGTCGCGGTTGTGACATCACGGAAGAGGTCGTCCGCCGCATCGCGCTCGCGTGCGGCATGACCGACAACAAGGTCTGCTCGATGGGCGACCACGTGGCGCTGCGCCTCGTGCTCCGCGCCGAGCATCGCGAGGCGATCATGTATCGCGTCGAGCCTCCGCCGCCGATCTCGCGCCGCGTTCGCCGGCCGACCGCGGCCGCTCGCGTGATGCATCGCCAGACGAGCGGCGCCGGTTCGACGCTGCGTCGGGCGCGCGCGCGCAGTACGAAGTAGAACGCTGTGTTACCGGCACGTTGACCGGCCGCGAAGTCGCCCGGCGTACGTAGGCTGCTGTATCGTCCGCGCATGCATCGACTCGTTGTCGCGGCAGCGCTGCTACTCGGCGCGTGCGCGGGTGATTCGGTGGACGACCGTCCGCTGGAGCTCGACTATTTGACCCAGGCGGTGTTCGCGCCGTCGTGCGGCACGACCCAGTGTCACTCGACGTTCGTCCAGGAGGCGGGGCTCGTGTTCGACACGCCGGAGGGGACGCGGCGCTCGCTGCTCGACAACGGACTCATCCTGTTCGACAGCACGAAGTTCGACCCGATGGATCCGAAGAACGCGGACCTGATCATCTGGATCACCCAGATCGATCCGTTCGGCCTCGGCATCGGCCGCATGCCGTTCGACGCACCGATCCCGAACAAGGACGTGCTCCTGCTCGAGGACTGGATCGCGGCCGGGGCGCCGGGAGCGGAGTGCAACCCGAAGGCGAACAACGGCGCCGCGTGCACGCAGCAGAACGGTCGCTTCGTCGTCGCGCAGTGCACCGAGGACTTCGAGCTCGATCTGACGAACGCGATCCCGTGCTCGGGTGGCTGCGTCCAGGGAGTCTGCCAGTGAAGGCCGCATCGATCGTCATCGCGGCGGCGCTCGCCGTCGTCGCCAGCGCGGGGCGCGCGTACGCGTATCCGCAGTTCGAGCTCGCCAAGGATCAGTCGTGCTCCGGCTGTCACCTGTCGCCGACCGGCGGCGGGCCGCTGTCGGAGAACGGCATGGTGACCGCGGAGGCCATCTCGAAGTTCGGCATGAATCCGGAGTTCATGTACGGCGCGGTCAAGACGCCCGACTGGCTCGTGGTCGGCGGCGACCTCCGCGGCGCGTACGGCTACCTGCAGGCGCCGCAGCGCTACATCGTCGGGTTCCCGATGCAGGCGGACTTCTACGGCGTCGTCACGCAGAAGAACTTCAGCCTGCACGTGACGGCGGGCTTCCGTCCGGAGGAGGACGGCAACGAGGCGGCGACCCACTTCTGGTCGCGCGAGCACTACGCGATGTGGCAGTCGCAGCCGGGCTCGCCCGAGGGGCTGTTCGTGCGCGCCGGCCGGTTCATGCCGGTGTTCGGGCTCCGGCTCGCCGAGCACAACGTCTACACGCGACGCTACGGCGGCACGCCGCTCTATGCGGACACGTACGGCATCGGCGCGTCGTACATCTCGTCGAAGATCGACGCGCACATCACGGGCTTCGTGAAGGACCCGCTGATCGATCCGGTGAACCTCTACAGCGGCGCCGCGATCTACAGCGAGCTCTCGATCAATCCGCTCCTCAAGATCGGCGCCGGCGGCATGGTCCAGGTCTCCGACTTCGATCACAAGTTCCGCGGCACGCTCACGGCGAAGCACTACATCCCGAGCGCCGATCTGTTGATCCAGGCGGAGGTTCAGATCGTGAACCCGCACGTCTCCGACTTCGGCTACATGCAGACGGTCGGCTACCTGATGGCGACGAAGTTCTTGCCGGCAGGCCTCATGCTCGACATCGGCCTCGGCCACTTCGACTCGAACATCCGCATCAAGGGCCTCGACCGCGATTGCGTCGACGCGAACTTGCACTGGTTCGCGACCTCGCACATCGAGCTGATGTTGACGAACCGGCTCGAGCTGATGGACTTCGGCAACGGCGGCCCGACGGGCGCGTACTCGCTGCTGATGGCGCACTATCGCCTGTAGAGCAGGGCGTCTGGAGCTAAGGAAGCAGGTGCGCGCGCTCGTCGGTCGTCGGTAGCCGGCACGCGTCGTACTTGCCCCACACCCGATAGCGAATCCGCGCGATCACGCGATAGCCGAGATCGAGCAGGAACGCCGGCAGCCAGCGCAGGTGATACGCCCAGCGCCACGGCGCGGGCAGGTACTTCGAGACGTGGAAGAACGCCTTCGTGCGGAGGTAGGCGTGATTGTGATCGACGAGCACGACGCTCTCGAGCGTCGTCGGAATCTCGCGGTATTGCTCGCGTAGCCTCTGAGCCGTCTCGCCCTGGAGCGGCGCGTACCACAGCTGGCCGCGGTCGCGCTTCAAGAGGAATTGCACGCTGCGGTGACACAGGCCGCACTCCCCGTCGTACAGGACGACGGGCCCCGGTAAGTCGATGTTCGAGGATTGCGACGTGCGCTCCATCAACGAGCCTCGCGGTCGTTATACCGTCCTGGTGCGTGATCGGCTCTCGACTTTGTGTCCTTGCCTTGCTGGTCTCTCCTGCCATTGCCGAGGCGCAGCCCGAGGACGGCGGCGCTACCTCGGACTCTGCCGCAGCGCCTGCGGAGCCGGCGAAGGTAACCGCCGTCGAGCCGCCGGCCGACGCGGCGCCGAAGCTGCCGCCGCCGGATCCGGCCAAGGGCAAGCCGGTGTTCGAGCTCGGGCTCTACGGCTTCATGCGCCTGCAGTACATCGTCGTGCAGAACGATCCGAACGTCGCGTTCGTCGGCCGCGACGACGGCTTCGAGCTGCAGAACGCGCGCGTCGGCGTGCACGGCAAGCTCTCCGACCGCGCGAGCTTCACGTTCTCGATCGACGGCGCCGTCGACGAGCGCGCGCAGAACACGCCGCAGGGCAAGCTGCGCCTCGGCATGCGCGACGCGTTCGCCGACGTGTCGCTCGGCACGGTGTTCGTGCGCGGCGGTTACTTCCAGACGTGGGTCGATCCGCAGGGCCTCGTCCCCGACATCGAGCGCGAGTTCGTCGACAAGCCGCTCGAGTCGCGCGGCATGCGCTCGACCGAAGGCTGGTACACGCCGGGGCTGCCGCCCGGACGCTCGCTCGGCGCTGCCGTGCGCCTCGAACCGAAGACGGCCAATCGCCTCGGCTTCGAGATCGCGGTGCAGAACGGCGCCGACGAGTTCGCGTCGAACAACGACAACGACAAGCCAGCGCTGTCGGTCGCGGCGATGCTGTCGCTACCGAACAACGGCTTCGTCGTCGCGGCGGGGCGGTGGAACCCTCGCACCGTCGGCGATCTGCCGTTCCGTCAGGACGAGACCGATCTCCAGGGCTCGGTCGGCGCGCAGCTCAACACCGGCGCGATCTCGCTCGGCGGCGGCGCGATCGT
>JABFXX010000577.1 GCA_013368795.1 Kofleriaceae bacterium
CTTCGCACACGGCGGGCGGTTCTACTGGTTCTGTTCCTGCTCCGGTTGATCTCGCGAAGCTCGATCCGCTCACGATCGACGAGCTCGATCTCGCGACTGCGAAGGCTGTCATCGATCAGCTCGGCGATCGGAAGCCAGCCGCGAGAGTGGCACTGAGAGCTGCTCGGCTCGCGGCACATCAGGGAGACGAAGCCGAGGCGAGGGCATTGCTTGCGCGAGCAGCGACGGCGGCTGATGAAGCGGAAGTTCACGACGAGCTCGCCAAGCTCGGCAAGGTCGTCGCCGCGCCGCCCGTCGATCCGAAGCTCGTCGCGGTCTTGTTGCCGCTGTCGGGCAGGTACGCCGCGATCGGCAGCGAGCTCAAGCTCGCGATCCAGCTCGCGCCGGCGGAAGGCACGCAGTGGTTGTTTCTCGACACGAGGGGCGAGCCCGAGGCGGCGGTGAGCGCCGTCGAGACCGCGGTGCAGAAAGGCGCCGTCGCGATCCTCGGTCCCGTCGGGACGAAGGAAGCGCTGTCGGCGGCGCGTGCAGCCGCTCTGCACGACGTACCGATCGGCCTTCTCGCGCCCGCCGATGGTGCCGAGCCGGCAAGCGGCGTGTTCCGGCTCGTCGGATCGCCTGCCGACGAGGGAAGGGCGGTCGCGCGGCTCGCGCAGGCGGACAACTTCCCGACCGTCGCCGTGTTCGCGCCACGAGATGACGTCGGCCAGGAGACCGCGGACGCGTTCGTCGACGAGGCCAAGAAGCTCGGCATCAGCGTCACGGCGCGCGGGTCCTACGATCCGACGGGCGGCAACCTCGAGCCCGACGTCAAGGAGCTGCTCGACCTCGTACCCGCGCGCAATCCGCGCCTCGCCGGTCACCTCGCGAAGAATCCGAAGAACGGGTGGAAGACGTTCTCGCCCGACGTACCGTTCACGCTGCTCTACGTGCCCGATCGCTACGACCGCGCCGCGATCGTCGCCGCGTTCCTGCCGTACTTCGGCGTCGAGCTGCGCACCGGCGAGAGCACGAATCCCGACTACCTCCAGCGCAAGCACGGCGGCCACATGCCGCAGCTCGTGCAGCTCGTCGGCGGGGCGGGCTGGCATCACCCGAGCCTGACGACGCGCGGCGGTGCGGCGATCCAGGGCGCGCTGATCGTCGACGTGTTCGGCGGCAGCACCGGCGGCGACCTCGCGGCCGGGTTCTCGGCGGCGTTCCAGCAGAAGACGAATCGCATGCCGAGCGGCGCGGCGGCGGAGGCCCACGATGCCGCGACGCTGATCGCGCAGGCGAGGGCGGCCGCCGCGAAGGCGACCGATCCGCGCGGGGCGCTGCGCTCCGTGCTCGCGCGCGGCAAGCTCGACGATGGCGTGTGTGGTCCGGCCGCGATGGACGAAGGCGGCGAGATCACGCGGGCCCCGGCTGTCCTCGAAGTCCAGGGCGACGAGCTCGTCGACGCACCCTGACTACGAGAAGCACCGGGCCGACGCGCCCTGACTTGGTGCGCGCCATGCCCTACACTCAGGCGGTGACCCGGCGCGACGCGCTCGTCCATGGTGGCCTGTTCGTCGCGTGTTGCATCACGACGACGATCGCCGGCGGCATCGCGTTCGGCGCGACGCTGATGGGGATCCTGCTTTGCCACGAGGCGGGCCACTACATCGTCGGCAAGCGCCACGGCCACGACGTGTCGCTGCCGTACTTCATCCCGCTGCCGCCGTTCTTCACGCTCGGCACGCTCGGCGCCGTGATCGGCATGCGCAAGCCGATCGAGGATCGCCGCATCCTGTTCGACGTCGGTGCGGCCGGACCGATCGCCGGCCTCGTCGTCGCGATCCCGCTGCTCGTCATCGGCTTGAGCCTCTCGGAGGTCGGTCCGATCCGACCGGACAGCTCGATCGAGGGCAACTCGATCCTCTACGCGCTGCTCAAGTACGCGGTGTTCGGCCGGTGGCTGCCGGGCGACGGCGTCGACGTCTACCTGCACCCGATGGCGCTCGCCGGCTGGGTCGGCCTGCTCGTCACGATGATCAACCTGATGCCGATCGGTCAGCTCGACGGCGGCCACATCGCGCGCGCGGCGCTTGGCGACTCGCACGAGAAATGGTCGGCGCGGCTGCACGTCGCGCTGCCGCTGGTCGGCATCACGTTCGGCTCGATCATGCTCGCGAGCGCGCGCGGCGACGGTCACGACTGGGCGGACTCGATCCGCTACGCGTCGAGCGGCCTGACGCCGTGGCTCGTGTGGACCGTGCTGCTCGGCCTCATGCGCCGGCAGGCAGGGCAGTACCATCCGCCCGTCGACCCGATGCCGCTCGACGGCAAGCGCAAGGCCTACGCGATCGGCATGCTGATCGTGTTCCTGCTGATCGCGACGCCCGTCCCGTGGCGGCCGGTGCTGTGATGGCGAACGAGGCCGTCGAAGCAGCGTGGGCGCGCGCCGTCGAGCGCTGGGATGATCCGGCGCGTCACGAGGCGCTGCTCGGGCTCGTCGCGCAGCACAGCGCATTCGCGTGGGCGGCCGGCAAGTACAAGGAGCGCGCGGGCGATCCGATCGCCGACGCGCAGCTCGAGCGGCTCCGCAAGTCGGCGACGGCGACGCTGCTCGCGACCGCGACGAAGCGGCCGGAGTCGAAGGACGGCCCGTACAAGCGCACGATGCTGCTCGGCGTGCTGCTCCTCGTGATGCTCGCGCTCGGGCTCGTGTACGCGAAGGTCATCGCGGTCAACCACGGCACGTCGCGGCCGGCTCGGCCGGTGCCGGCGCAGCCGCTGCCCGGTTCCCACAAACCGGCGGCGCACTGAGCTACTCTCGAAGGGAATGGCTCAGGTCGACTTTGCCGAGCGACAGCTGACGCTGAAGCTCGTGTATTACGGACCGCCGCTGTCGGGGAAGACGACGAACCTGCGCGCGCTGCACGCGAAGGTCGACAAGCTCAACCGCGGTCGCCTGATGACGCTCGACACGCGCGACGACCGCACGCTGTTCTTCGACCTGTTGCCGATCTTCTTCCGGACCTCGAGCTTCTCGTTCCGGATCAAGGTCTACACGGTGCCCGGCCAGCCGGTGCACGAGGCCACGCGCAAGGTCGTGCTCGCGGGCACCGACGGCGTCGTGTTCGTCGCCGACTCGAGCCCCGATCAGACACAGGCGAACCTGGCGTCGTGGCAGAACCTGACGCAGAACCTGAAGGCGTTCGCGCTCGATCGGGTGCCGATCGTCGTCCAGTACAACAAGCGCGATCTGCCGAACGCGGTGCCGATGGCCGAGGCCGATCACTTCGGCGATCCTTCGCGGCCCCTCCTGCAGGCCCGTGCGAAGGAAGGCGAGGGCGTCATCCAGACGTTCTTCGAGCTCGTCGGCAGCGCATGGGAGCACTTAGATAAGGACCTCCACCTGGCGAACAAGCTAGGTATCGATGCCCAAGCATTTCGCAAGGCTCTGGCCGATCACGTCGGTATCAGCGAATCCATTGGTTCGGCCACGGTTTAGCCGTGAATGCGCTATGATCTTGCGGTGAGCGTCGGAGGACCGCTCGACGGTCCAGTCGAGCTAGCCCGCCTGGTTCCTGCCAGTGAGCTCGACGAGCTCCTCGAAGCTGTCCGTCGAGCCCTCGGGGTCGATCTCGCGATTTATTGCCCGAAAGGTCGGCGGCTCGCCGGGAGCGACGCGGCCGGCAAGCCGCGATTTGCCGTGACGCACGACGGTGAGGCGCTCGCGACGCTCGCGGCCGAGGGCGATCGCGCCGACGCCGCGTTCGCGCTCGCCGCCGACACGCTCGGCCTGCTCGTCCATCACGCGAGCGCGCGCGACCTCGCCGCGACCACGCACGAGGAAGCGATGCGCCTTACGTTTGCCGAGCTGACCGAGCACAACACGCGCCTCCAGCGCGCCGTCGCGCGGCTCGAGGAGCTCGATCGGCTGAAGTCGAACTTCCTCGCGACGATGTCGCACGAGCTGCGCACACCGCTGACGAGCGTCATCGGCTACGCCGAGATGATGGCCGAGGGGCTCGCGGGGCCGATCACCGGCGAGCAGCGAGATTACCTGGCGACGATCCTCAGCAAGGCTGACCAGCTGCTCGGGATGATCACGAGCGTCCTCGACGTCGCGGCGCTCGAGACCGGGCCGCTCGCGCTCGAGCGCAGCAAGCTGTCGCTCGCCGATATCGTCGCGAGTGAGGTCGCGACGTTCACGTCGCAAGCCGGCAAGCGCGGCATCGCGATCCAGCTCGAGGCGCGCGGCGACTCGTGCGTCGTCGGCGACCGCAAGAAGATCCGGCAGGTCGTATCGAGCCTGATCTCGAACGCGGTGAAGTTCACGCCCGATCAGGGCAAGGTCGGCATCGCCGTCAGGCCCGGGCCGCTCGCACCGTCGGACGACGCGCGCGCGATCCAGCTCGTCGTCAGCGACTCCGGCATCGGCATCTCGCGCGATCAGGTCTCGAAGATCTTCGAGCCGTTCTTCCAGGTCGACTCGTCCTCGACCCGCGCGTTCGGCGGCACGGGGCTCGGCCTCACGCTCGCCAAGGCATACGTAGAGGCGCACGGCGGCCGGATCTGGGTCGACACGACGCCGGGGCAAGGTTCGACGTTCGTCGCGACGTTCCCCCTTCAGGACGAAGTTCCGCTCCAGGAGGAGCAAGCGTCGTGACGTGGTTGTCTCAACTCTCGGTCGCGATCCCGCTCGCGATCCTCTGCCTTCTGATCTCCGGCTTCTGCTCGGGTACCGAGGTCGCGCTGTTCTCGCTCCGCCGCGTCGATCGCGAGCAGCTCGGGCGCAGCGAGTCGTCTCTCGATGCCCGCATCATGAGGCTGCTCGAGCGGCCGCGCCGGCTGATCGCCACCGTGCTGATCGGCAACGAGGCGTTCAACAGCCTGCTCGCCGTGCTCGCGCTCGTCGTCGTCGGCCACCTCGCGCACGTCTCGTCGCCGTGGCTGCTCGGCCTGATCGCGCTCGGCGTCGCGCTGCCGCTGATCGTGCTCGTCGCCGAGGTGACGTCGAAGACGCTCGCCGCGAAGGCGCCCCTGACCTGGGCGCGCGTGTGCGTACTGCCGCTGACGATGTTCGCGGTGTTCGTGACGCCGATCCGCCTCGTCGTGAACTTCGTGTCGGAGGTGCTGCTGCGCCCGCTCGGCGACGCCGCGCGCACCCGGCCGGCTCGCGATCTCTCGGAGCAGGAGTTCAAGTCGCTCGTCGACGCCGGCTCCGCGCAGGGCCAGGTCGACGCGCGCGAGCGCCGGCTCATCCACCGCGTGTTCGAGTTCAACGACAAGAACGTCGGCCAGGTGATGACGCCGCGCGATCGCATCTTCGCGCTCAACTACGACCTGCCGATGCAGCGGCTCGTGAAGGAGATCGCCGCGCGCGGGTTCTCGCGCGTGCCGATCTACCAGAAGTCGCTCGACAACATCCGTGGCCTCCTCAACGCGAAGGACCTCGTCCGGGTCATCGGTGGCCAGATGCCGCAGCGTCCGCTCGGCGAGCTGCTCCACGAGCCGCTGTTCGTGCCGCGCACGACGCCGGTCAAGCGCCTGTTCCTGACCTTCAAGCAGAAGAAGGTCCACATGGCGGTCGTCGTCAGCGAGTACGGCAAGGTGCTCGGCATCGTCACGATGGACGACCTCCTCGCGCAGATCTTCGGCGTGCTCCGCGACGAGCGCGCCGACCTCCAGGCGTCGCTGCCGGGCATGAAGGTGCCGAAGAGCGTGCTCGCGGCGAGCGCGCCGACCGACGCGATGTCCGGTCCGGAGAGCGGACCGGTGCCGCGCGAGGAGATGCGCGAGTACGAGACCGGCCCGGTGACGAAGGAGACCACGCTCGAGCGGATGGCGAACAACGAGGACGCGATCGATCCGCCGCACCGGCCGAGCGCGCGTCCGATCCACGCTCCCGACGAGGTGACGCCGCCGGCTGTCGACGTCGACGAGTTTTCGCAGGAGAAGTCGTCGTGAGCCCGGGCCTCGTGACAACGAGCGAGTTGATCATGATCCTCGTCGGCTGCGTGCTGGTGCAGGGATTCTTCGTCAGCGCCGAGGTCGCGCTGACCGCGTGCGACCGCAACGCGCTCCACGTGCGCGCCGCCGCCGGCGCGAAGAACGCCGCACGCGCCGAGAAGATGCTCGCGGTTCCGCAGGTGACGCTCGCGACGACGCTCGTCGGGGCGAACCTCGCGACGCTCGTCGCAGTCATCGTGCTCGCGCTCCAGCTCGCGCTGCTCGGCGCATCGCCGATGTGGTCGCCGCTGATCGTCGTGCCGCCGCTGCTCGTCGTCGGCCACCTCGTGCCGAAGGCGATCGTCCAGGCGCACGCCGACTCGCTCGTCGATCGGCTCGCGACGCCGCTCCGGCTCGCGTCGTGGCTGCTGCGGCCGCTCGTCGTCATCGTCGGTGGCTACGCCGCCGCGCTCACCCGGATCACGCGCACCGACCGCAAGAAGGCGTTCGTCACGCGCGACGAGCTCGCGCTGCTCATCGAGAGCGAGCCGACCAGCGACAAGCCGGAGATCAGCGCCGACGAGCGCGAGATGATCGCGAACGTGTTCGAGCTCTCCGAGTACAAGGCCGAAGAGCTGATGGTCCCGCTCTCGGAGGTCACCGCGCTCCAGGAGGACGCGCCGATCGCCGAGGCCGCGCTCGAGGTCGCCGACAAGCAGCACTCGCGCATGCCGATCTACCGGTCGCGCGTCGACGACATCATCGGCATCGTCCACGTGTTCGACATCCTCCAGGCGGCGAACGCGAGCAAGGCCGACGGCAAGACGCCGGCGCCGAAGACGGTCGCCGACCTCGCGCACCCGCCGACCTACGTGCCCGGCACGATGAAGGCCTCGGACCTGCTCGTCCAGCTGCAGGCCGATCAGCAGCACCTCGCGATCATCGTCGACGAGTACGGCGGCGCGGTCGGCATCGTCACGATCGAGGACCTGCTCGAGATCATCGTCGGCGACATCGACGACGAGTACGACGTCGAGCCCTCGCCGATCCGTGCCGAGCGGCCCGGCGTGTGGCGCGTCGAGGCGCGCACCGCGGTCGGCCGGCTCAATGCCGAGCTCGACCTCGGCCTGCCCGAGAGCGACGACTACGAGACCATCGCCGGCCTCCTGATCGAGAAGTTCCGACGGATTCCCGATAAGGGCGAGTCACTGGCGCTCGCCGGCCTGACGATCGAGATCGTGGCCGCGACAGACCGCGCGATCGAGGCGGTTCGCATCACGCGCCGAAAGAAGTAAGGTGCGGTCGTGAACCGGACGCAGTTGTTGAGCCTCCTCGACGAGGTGCGCGCAGGCTCGCTGTCGCCTGCCGATGCCGTCGCCAAGCTGGCCCAGCTGCCGAACGCGCAGGCCGCCGCGGATGCCGTCGTCATCGATCACCACCGCGAATTGCGCACGGGGATCCCCGAGATCGTCTTCGGTGCGAGCAAGACGGCCGAGCAGATCGCGATCGCGCTGCGCGAGCTCGCCAAGGAGGGCCGCGGCATCGCGACGCGCGTCGATCCGGCCAAGGCCGCCGCGGTTCGCGCGCTCCTGCCCGACGCCGAGTATCACGAGATCCCGCGCCTGATGTCGCTCGGTACGCAGCCGAGCCGTCCGGCGTGTGCACCGATCAGCGTCGTGTGCGCCGGCACGAGTGACCTCGGCGCCGCCGAGGAGGCCGCGATCGTCGCCGAGTTTCTCGGCGCGACGGTGACCCGGATCGCCGATGTCGGCGTCGCCGGCCTGCACCGGCTGCTCGCGCGGCTCGACGATATTCGCAAGACCGAGGTCGTCATCGCGGTCGCCGGCATGGAGGCTGCGCTGCCGTCGGTGCTCGGTGGCCTCGTCGACAGGCCGATGATCGCGGTGCCGACGAGCGTCGGCTACGGCGTGTCGATCGACGGTCTCGTCGCGCTCGGCGCGCTGCTCGCGGCGTGTGCGCCGGGGATCACGGTCGTCAACATCGACAACGGCGTCGGCGCGGCGGTCGCCGCCGTCAAGATCGCAAGGCTCGCGGTGCGGCAAGGGGTGAATCCATGAGCGAGCGCGAGCTACGCGGCCTGCATCTGCACCTCGACTGCGCGAGCGGCGCGGCTGGCGACATGTTCCTCGGCGCGCTGCTCGATCTCGGCGTTCCCGTCGAGGTCATCGGCCAGGCGCTCGACGCGATCGGCGCGGGCCGCCAGCGCCTGCGGATCGCGCGCGTGATGAAGCGCGGCATCGCGTCGGTCGACGTCAAGGTCGACACCAGCGGCCACGTGCTCGACGAGCACCGGCACGAGCACGGCCGTGCCCCGCACACTCATGGCCCGGCAGGGCACTTGCCGCACAGCGTGCTGCCGAAGCCGCGGCGCGCGACGACGCAGAGCGGGCACTCGGGGAGCTTCGTCGCGATCAAGTTCCGCGAGGAGAGCCACGAGCGACACGTTCACGTCGACGAGCTCGGCGGCAAGGTCGAGGAGGTGCTCGATCACTCGGTGCCGCCGCCGCCGCACGCGCATCCGCACACTCACCCGCATGCGCATCCCCATCCGCACCCGCACCCGCACGACCATTCTCATGCCCAGAACGGGCAGGGGCATGGAGAACACGCCCACTATCACTACGGGGCGATTCGCGAGCGGTTGGTCCGAGCGCCACTCGGCGACGGCGTGAGAGCTCGCGCGCTCGATATCTTCGATCGCCTGGCCAGAGCCGAGGCCAAGCTCCACGGCACGACCGTCGAGCAGGTGACGTTCCACGAGGTCGGCGCGATCGATTCGATCGTCGACGTCGTCGGCACCGCAGCGGCGATCGACTGGCTGTCGCCGGTGAGCGTGTCCTGCGCGAGCGTCGCGATGGGACACGGAACGCTGAACTGCGCGCACGGCGTCCTGCCGGTGCCGGCACCCGCGGCGCTCGAGGTCCTGCGCGAGGCCGGCGGGATCACCGCCGACGGTGGCGTCGCGACCGAGCTGTGCACGCCGACCGGTGCCGCGATCCTCGCGTCGATCGTCACGAGCTGGGCGGCCGCGCCGACGGGCCGTCCCGTCGCAGTCGGCTGGGGCGCCGGCGACACCGAGCTCGCCGATCGCGCGAACGTGCTCCGGATCGTGGCGATGGGTGCAGCGCGTTCTGAGCCGGTCGCGCTGTCGTCCGACAAGGTCTGGCAGGTCGACGCGAACATCGACGACATGAGCCCCGAGCTCGCAGGCGCGGCAAGCGAGGCGCTGTTCGCGGCGGGCGCGCTCGACGTGTGGTGGACGCCGATCACGATGAAGAAGGGCAGGCCGGCGGTGACGCTGTCGGTGCTCGCCGAGGCGACGACGCGCGATGCGGTGATTGCCGCGATGCTGCGCGAGACGACGACGATCGGCGTGCGCTATGCCGAGCTGTCGCGCACGGTGCTGAACCGCAGCATCGTCGAGGTCGACACCCGCTACGGGAGGATCCCGGTGAAGATCGCGAGCGATGGCCAGGCCGTCCGCAACGTCGCGCCGGAGTACGAGGCGTGCGCCGTCGCCGCCCGCAGCCACGGCGTCCCCGTCAAGCTCGTGCTGGCCGCCGCGCTCGCCGCCTACGATTCTCGACGATAAGACCGCGCGTCTTGCTGCATGGTAGCCTGGGCGCCAGTGGAGAACGCACTGATCGTCGTGCTCGGAGGCAGCGATGACGACCGCGCCGCGGTTGTCTCGCAGCTGACCTCCAGCGGTCTGACGGCGCAGAGCGTGCCTCGCCTCACCGCGGCCGACGGTCTGCCGGCGCTGATCGTGATCACCGGCGACGCTGTCGTCGAGCTCGTCACCGAGGCGCGCGATGTCCCGGCGCTCGCCGAGACGCCGATCCTCGCGATCGTCCCGCCGATCCCACCGACGACGCTCGCCGAGGCGCTTGTCGCTGGTGCGAGCGACGTGATTCGCACGCCGGCGCCGAACGCGCTGCTCGTCGCGCGGTGCCGGAATCTGATGAAGCTGTCGCGCCGCGATGCCGTGGGCGCGCAGGCGCTGACGAGGATCAACGAGGTCCTGACCGCCGACGGCGACGACGCCGAGGCGCTCGTCCAGGTCCTCCAGATCACGACGTCGGTGCTCGGCTTCGATCGCGCCGCGCTGATCGCGCACATCGAAGGCTCCGATCACGCGTTCGTCATCGCGGCGAGCGATGCCGAGCCGATGTCGCGCTTCACGCTCAACATCAGCGAGTACCCCGAGGTCGTCGAGGCGATGCGCGGCGGCCAGCCGGTGCTGATCGACGACGTGCTCACCCATTCGCTGACGTCGAACATTGCCGACATGCTGACGTCGCGGCACGTTCGCGGCATCGGCGTGTTCCCGGTGCAGTGGCGCGGCCGCTCGCTCGGCGCGATCCTTCTGCGCAAGCGCATGCCGGGCGTCAGTCACGTCGGGCCGCGCGGCGTCGAGGTCGGCAAGCTCATCTCGAGCATCACCGCCGCACACCTCCGCCATGGCGCGGTCCTCGAGAGCTTGCGCGATCAGACGCATCGGATCTCGCGCGCCCGCTACGAGGCCGAGCGCCGGCTGCGCGGCATCGATTCGCTGAAGGAGCACTTCGAGGCCGGCGCCGACGGCGTGGTCGTCCTCGACGATGCCGGTCGCATCCTGTTCGTCAACCGCGCCGCCGAGCGCATCACCGGCTTCGCGCGCGACGGCCTGCTCGGCAGCGAGCTCGTCGACCTCGTGCCCGACGGTCAGCGCGCACAGATCGGCGATGCGATCTCGCGCGTGCTCGCGGGCGTCAACGTCGACGCGTTCGACCTCGAGCTGTCGACGACCTCCGGCTCGCCGGTGTGGGTCTCCGCCTCGACGTCGACGGTGCTCGCCGGCACAGGCGCGGTCATCCTCGCGTTCCGCGATGTCACCGCCGAGCGCGCGCTCGAGCACGAGCTGCGCTCGACGAAGGAGTTCCTCGAGCGTCTGATCGACTCGACGGTCGACGCGATCATCGCCGCCGACTTCAAGGGCCAGATCATCCTGTTCAACCAGGGCGCCGAGCGGCTGTTCGGCTATCCGGCGCGCGACGTGATCGGCAAGAAGCCGGTCTGGGATCTCTACGACACCGACGGTGCGCGCCACATCATGCGCATGCTGCGCTCGACGTCGTACGGCGGTGTCGGCCGCCTCGAGCAGACGCGGCGCGAGGTGCGCATCGCGAGCGGCGAGACCGTGCCCGTCAGCATGACGGCATCGATCGTCTACGAGGGCGAACGCGAGGTCGCCACCGTCGGCATCCTCACCGACCTTCGCGAGCGCATCCGCATCGAGCAGCGCCTCCTCGATGCCCAGCAGAAGCTGCAGCTCTCCGAGAAGCAGGCGCTCGTCGCCGAGCTCGCGGGCGCCGCCGCGCACGAGCTCAACCAGCCGCTGACGTCGATCATGGGCTACGCGCAGCTGATCCAGCGGCAGAGCGACAAGGAGGCCGCTCACCTGCGTGCGGTCGGCGTTATCCTCTCCGAGGCCGAACGCATGGCCGGCATCGTGAAGAAGATCGGTCGAATCACGAAGTACGAGACGACCGATTACGTCGGCTCGGCGCGGATGCTCGACCTCGATCGCGCGGCCGCCGAGAGCGATCCGGCGATGCCGATCATCCACGAGGAGACGCATCCGACCGCGGTGCCCGAGGAGATCGAGCACGGCGAGGAGAGCAAGACCGGCGAGTTCGCCGCGGTCTCGCCGGGCAGGGGCGTTGTCGCCAACACGCCGGCGCTCGATGACCTGATCGATCTCGCGGATCGACAAGGAGTGAAGCGGTGAGTCTGACCCCGCCGAGCGAGGCGGCGCAGCTGGATGCGCTGCGCCAGCTCGCGTCCGAGCTTCCGTTCGCGAGCAGCGAGGCCGTCGTCGTCGAGCGCGTGCTCGGCGTGCTCGGCAACCTGTTCCCCGGTCGCGCGATCTGCGTTCGCGTCCTCGACGTGCGCAACCGCGAGCCCGCGCGCGCGTACGTCAGGAGCGGCGCGTTGCGCGAGTCGGTCACCGCCGAGGGCGTGACGATCACGCAGGTCGCGCTCGATCGCGCGCGCCTGAAGAGCGCGGTCGCCGCGAGTGCGCGCGTCGTCGTGCGCGAGCGCTGGGACTCGCCGTTCACGGGCATGGCGACCGGCTTCGCGGTCCCGCTCGCCGCCGGCGGCGAGCTCTACGGCGTGCTCGATGTCGGCTATCCGCCGGGCGAGGGGGCCCGCGAGCACGACGAGCCCGCGGTGATCTCGATCGCGGCGGGCCTCGCGTTCGCGCTGCGCACGATCCGCCTGCAGGAGGACGCGATCGGCCTGCGCGACTACCAGGCGCGCCTCCTCGACAGCGCGAACGCGCTCATCCTCGGCATCGATCGGACGTGGCGCATCACCGTGTGTAACCGCGCGCTGCTCGAGCTCACCGGCACCTCGCGCGACGAGGTGCTCGGCCGCGACGTTCGCGACTTCATCACCGGCGATCAGCGCAGCCAGCTCACGACCGCATTCTCGGCTGCGCTCGCCGGCCAGCACCACGCCGCGGTCACCGTCATGCTGCCCACGCGCCCCCGTGTCACGGAAGCGGACGGTCCGGGCTCTGGCCTGGAGCGGCCGCGGCACGACGTGCGCACCGTGTGGGCGATCGCGCCGGTCGGCCGCGCCGGCCAGCTCGGCGGACCGATCGAGGCGGTCGTCGCGATCGGCCAGGACCAGTCGAAGATCGACGCGCTCCAGCAGCAGATCGTTCGCGCCGAGCGCCTCGCCACCCTCGGCGAGCTCGCCGCCGGCGTCGTCCACGAGCTCAACAACCCGCTGACGTCGATCACCGTCTACGCCGAGTACCTCGTGCGCAAGCTCGAGTCGCAAGGGATCGACGCCGCCGACATCGAGAAGCTCCGCCGGATCGGCGCGAGCGCGCAGCGCATCCTTCGGTTCTCGCGAGATCTCGTCCAGTACGCACGACCGAGCGGCAAGGAGACCGAGGCGGTAGATCTCGCAGGCGTCGTTCGCCAGTCGGTGTCGATCTGCGAGCACCTTGTAGAGCGCGGCGGTGTCGATCTCGGCGTCGAGGTCGATCCCGAGCTCCCCGTCGTGCAAGCCGTCGGCGGCCAGCTCGAACAGGTCCTCATTAATCTGATCACCAATGCAGTCCACGCCGTCGAGAACGGCGGAAAGATCGTTGTACGTGCAACTACGGACGGTCCGGGATCCGTACTGATCGAAGTCGCGGACTCCGGCCCCGGTGTTCCCGAAGCAGACCGGGATCGGATCTTCGAGCCGTTCTTCACGACGAAGCCCGACGGAAAAGGCACAGGTCTAGGGCTTCCGATCGTCAGAAACATCGTCGACCAACATCGCGGGCAGATCTCCGTGACTCGCTCAGATCTCGGCGGAGCAGCATTTCGCGTAGTGATCCCGATCGCTTGAGTACAGAGCAGGAGAAAGGTTGCACTGCCGATCCAATCGCGTAGTGTGACTAGCGGAATGAAGCCAGAAGTCATGGTCGAGCTGCTCGAGAACGCCGCCGAGCAGCTGGGGATCAAGGTCAGCTACGAGCCCTTGCAGACGAACGGCATCAACACCGGCCTCCGTGGTGGCCTGTGCCGCGTGAAGGGCACCTACCGCATCATCATCGACAAGCGCGCGACCACCGAGGAGTGCATCACGACGCTCGCGACCGCGATCGCATCGTTCGACACGAGCGAGCTCGAGATGTCCCAGAAGCTTCGCGATCTGCTCCGCACGCACGAGGGCAGCGGCCCGCGCCGCGCCGCTCGCCCCGCCGCCTGAGCTGCTAAGCTCCCAGCCGTGCGCAGGCTGGTCATCGTCCTCGCGCTCGCGACCCTCGCGAGCTGCTCGAGCAAGAAGCCGCGCGATCTCGATCATTCACTGATCCACGTCACCGGCGATGCCCGTCTCCGCACGGACACCGTCGGCGACGGCAAGTTCGCCGACCTGTCGACGTTCGTCCTCGTCGAGGCGGAGAACACCGCGACGGACGGCGCGTACGTGACGCTCGGCGGCGAGCTCGCCGACGAGACCGATCACACCGTCGGGATCCTGCGCGCGCAGTCGATCTACGTGCCCGCCGGCGAGAAGCGCACGTTCGCGCTCGTCGACAAGGACCGCAAGCCGCGCCCGACCGCGAAGGCCGCGCGCATTCGCGTGCGCGGTGCACGCGTCGCGCCGATGCCACCGCCGGCCCACGTCGAGGGCATGCGCGAGATCCCCGATGGCGACAAGACGGTCGTCCAGGGCGTCGTGAAGAACGAGGCTGCGCGCGGCGGCAACATCATGGTGATCGCGACGTTCTACGATCGAGAGGGCAAGCCGATGACGCGGCCGTTCTCGGTCGTGTGGGTCGAGCCGAGCAGTACGCAGGCGATGCAGTTCGTCGGCCCGCCGGGCAGCACGCACGCGACGATGTTCATTGGCGACGTCGTCTACTAGATCTGGCCGACGATCGACTGCAAGTACGGATCGTTCGCGACGAGATCCGCGAGGAGCTCGCGAAGCTCGGCACGTTCGTTCGCGCCCAGCTGATCGCTGCCGGCGATCTCGTCGACGAGCTTGTCGACCGCCTCGCGTGGCGTCATGCGACCGGCCGCGATCTCCGCAGCCATCGCCTCGAGCCCTCCGGCCGCCTTGGCAGCGGTCGCCGCCTCGATGCCGGAGTCCGCGCCGACGTCACCTACATCGTCGACATCGCCTGGTCCGCCGGGACCCGAAGGTCCCTTCGGGCCGCCGATGCCGCCGGGTCCGCCGATGCCAGTCATGTGCTTCTCGCAGGATACATGGTTTCGCGCGGGTATCGGCCGGCCCCCTCGGCGGTTGCGTGGTTGCGTGCAAATATCCCCGGTCCATGCGCGCTCTTGTCCTGACCCTCGTCGCAGTTCTTGCCGCGTGCGGCCCGGCCAAGGGGCCCGCGGGAGCTCCGGCCGCCGTCGCTGCGTTTCCCGCGGCGCGCTGGGTCCCAGCCGATCCGACCTACGTGATCGCCGCGCAGACGTTCCGCGACGCGCAGTCGTCGTTTCGCGACGCGATCGACATCACCGGCATGGTGTTCGGCGTCGAGGCCAGCGAGATCGCACAGGGCCTGCAGCGGATCCTCGCAGTCGATCCGATGAACCCCGATGCGGTCGCGAGCATCGGCATCGATCTCTCCGGCAGCATGGTGCTGTTCTCGGAGGACGTCGATCCGACGTTCGTCGTGCACCTGACCTCGGCGGAGGCGATGGCGAACTTCCTCGAGAACCTGCGCACGCGTGGCCTGCGCACGCAGTCGATCGTGAGCGACGGCGTCGAGGTCTTCACCGCGCAGCTCGATCGCGACGTGTTCCTCAGCTGGGCGCTCGACAAGGAGTGGCTGTGGGTTCACTTCTCGGGCAAGGCCGACAGCCGCGACTGGTTCGAGCACAGCCGCAAGCCGGCCGGGAACAAGTGGGGCGCGGCGTGGGCGTGGGCCGAGGGCGCGGCGCGCGCGGCGGCGAAATCGCCCGGCGTCGTCGGCTTCGTCGACCTGCGCGATATCGCGAACGTGATGACGTCGCGATTCCCGGAGGTGAAGCCCTGCGCGGATCAGTTCGCGCCGGTCGAGCGCGTCGGCGTCGCGATCGAGACCGACGGCAAGCACGTCGCCGGCCGGCTCACGATCGACGTCGGCGGCTCCGCCCAGGCGATCGCCTCGCAGCTCGTCGCGCCGCCGCCGGGCTGGGCCGCGGCCTCGGACAGGGCGCCGATCGCCGCGCAGTGGAACCTCGACCTGCGCAGCGTCGCCGACCTCGCGAACGCGTGCACGGGCGGGCAGGTGATCGGCGGTCTCGACGCGCGCCAGGTCCTCGACAACTACGGCGTGCGCACGGTGCGCGCGCTCGTCCACTCGCTGGACCCCGACGATCGCTCGGGCCGCGGCGCGATCTCGCTCGATCTGTTCCATCGCCGGTTCTTCGCGTCGCTGCTCGACGAGGTGCCGATGCGGTCGAAGTTCGAGAAGAGCCGGACCTACGGCGCCTATCAGGGCAAGCACCTATCCGTGCCGTTTGTTGCCACCGCGGACTACGTGCTCGACGACCGCGTATTTCTGGCCGCGATGGGCGACGGCCTGCTCCAGCAGATCGGCACCGGCACGCCCGCGCCAGGCACGCCCCCGGTGCTCGCGATCGATCTGATTCCGTCGGGACTGCCCGTCGACATCTGGCAGTGGCTGTTCCAGCAGGTCGACATGCCCTCGCCAAAACGGCTCGCGCAGCGCCTGCAGAGCTGGGCCGATCTTCACCTAGGCGCACGCATCGACGGGAGCATGCTGCTGGTCGATGCGGTGGGTACGCGGCGATGATGTGGTAGGGTCCGCGCGATGGGCGAGACACCCGTCGTCAGGTTACGTGACGTCACCAAGAGTTACGGAGAGGGTGCGGCCAAGACGCAAGTCCTGCGCGGCGTCAGCTTCGATATCGACAAGGGCGAGCTGATCGCGCTCGTCGGCCAGTCGGGATCCGGAAAATCGACGCTGCTGAACATCATCGGCGGCCTCGATCGACCCGATGCCGGCGAGGTCGAGGTGCTCGGCGTCGACACGCTGAAGGCGAGCGACAGCAAGCTCGCGAACATGCGGAACCAGAAGTTCGGCTTCGTGTTCCAGGCGTTCAACCTCCTCGATCATCTGAGCGTGCTCGAGAACGTGACGCTACCGTCGGCGTTCTCGCGCACCACCAAGGACATCAACGGCCGCGGCCGCGAGGCGCTGCGCCGGGTCGGCCTGTCGGACTTCGCGAAACGCCGCCCCGGCGAGCTGTCCGGCGGTCAGAAGCAGCGCGTGGCGATCGCGCGAGCGCTGTTCGGCTCGCCCGAGATCCTCCTGTGCGACGAGCCGACGGGCAACCTCGACTCCGAGACGGGCAAGGAAGTGATCGACTTCTTTCGCGAGCTGAACGCGAAGGACGGTGTCACGCTCCTCATCGTGACCCACGAACGACGCATCTCGAGCGTCGCCCAGCGCGTCATCGCCATGCGCGATGGCATGCTCGTCGAGACCACGGATGAAGCGCTCGCCGCGCACGCAGGACCGTCCTGACCCATGATGCCCATCGGCAACCTCTCGAAGATGGTCGTGGCGAACACGCTGCGCAGCCCGCGGCACTTCGTGCTGTCGGCGTTCGGCATCGTGATCGGCATCGCGACATTTGTCGTGTTCCTCGCGTCGACCGAGCAGGTCTCGGCGGTGCTCGAGAAGATCTTCCCGCTCGAGCAAGTGCAGGTCGTCGCGCCACGCGCGGTGCTCGGCACGCTCGACGTCTCGAAGAAGCTCGACGACAACATCGTCCAGACGATCCTGAAGCGCCCCGAGGTGAAGCAGGCGATCCCGCGCATGAACCTCGTGTTCCCGGCGTTCGGCCGCGGCAGCTTCGAGGGTAACGATCTCAAGTTCGAGGTCGGCGGCTTTGCCGACGGCGTCGATCCGTCGTTCGTTCGCGACGACCCGCGCATCATCGAGCTGTTCAAGGACTGGCAATCCGACGAGAAGGATCCGCATCGCATCGCGTGCGTGCCGCCGCCGAAGACCGACGACGACGAGGTGATCCAGTCGCCCAAGGCGCCTCCGAAGGGCCGCCAGACCAAGGTCCCGACCTCGAATGGTTGGGATAGTCAGCCTGCACCTGCACCGACACCGCAGACGCCGCCGGCCGACGGCTCCGCAGCGACGGCTGCCCCAGATTCGGGCTCGGGCTCGGTGGCGGTGACGCCTGCACCCACGGGCGCGTACGTCGCCGGCAAGAACGGTGAGTACCTCAATCCGTGCCCCGAGCCGGATCGCTACTACTGCGACGAGGAGACGCTGCGCTGCGAGCACCGCGTGCCGATCGTCATGTCGCCGACGATGATCGAGCTCTACAACGGCCAGTTCGCGAAGTCGCACGGCCTGCCGATCGCCGACACCGACTTCGTCAAGTTCGTCACCCAGCGTGGCGGCCTCGGCTCGATGCGCTTCTCGATCGGCCTTGGCCAGACGACGATCGCCGGCAGCAACACCGCGATCAAGCACAAGCCTCGCCGCGTCGAGGGCGTGCTCGTCGGCATCAGCCACAGCGCGATGCCGATCGGCATGACGATGCCGATCCAGTACATCCAGCGCTGGAACCTCCAGTACATGGGCGAGCAGGCGGCGACGACCTACTCGTCGATCATCGTCACGCTGAAGGACCGAAACAAGATCGCGCCGTTCGCGCAGTGGCTGCAGGACAAGCTCGATCTCCGGCTCGAGGACTCGCTCGGCGAGAAGTTCGCGACGGTGCTGTTCGTCGTCCGTCTCGTCCTCGTCCTCATCTCGCTCATCATCATCGGCATCAGCGCGATCAACATCGCGCACAACTTCTTCATGCAGGTCACCGAGCGGCGGCGGGAGCTCGGCCTCCTCCGCGCGATCGGGGCCACGCAATCCGACGTACGGATGGTCGTGCTTGGTGAGGCAGCCTTGATCGGCCTCATCGGCGGCCTGCTTGGCGTCCTGCTCGGTATGGCGATCGCCGCCGGCATCGACTACGCCAGCGCCCACTACCTGCCGCGGTTCCCGTATAAGCCCGCGACCTGGTTCAGCTTCAAGTGGTGGATCTGGGGCGGCGGGCTCGCTTGTGCAGCCGGATTCGCAGTCCTGGGCGGCTATCTCCCGGCCCGCCGGGCCTCGACCATGGAACCGGCGCAGGCATTGACCCAAAATTAATTGGTGTAATCGCGCCTATCTCCGAGGTATCCCTACGGGCCAGCGGGGAGTAGCAGCTTGTGTGGCCCAAAGAATCAGTTTCGGATAGGGTCCAAGATATCAACGACGTGGCGCGCGTCGTGGGTGGTGTACGTCCAGTGAAGAAGCCGACGCCTTTCGGCAAATACTACCTACTCGAACGGATCAACGTCGGCGGAATGGCCGAGGTGTTCCGGGCGAAGGCGTTCGGAGTCGAGGGATTCGAACGCCTCGTCGCGGTCAAACGAATCCTCCCCAACATCGCGGAGGACAAAGAGTTCATCCGCATGTTCATCGAGGAGGCGAAGCTCGCGGTTCAGCTGAACCACGCGAACATCGCCCAGATCTTCGACCTCGGCGTCGTCGACGGCAGCTACTACATCGCGCTCGAGCACGTTCACGGCCGCGACCTGCGCGGCATGTTCGATCGCTGCCGCCAGCTCGGCGATCCGATGCCGGTCAGCCAGGCGTGCTTCGTCGTGATGAAGGTCTGCGAAGGCCTCGACTACGCGCACAACAAGCGCGATCAGTCCGGTCGCGAGCTGCACCTCGTCCATCGCGATGTCTCGCCGCAGAACGTGCTCGTCTCGTTCGAGGGCGAGGTCAAGCTCATCGACTTCGGTATCGCGAAGGCGGCCGGCAAGGGCTCCAAGACCCAGGCCGGCATCCTCAAGGGCAAGTTCGGTTACATGTCGCCGGAGCAGGTCCGCGGCATTCCGATCGATCGCCGCAGCGACGTGTTCTCGTGCGGCATCGTGCTCTACGAGCTGCTCACCGGCGAGCGCCTGTTCGTCGGCGAGTCCGACTTCTCGACGCTCGAGAAGGTCCGCAACGTCGAGATCCTTCCGCCGTCGACGTACAACCGCCGCATCCCCGACGAGCTCGAGCGCATCGTGCTCAAGGCGCTCGCGAAGGATCCGGAGGAGCGCTACCAGAACGCGATCGATCTGCACGACGAGCTGCAGGCGTTCGTCTACACCGCGGGCGAGTTCTACTCGCGCAAGGATCTCGCGGGCTGGATGAAGAAGACCTTCGGTCGCGAGATCGAAGAGGAGACCGCCAAGCTCGAGTCCTACCGCCAGCTCAAGGCGCCCGCCTCGACGCAGGAGAACCCGGTCGTCGCACGCACCTCGACGGCCTCGCGCCCGGCGACCGCCTCGATGCCCGCCGTCCGCGCATCGCGTCCCGGTCAGAGCTCCGGTCCGGTCAAGGCACCACCGCCGCCGCCGAGCGGTCGCGTCTCGCAGCAGATGCCTGCGGTCAAGGCCGAGGCTCCCGTCGCCGCCAAGAAGAAGCGCAACGACGATTCCGACTCGGCCCTCGCGTGGGACGACGACGAGCTCGAGACGCAGATCTACGACAACCCCGAGGACGCCGCCGCCGGCAAGCCCGTCGACAAGAAGAACAAGTCGGGCGCGCTGCCGCTCGCGTCGCCACCGGTGACGCCGCAGCCCGCGCCGTCGCCGGTCGGCGCGATCGCC
>JABFXX010000229.1 GCA_013368795.1 Kofleriaceae bacterium
CGGCGAGGAGCGGCGTCTCGGGGAAGCTGACGGCGGAGCTGCCGTCGTCGACGAGCATCGTCTCATCGCACGCGAGCGCGAGCTCGTAGCCACCACCGGCGGTCGTGCCCTTGCACGCGGCGAGCGACGCGAGGCCGCTCTGCGCCGACGCGTCCTCGAGATAGAGGCGCGTCTCGTTCGTGAACTTGCAGAAGTTCACCTTGAACGAGTGGGTCGAGAGCCCGAGCATGTAGATGTTCGCACCCGAGCAGAACACGCGGTCGAGGTCGGCCGTGACGACGAGGCACTTCACCTCGGGGTGCTCGAAGCGCAGGCGCTGGATCGCGTCGGCGAGCTCGATGTCGACCGACAGGTCGTACGAGTTGAGCTTGAGCTCGTAGCCGGGGCGATGCGGATGATCGCCATCGACGGCCATCACCAGCGTCGCGACATCACCGGCGGTCGTGAGCCGCCAGTGCTTGTAGCGGCTCGGGTGGGTCTCGAACGTCGTCGGGTCCATGCCGATCTTCTATCAGGCACTTTATTGCTTGTCACTCACTATTGATATGCACTATATTTCCGACATGGACTTGCTCGCCTCCGTCGGCACCGCCGTCCGCGCGCAGCGCGAGAAGCGGGGCTGGTCGCGGCGCGAGCTGGCCGAGGCAAGCGGCGTCTCCGAGCGGTTCCTCGCCCAGCTCGAGACCGGCGACGGCAACATCTCGCTGCGGAGGTTCGCCGACGTCGCGCACGCGCTCGGCACGACGATGTCCGCGCTGCTCGAGCCCGCCGAGGCTCCCGCGGCGAAGAAGCCGATCGCGCTCCTCGGCGTTCGCGGCGCCGGCAAGTCGAGCGTCGGTGCGGCGCTCGCGAAGAAGCTCGGCATGCGGTTCGTCGAGGTCGATCAGGAGATCGAGCAGGTCGCCGGCCTCGCGCTCGCCGACATCTTCACGCTGCACGGCGAGGCCTACTACCGGCGCGTCGAACGCGAGGTGCTCACGCGCCTGCTCGCCGACCCGCATCCCATGGTGCTCGCGACCGGTGGCTCGATCGTCAACGACCCGACGAACTTCGCGCTGCTCAAGGCGCGCGCTCACACCGTGTGGTTGCGCGCGACGGCCGAGGATCACTGGAACCGCGTCGTCGCGCAGGGCGACCAGCGGCCGATGGCCGAGAACCCGCATGCGTTCGAGGAGCTGAAGGCGCTGCTCGCGGCGCGCCAGAAGCTCTATGCGCGCGCCGATCGCACGATCGACACGAGCGAGCTGACGATCAAGCAGGTGGTCGGCGAGCTCGCTTGATCCTGAACTGGTAAGCTGATACTTACGGTAAGCAATGGCTTACCACCACGGGTTTGCCGCCCTCGGCGACGACACGCGCCGGACGATCTTCGAGCGCGTCGCGAAGCGGCCGACATCCGTCGGCAAGCTCGCCGAGGGGCTGCACGTGTCGAGGCCGGCCGTGTCGCAACACCTGCGCGTGCTGCTCGAGGCGGGCCTCGTGCGCCAGCATCGCGAGGGCGCGAAGTCGATCTACGCGCTCGACCCGCGCGGCGTGCAGGCCATGCGCGACTACCTCGACAAGTTCTGGGACCGCGCGCTCGCCGCGTTCAAGGAAGCTGCCGAATCGGAGGAGGAAGAGTGACCGCTATCAACATCAAGAAGTCGATCACCGTCGAGGCCACGCAACAGCGCGCGTTCCGCGTCTTCACCGACGGCATCGACCGCTGGTGGCCGCGCGACCACCACATCGGCGCCTCGCCGCTCGAGCGGTTCATCATCGAGCCACGCGCCGGTGGCCGCTGGTACTCGACGTGTAAAGACGGCAGCGAGGTCGACGTCGGCCGCGTGATCAAGTGGGAGCCCTACTCGCGCGTCCTGCTCACCTGGCAGATCACCGGCGAGTGGAAGTTCGATCCGGACTTCATCACCGAGGTCGAGGTGACGTTCACGTCCGAGGGCCCGCGCAAGACGCGCGTCGAGCTCGAGCACCGCAACATCGAGAAGTTCGGCGCGGCCGCGGACGAGATCCGCAAGACGTTCGAGTCCGATGGCGGCTGGTCCGGAACGCTCGGCCTGTACGCGAAGTCGCTCGGCGGCGTGAAGTACATGATGATCTACGAGTCGACGTCGGAGACGCGGCAGAAGGCACCGCCGCACATGGCCGGCCATCGCGATCGTCTCGACGAGTTCCAGCGCCGCGGCAAGCTGCTGATGGCAGGCCCGCTCATGGACGGCACCGGTCGCGCGATCGGCGTGTTCACGTCGAAGGAGTCGGCCGAGGAGTTCATCGCCGGCGATCCGTTCATCACCAACGGTGTCGTGACGAACTGGACGATCGCCGAGTGGGGCGAAGTCCTCGACTAGGGGGTCGACGTCGACTGCGGGAACTATCCCGGCAGCGTCTGTGCCGCCGACGGCACGTGCGCCTGGCCGTAAGCGATCAGGAGCCGGGTCCACGTCTCGTCGAGCGGGCCACAGCTCGTCGGGACCACGCCGCGATTCAGATCGGCATCGTCGTCGGCGTCGGCGGAGGCGGCGGAGCGCCGGGCGGTCCCGAGGGCTGCGGCTGCGGGTCGGTCGTCGGCATCGGCGCCGGATAGGTCGGCGGCGGCAGCACGTCGGGCTCGCGGCGGTTGCGATCGGGGCGGACGCCGAGGATGAGACCGCCGGAGACGAACCAGCCGCTGTTATCGAAGCGATCGCTGTAGAAGTTGGTCGCCGCGAGATACGGGCCGAACACGACGTGCCTGCCGACGAAGTGCAGGCCGGCGGTCACCGACGACGCGACGCCCTTGAACTTGAACGGATCGGCATCGCTCGGATCGCGGTTGATCGTCGCCGGCATCAGGCTCACCGCAACCAGCGGACGGACGATGCCGTGCTTCGTCTGCACGACCGCCTGGAACGCACCGTAGGTCGCGCGCGCCGAGCTCTCGACGGAGTCGCCGCTACTGTCGGTCACCTTCGCCGAGCTCGAAACAGAGCCGAGCTTCAGCGCGAACGCCATGTCGAACGCGTCGCCGACGTCGACGTGCTGGCGCAGTCCGATCGAGCCGCCCGTCGGGATCGGGAGGATGAAGAAATAGAGCGCGCCCTCGCCCGCGATCTCGATGTCCGTATCGTCGCCGATGCCGTAGCTGAGCGACATCGTCGCGGCGGCCGCGGGCGCGGCGCCATAACTGACCGCGTTCGCCGAGCCCGTCTGGTTCGAGTCCTCGTTGTCGCTGATCAGATCGAGCGTCGGCGCCTCGCCACTGAGCGCGAACCCGAGCTTGCCCTTGCCGACGGTCGTTGCCGGCATCGGTGCGCCGGTCGAGACCGGCAGGATGCAGCCGCTGGCAAACAGCGCGCATGCGAGTACAACGTGCTTCATCGTGTCCCCCGACGGGGATTGTACCTCAGGCGTTCAGCAGCGCGTCGAGTCCGGCCTCGTCGATGACCGTGACGCCGTGCTTCTCGGCCGCCTCGAGCTTCGTCTTGCCGGTCTCGGCACCGGCGACGAGGTAGCTCGTCTTCTTGCTCACCGAGCCGGCGACCTTGCCGCCCGCGGCCTCGATCATCTTCTGCACGTCGGCGCGCGGCTTCGACAGCGTGCCGGTGACGACGAACGTCTTGCCGACGAGCGGACCGTCGCTCGCGACGACGACCGGCTCGGCCGGATCGAGCCCTCGCTCGCCGAGCTTGTCGAGCACGACCTGGACGTGCGGGTCGCGCAGGAACCGATCGATCGCGAGCGCGATCGTGTCGCCAACGCCGTCGATCTCCTCGAGCTCGGCGACAAACGCCTCGCTGTCTTTCGCCTTCGCGACCTCGCGCAGCGCCGACAGCTTGCCGTACTTCTGCGCGATCGGCTTGGCGATCACGTTGCCGACATGCGCGATGCCGAGCGCGGCGAGCAGGCGCGAGAACGTCGCGGTCTCCTTCGCCTTCGCGATCGCGGCGACGAGGTTCTTCGCTGACTGATCGGCGAAGCGCTCGAGCTCGGCGACGTCGTCGGCCTTCAGGATGAACAGATCGGCGACGTCCTTGACGAGGTTCGCGCCGACGAGCTGCTGGACGACCTTCTCGCCGAGGCCGTCGATGTTCATCTGGCCGCGCGACGCGAAGAACTCGATCGCACCGAGCAGCTGCGCCGGGCAGCCGAGCCGGTTGACGCAGACGAGCGCGACCTTGCCCTCCTCGCGCTCGAGCGGGCCACCGCACACCGGGCAGACCTTGGGCGCCTCGAACGCGGGCCCCGGGCCCTTCTCGGTGACGCCGAGGATCTGCGGGATGATCTCGCCGGCCTTCTCGATCAGCACGCGGTCGCCCTTGCTCAGGCCGAGGCGCTGCACCTGATCCCAGTTGTGGACCGACGCGCGCGACACGGTCGTGCCGCTGACGTCGACGGGCTCGAGGACCGCGACCGGCGTGACGACACCGGTGCGGCCGATGTTCGGCTCGAGATCGAGGAGGTGCGTCGTGACCTGGCGCGCCGGGAACTTGTAAGCGATCGCCCAGCGCGGGAACTTTGACGTCGCGCCGAGCGCCGCGCGCTGGCCGAAGTCGTCGACCTTGATGACGAGGCCATCGACCTCGTACGGCAGATCGTCGCGCTTGGCTTGCCACGCCTCGACCGCGGCGAGCAGCGAGTCCCAGTCCGTCGCCCTCGTGTTGTGCGGCGACGTCGGCAGCCCGAGCTTCGTGAGGTAGTCGAGCGAAGCCGCGTGGCCGCGCGCGTAGCGCTCGCCGTCGACAACTTCGTACAGGATCGTCCGCATCGGCCGCTTCGCGACCTCGCGCGGATCCATCTGCTTGATCGTGCCGGCCGCGGTGTTGCGCGGGTTCTTGAACAGTTCCTCGCCGGCCTTCGCGCGCTCGGCGTTGATCGCCGCGAACTCGGCCTTCGTCATGTAGATCTCGCCGCGCACGACGATGTCGACGGGCTCGCGCAGCTTCAGCACGACGCCGCGCACCGTCTTCACGTTCTGCGTGACGTCCTCGCCGATCCGACCGTCGCCGCGCGTCGCGCCGAGCGCGAGGATGCCGCCCTTGTAGGTGAGCTCGATACCGAAGCCGTCGATCTTCGGCTCGATCGAGTACATGACGCTGTCGCCGTCGAGACCCTTCTGCACGCGCTCGTGGAACTCGCGCAGATCGTCGTGGCCGTACGTGTTGTCGAGCGACAGCATCGCGACCGCGCGCGTGACCTTCGGGAACTCCGAGATCGGCGCGTGACCGACGCGCTTGGTCGGCGACCACGTGACCGCCCAGTCGGGGTGCGCGGCCTCGAGCTCGCGCAGCTTCTTCAGCAGCTTGTCGTACTCGACGTCGCTGATCGTGGGCGCAGCGTCGACGTAGTAGCGACGGTCGTGCTCGGACACCTCGTCGACGAGTGCGAGGTATTCGTCCTTCGAACCGCCGGCGGCCGCGGCGGGCTGCTGGCCAAAGAGATCCATCTGCGCCATGACCGGCGCAGCATAGCGGATCGCTCGCTCAGTCGTCTTCGCTCTCGGCTCGCTCGTGTCCCGCGGTCTCGAGCTCTTCCTCGTCGAACGGCCCGGTGCGATCGAGGTGCGACGGTCGCCGCTTGCCCTCGATGAATGCGTCGAGTGCCTGCTCCTCGGGAGAATCCTCGTCGATGACGACATCCTCGTCGTCGGCATCGACCTCCTCGACCTGGAAGTCAGCGCGCACCGAGCCGGCTGCCATCTTGCGCGGGCGCGCGGGCAGCCCGGTGTCTTCCTCGTCGATCTCCTCGATAGCGCCGTCGAGATCGAGCTCCATCTCGTCCTGCTCGCGCGCCTCGACCTTCTTGCCGATGAGGCAGCCCGCCTTGACGGTGACCTCGAACGGCCGGCCATCGAAGTAGGCGTCGATCGCCTCCTTGATGTACCAGAACACGTCCTGCATCTCCTGGCCGGCGCCGGCGATCTCCTTCCACTCGGCGAGCGGTCCGTACTCGATCACCGGTGCGAAGAAGAACTCGCGCGAGCTCTTGAACAGGAGCGTGAACTCCTCGACCTCGATGTCACCCTCGAGGTTCGCGCCGTGCATGCACTGATCGACCTGATCGGCCGTCGGGTAGCGCGCGATGTAGCGATCGAGGCGGTCGAGCGCCTCGTGCTTGTCGTGCTTGATCAGGACCTCGCGATAGAGGTCGTGGAACTCCTGGAACGTGCCGGCGAGCGGCAGCGTGCAGCGCACCTCGCCACCGCGCTTGGCGACGCGCGCGAAGTCGCGGAGCGCGACCTCGAGGCTCGGCATCTCGGTCAGGCCGAGGTTGCACACGACCAGATCGTAGACGTCGTCGGCGAACGACAGCTTCGGCACCGGGCTCTCGGTCCGGAAGAACACGCCCTTCTTGCCGAGCGGACCGAGGTCCGCGATCTTGCGGCGCGCGACGTCGAGCATCGCGCTCGACGCATCGATCGCGATCAGCCGCGAGCCATCCGACATCCGCCGCAGGATCTCGGTCGTCGGATAGCCGGTGCCGCACGACACATCGAGGACCTGGCCTCGCTCGGGCACCGCGAGGTTCCGCAGCAGCATCTTGCCGAAACGCGTCCCCCAGACGGGCGCGATTTCGTCGTCGTAAATCCGCGCCAGCTTCTCGACCTTGAGGGTGCGCTTGGGCTGAACCGTCACTGCTTACGGCCTACGTAAGCGAGATCATGACGGAACCGACCGGAGATGTCTACTGAAGACGATCCGGCTTCATGATTTGTAACGGTACAGCCCTGCGGTCGTCCGGGTTACGGATTCTTCACGTACAGCTCGCCACCGCCCCGCACGAACTCGGCCGATTTGGCCGCCATACCCGCCTCGGCCTCCTGCTTCGCGGCCAGCTCGCGAACTTCCTCGGTGATCTTCATCGAGCAGAACTTCGGGCCGCACATCGAGCAGAAGTGGGCGACCTTCGCACCGTCGGCCGGGAGGGTCTCGTCATGGAAGTCCTTCGCGGTGTCAGGGTCGAGGGACAGGTTGAACTGGTCGACCCAGCGGAACTCGAACCGCGCCTTGGACAGGGCGTCGTCCCGGCGGTGGGCACCCGGGTGCCCCTTCGCGAGGTCGGCCGCGTGCGCCGCGATCTTGTACGCGATCACGCCGTCCTTGACGTCGTCGCGATCGGGCAGCCCGAGGTGCTCCTTCGGCGTCACGTAGCAGAGCATCGCGGTGCCGAACCAGCCGATCATCGCGGCGCCGATCGCGCTCGTGATGTGGTCGTAGCCGGGCGCGATGTCGGTGACGAGCGGGCCGAGCGTGTAGAACGGCGCCTCCTTGCAGATCTTCATCTGCAGGTCGACGTTCTCCTTGATCTTGTTCATCGGCACGTGGCCGGGGCCCTCGATCATCGTCTGGATGTCGTGCTTCCACGCGATGTCGGTGAGCTCGCCGAGCGTCTCGAGCTCCGCGAGCTGCGCGCGATCGTTGGCGTCAGCGGTCGAGCCCGGGCGCAGACCGTCACCGAGCGAGAACGCGACGTCGTACTTCTTCATCACCTCGCAGATGCGCTCGAACTCGGTGTAGAGGAAGTTCTCCTTGTGGTGCGCGAGGCACCACTTCGCCATGATCGAGCCGCCGCGCGACACGATGCCGGTGACGCGATTGGCGGTGTACGGGATGTACGCGAGGCGCACGCCGGCGTGGATCGTGAAGTAATCGACGCCCTGCTCGGCCTGCTCGATCAGCGTCTCGATGAACATGTCGATGTTCAGCTTCGTCGGATCGCCACCGGCCTTCTCGAGGCACTGGTAGATGGGCACCGTACCGATGGGTACCGGCGCGTTGCGGATGATCCACTCGCGCGTCTCGTGGATGCGATCGCCCGTCGACAGGTCCATGACCGTGTCGGCGCCCCACTTCACCGCCCACCGCAGCTTGTCGACCTCGTCGCCGATCGACGACTTCACGGCCGAGTTGCCGATGTTCGCGTTGATCTTCACGAGGAAGTTCTTGCCGATGATCATCGGCTCGGACTCGGGGTGGTTGATGTTCGCGGGCAGGATCGCGCGGCCGAGCGCGAGCTCGTCGCGCACGAACTCCGGCGTGACGTTCTCGCGGATCGCGACGAACCGCATCTCCGGCGTGATGATGCCGCGCCGCGCGTAGTGCATCTGCGAGCGGTTGCCGCTGTCGCCGTCGGCGAGCCGCGCGTCGATCCACGCCTTGCGCAGCTTCGGCAAACCGACCTTCGGATCGTGGCCCTGCGGTCCCGACGTGTCGTACACGTCGAACGGCTGCTCGCCGCCCGCGAGGTGGATGCGGCGCACCGGGACCTTGAGCCCGTTCTCCTCGATGTAAACCTTCTCGGAGCTCGGGAAGCCCTCGATGGGCGTGACTTCGACGGATTCGACGATCGGTAACTTTTTCGACACTGGCTGCCTTCCTACGCCGGCATTACCCGGATCAGGTTCTGGGGTCGCATACGCCTCTCAGCCTCCGGAATGGAAGCTCCCCCGTTATCTCGGTGTTGCGCTACGTGGCAGCGACCCTACCCCAGCCTATGGCTTACGTCGAGACTTCGCGGCCTGCTCGACGTGCTGGAACAACTCCGCGAGCAGGATTGGCTTGCCCATCACGACCGCATTGTCGACGACCGGCAGCGGCCGGCCCCACGTGTCGGCCATCATGATCACGGGGATGTCGGACAGCCTCGGCTCCGCACGCATCGCGGCAATCAGCTGGTGCCCGTTCATGACCGGCATGTTCTCGTCACACACGACGACGTCGCACGGCTGCGACGCGAGAAGGCGCAACGCATCCGCACCATCGCCCGCCTTGAGTATGCGGTGGCCTTCGCCCTCGAGTGCCATCGAAAGGACTTCGAGGACGGCGAATTCATCGTCGGCGACGAGGACCGTCAACATCAGGTACCTCGCGACCTCCCCGGGTCCCGACCCGCGCGATAGGTGCCCAGCAGGATCTCGGTCGCGGTCGTCGCGTCGGACTCGATCTCGATGCCCTTCGACGTGATCCGCAGCTCGCGGACGTTCGCGTCGTGCGCGGAGCCTCGCGTCTTCACGACCGACAGGAGCCGCTTGAGCTCGCTTGCGACGTCGAGGTACTCGAGCAGGATGATGTTGTCGACGAGCGCCGACAGGCCGGGGATCCGGACCTCGACCTCGGGACCGAACAGCTTCTGCGTCTCCTCGGTGATCATCACCGTGACATCGAGCGAACGCAGCTCGTTCGCGAGTGCGGTGACAAAGCGGATCGTGCGCTCCGGATACGCGGCGCCCTGACGGAAGCCGTCGATGCCGTCGATCACGACGCGCTTCACCTTGCGGGTGGTGACGTCGGCGAGCAGCCGCTCGGCCAGCTGGTCGAGGCCGAACCGCAGCGCCGGCTGCCACATGATCTGGAGCGCACTCGACTCGACGTGCGCGCGCAGCGGGATGTCGAGCTTCTCGGCGGTCTCGAGCAGACGTTCGGGAGTCTCGTAGAACCCGAAGTACAGCCCCGGCTCGTTCCGCTTGCAACCGGCGTCGAGGAATTGCGTCGCGAGCAGCGTCTTGCCGCTGCCGGAAAATCCGAGGAGCAGCGTCGTCGACGATGCGAGCAAGCCGCCGTCGAGCATCTCGTCGAGCTGCGTCACACCGGTCGAGATCCGGCGATAGTGCGTTGCCTGACCGACCTCGGTGCGCTTCGCGAGCAGCTGCTCCGTGCGCGGACGCACGACGATGCCGTCGCGCGTGATCTCGAGATCGTGACGGCCGAGGAAGTGGTCGCCTCCGCGAAATTTCAGGACCTCGATCTCGCGGACGGCACGCTGTGCGTTGCGGTCGAGCGTCAGCTCGATCATGCCGTCGACCATCGAGTGCTCGGCACCCGCCGCATTCACCGCGTTCATGTTCGCGAGCACGATCGTCGTGCAGCGCGACATATCCGAGAGGACCTGGAGCTCCGCGACAAACTCTTTGAGCGCGGCCTCGGGCTCACCGAGCGCTGCTGCCGTGGTGAGACCGTCGAGGACGAGGAGCGTCGGCTTCTCGTCGGCCATCACGCGGCGGAGCAAGGCGAGCAGGCCGGAGAGCCGACGTTCGCGAAGCACCAAATACGCGCCGACATACGCGATCTGCGTCCCGATTGCCTCGGGCTTGAAGAACGCCATCGACGTGAGGTTGCGAAGCATACGAGCGTGCGTCTCGGCGAGCAGCGTCACGTAGACCGCGCGCCGCCCCGCACTCACGTGGGTAAAGCAAGCTTGGTTCCCGAGCGTCGTCTTGCCGGTGCCTGGCCGCCCCATGACCAGGTACACGCCGCCGCTCAAGAGCCCGCCTCCCAGCAACGTATCGAGTCCGGGAACTCCCGTCGAAACTCTGTCGTGTGTCTCCACCGCTTACATCCTTCGCGCTGAACGTCCTCAATGCGATCGCACCGAGCCGCCGCGCGACGTCAGCATCGTTGCCAGCTAACATCGTCTACCGCGACGCTCCGCTCAATGGGCTTATCTTCGAACCGCGATCTACTTCCGCATGGGTGACTCTCCGAACCGCGATACTGTGGCAAGCGCGCACAGTTTTGGGCGATACCGTGTGACGAAATCGCTCGGGACGGGCGCGATGGGCGAGGTGTACGAGGCCCTCGACGACGTGCTCGGCCGCGAGGTCGCCATCAAGACGCTGCGCGCCTCGTCGGGAATCACCGCCCGCATCATCGACGACCGGTTCCGGAACGAGGCCCGGGCGATCGCCCAGCTCGCCCATCCGGGTGTGGTCCAGCTGTTCGACATCGACCTCGCCGCCGATCCTCCGTACCTGGTCATGGAGAGGGTCGCCGGGCCGTCGCTCGATCGGATCATCAAGGAGCGGCCGCTGTCGCCGGAACAGATCGCGCCGCTCGGGATCCAGATCGCGCGCGCGCTCGCGGCCGCGCATGCCGCCGGCGTCGTTCACCGCGACGTGAAGCCGAGCAACATTCTGTCGGCCGGCGACGGCATGTGGAAGCTCGCCGATTTCGGCGTCGCGCACATTCCCGACTCGTCGCTGACGATGACCGGCCAGTTCGTCGGCTCACCGGCATATGCGCCGCCGGAGGCGATGATCAAAGGCATCTCGTCGCACGCCGGCGATGTCTACGGTCTCGGCGCGACGCTGTACCAGGCGGCCGCCGGCACGTGGCCGCGGCTCGAGGCGAATGGCGCGCCACTCGCCGAGATCCCACCACTGCGCCAGCTCGCGCCGCACGTGCCCGCGCACGTCGCCACCGCGATCGATCGTGCGATCGCCGTCGATCATGCGCGCAGGCCGACCGCGAGCGAGCTCGCCGATCTGCTGTCGCGCGTCGAGGACGTCGCGCCTGCGCCGCGAGCTGCACCGGCGGCTCCGCGCGCGCTGCGGTGGAAGCCGTGGGCGATCGCCGCTGTGATCGCGCTCGTCGTGATCATCGCGATCGCGAAGCGTGACAAGACGGCGCCGCCGCGTCTGCCGACCGGCCCCGCGATCTCCGCGCCCGCCAACGCCGAGATTCCGACGGAGATCACGGTCCGCCATCCTCCCGATCTGCGCGGCAAGGAAGCCAAGGACTGGGACAAGGTCATCGACAAGGTCTACGAGCAGAAGTACGACGAGGCGCTGCGTAAGCTCGACGAGTGGGAGCGGCGGTTCGGCGAGCGCGAGGAGACGCGCTTTCTGCGCGCGCAGCTCGAACGCCTGCCGCCGGAGCTGCGCGGGCCTCCCGGCGAGGACGACTAGCTACGCGACGTTGTCGAGAGACACGAACGCGTCGTCGAGCGCGGCGATCATCACCTCGGCCGACGGGAACCGCTGCGTCGGGTCCTTCGTCAGCGCGGCATCGACGAGCGCGTTGAGCTGCGGCGTGCACCACGCGGCGCCCTTCGCGAGCATGTCGACGCGCGGCGGCGGGGCCTTCACCTGCATCCGCATCTGCATCATCGGATCGGCGTGGTCGAACGGCACGCGGCCGGTCAGCATCTCGAACAGAATCGTCGCGACTGCGTAGAGATCGGCACGGCCATCCACGGTCTTGCCGAGCGCCTGCTCCGGCGCCATGTACGCCGGCGTGCCGAACACGAGACCGGTCGTCGTCAGCTTCGCGCCGCCCATCGCAGCCTCGGCGTCGCCGATCAGCTTCACGAGGCCGAAGTCGACGATCTTGGCGCGCTCCCAGCCGCCCATGTCGACGAGCATGATGTTCTCGGGCTTGAGATCGCGGTGGACGAGCCCGTTCGCGTGCGCGTGGCCGACGCCGTCGAGCAGCTGGCGCGCGAGCACGAGCGCGCGGCGCGGCTGGAGCGGGCCCTGCTCGGCGAGGATCTTCGTCAGCGTGCGGCCGTGCACGCGCTCCATGACGAGGAACAGGTAGCCGGCCTCGACGAACACGTCGACGGCGGCGACGAGGTTCGGATGGTCGAGCATGCGGACCGCGTTGGCCTCGCGCGCGAACCGCTTCGTCGCCTCGGCGGCCGGGTTCATCCCCGACGCGGGCGACTTCAGCGCGTACGTGTTGCCGGCGTCGTCGGCGACTTCCCAGACGCCCCCCATCCCACCACGGCCGAGGGGTGCCCTCAGCGTGTACTTCCCCAGTCTCATACCGGGCTCGAAGACGGGCGTGCTCACTGCACGGAGTACGTTAGCGTGTAATTGCCGTTTCCTGTCTGGCCAAAGCCATCGACGATCATCCAATTCAGGTTCGCGCCGCTCATGCTTGCGTTGACGATTTTTGCCTGCAAGCCGTTGCCGCACCCGGACTCGTCGTCGCTGCAGGTGTGGTCGCCCGTCGTCGCGGGCCCCCGGCGTAAGTAGAGGATGCTGTCGAACGCCGTCGTCGCGCAGGTGTTCGCCGACACGCTGTACGTGCGGCTCGGGCAAGTAAGGAAGAAGTAGCCGACGTCGGGCTGGTTGGAGTTGGGCTCGCAGCCGGCGACCGACTGGTTGATCTTGCCGGTGGTCGTGCCGGTGACCGAGCCGCTGGTCGCCGGAAGTGCGAGGCCGCTCCGGCCGCCCCGCTTGAACGTCAGCGACGCCGCGCCCGCGGTCGTGTTCGCCGAGAACTGATCGAGGACGAGGCAGTAGGTGCCGGCCGGCAGGTCGATCGCGCCCTGCGAGCGCGTCGTCGAGCACGCGTCGTCCGCGCAGGCCTTGGTCGAGCCGATCGACGTGCACGCGCCCGCGAACACGCGGATCACGGTGTCGAAGTCCGACGCGAGCGAGTCGAAGTAGACGACCTCCTCGGCGGGCAGCGTGAACTGGTAAAACGCGTCGCGGCCGCCCTGGTCGCCGCAGTCGAGCGCTGCCGTCGAGGCCGCCCAGTTGTCGTCGTGTGCCGCCGTCAGATCGACGGTGAACGTGCCGCCGGCCGAGATGTCGATCGCGCCCGCCGGGACGTCGTTGCCCGGGCACGCAACGTCGGCGCCATTGCAGTCCTCGTCGATCGAGTTGCCGCACAGCTCGGGCATCGCCCCGGCGGCGCTCGCGCTGCACACGGTGCCGGTACCGATGCCGTTACAGACGAGCGTGCCGGAGCGGGCGCACGCGCCGACGCCGACCGAGCACGGCTGGCCGATCGGGAACGTGTCGTCGGCGCCGTTCTGGCAGTCGTCGTCGAGCCCGTTGCACAGCTCGACGGTGCCCGGCGTCATGTCGCTGCACATCGTCATGCCGTTCGGCGCACACACGATCATGCCCTCGTGGCACGCATCGCTGTCGGGGCCGTCGCACGTCGAGCCGACGCCGAGCCCCTCGTCGGCGACGCCGTCGCAGTCGTCGTCGTGGCCATTGCAGAGCTCGGCGACGTCCGCGAGGTCCTCGTCGACCATGCCGTCGCAGTCGTTGTCGGCATGGTCACAGATCTCGGCGACCGCCACGCAGGCATCCGGCGGCGCGTCGACGCTCGCATCGATCGTCGCGCCATCGGGCGCCTCGCCACTATCGACGTCTCCCCCGTCGGTGGCGAGGCGAGGTTCGGTTGCGAATGCACAGCCCGCAAGGAATGCACAGAGCGTCGCAACGAACCGATTCACGGCGGCATCCATGCACCAAGGCGTTGTGCAAGAGCAAGCACAAGCTCGACGGCGCCATGCTAGGAATCACTCATGGACACGAAGCTGCCGGTCGTGGGCAACCCTGCCGCTGTCTCCGATCTCTCCGATGAAGAGCTCGAGGCGGAGATCCGCCGGCTCAAGGCCGAGCGGAACGCGGTGATCCTCGCGCACTATTACCAGGAGTCGGAGATCCAGGATCTCGCGGACTTCGTCGGGGATTCGCTGCAGCTGTCGCAGGCGGCCGCCAAGACAAAGGCCGACGTCATCGCGTTCTGCGGCGTCCACTTCATGGCCGAGACCGCCAAGATCCTGAACCCCGACAAGGTAGTGGTCGTACCAGACCTCTCGGCCGGCTGTTCGCTGGCCGACGGCTGCCCGGCCCCGGTGTTCTCCAAGTGGCTCGAGCAGTACCCGGGCCACACGGTCGTCAGCTACATCAACTGCTCGGCCGAGGTGAAGGCGCTGTCCGACGTCATCTGCACGTCGTCGAACGCGGTGAAGATCGTCAAGGCGCTCGAGGGTCAGAAGATCGTGTTCGCCCCCGACCGCCACCTCGGCGCGTTCGTCGCCAAGGAAGCGAAGCGGCCCGACCTCGTGCGCTGGGAAGGCACCTGCATCGTCCACGAGACATTCTCCGAGCGCCGCCTGCTCGAGCTGATGGCCGAGCATCCCGACGCCGAGGTGATCGCGCACCCCGAGTGCACCGAGTCGATCCTGCGCCACGCGAACCATGTCGCGTCGACGAGCGGCCTCATCTCCTACGCGCAGAAGAGCCCGAAGCAGACGTTCATCGTCGCGACCGAGGCCGGCATCCTCCACAAGATGCAGCAGGCCGCGCCGGGCAAGACGCTGATCGCGGCGCCGCCCGAGGACGAGAGCTGCTCGTGCAACATGTGCCCGTTCATGCGCAAGAACACGCTCGAGAAGCTCTACCTGTGCCTGCGCGATCTGCAGCCGCAGGTCGACGTGCCCGAGCCGGTTCGCGTGCGCGCCCTCAAGCCGATCCAGCGCATGCTCGAGATGAGCGCGTGATGCGAGCGCGGGTGGCGTTCGTGGGGGCGGTCGCGCTGGCCGCATGCAGCGATCGCAAGTCGGCGGCGCCACCACCGAGCGCGGCGATCGTTCCGAACACGAAGGCGGCCGCTGCGACGCCGGTGATTCCGAAGAAGACGGCACAGCTCGTCACCGCCGTCGTCGACGACTGGACCTCGACGAAGGCGACGCTGCAGTACTGGTCGCGCATGCCGGGCGCCCGCGGCGCGCTCGAGTGGAGCCCGGTCGGTCCGTCGTGGACCGCCGTCATCGGACGCGCCGGCAGCGCGTGGGGCATCGGCCTGCACGGCAACGGCGCGCCGAACCGCGAGGGCCCGCTCAAGAAGGAAGGCGACGGCAAGAGTCCCGCGGGTGCGTTCGCGCTGCGCGCTGCCTACGGCGTCGCCGACGACCTGCCGCCCGGTCCCGGCGCGAAGCTGCCCTACGAGACGACCGGCGCCGGCGACTGGGAGTGCGTCGACGATCCAGGCTCGGAGCACTACGGCCAGATCGTCGAGCGCAAGGCCGTCGCGTCTGACTGGGTCTCGTCCGAGCAGCTCCTGCGCGACGACGATCTCTACAAGTGGATCATCGACGTCGCGCACAACCCCGAGCGCATCAAGAGCAAGGGCAGCTGCATCTTCCTCCACGTGTGGGGCGGCCCCGAGACGTCGACGTCGGGCTGCACCGCGATGCCGGAGCTGACGCTGACCGCGCTGTTGAATGTCCTCGATCCCGGCCTGGAGCCGGTCTACGTGCTCTTGCCGCGCGAGGACTACAAGGCGCTGGCGCCCGCATGGGGCCTGCCGCCGCTCACGCCGTGATGCGCGCGCTCGCATGCCTCGTGCTCGTCGCGGCGTGCCATGGCAATGCCACGACCGACGATCCGGATCTCGCGACCTACCTCTCGCGCGTCGCCAAGCTCGACGAGGCTGCACGCCAGCGAGAGGTCGCGGGCTGGCGGCTCACCCGGCCGGAGTTCGAGCAGCTCGTCGTCGTGCCCTATCAGTCGCTGTGGTTTCAATACGCGACCCACTTCGACGAGCTCGCGCCGGCGCTCGCGGCACGGCTCGCTCACCCGGGTGCGGTCACCGCGCGCAAGCACGTCGCCAACGATCGCGGGCTGACGCGGTCACAGGGCCGGCTACGCTGGACCGTACCGCTCCAGTACCCGAGCATGGTGGCCGCGCTCGATGGCGCGCCGATCGATACCGTGTTCGTCCGGCTCGACGGGCACTGGCGGTCGCTGTCCGGAATCGACGAGGAGCTGCTCGCCCGGGCCCGCGCGCTCGATCCGACGTGCGGCGATCGGCTCGCGTCGGCCGGTACGCCGTCGCAGTGCACCGAGGTCGCCTGGATGATCGCCGACGCGGCGCTGCGCCGGCAAGACGACCGGTTCGCCCACGCATGCAAGCTCGCGTCGGCGACGTGCCCGCTCCACGGCCTGCCAGAGCTCGATGCGGCGCTGCGCGATGCCGGCATCGCGCGCGAGCACGGCTCGACCGATGCGCCGACCGTGCAGACTGCGAGCTGCACGACCCCCGAGTACATCATCAAGGGCAAGTACGGCGAGAGCATCACGATCCGCGAGCGAGGCTGTCACCTCTGCACGCTCGCGCGCGATGACGAGACCTCGCCGCTCCTCGACGGCTTCGCGCGGGCGTTGCGCGAATCACCGCACGCGCTCGTCGAGGCCGCGGGCCTCACGCGCATCACCCTGTGCTCGTCGATCGAGGGCCAGAACGACGCGTCGATCGTCGACAACGCGATCGGCGGTACGATCGATCCGCAGCGCGGCGGCCTGATGCTGTCGACCGAAGGGCTATCGCTCACCGGCGAGGACATCGTTCACCACGAGCTGTTTCACCTGTTCGATCGCAGCCCGGAGATGCTGCGTTACGCCGGCAGCGACGCCGAGTGGGACGCGCTCAACCCCAAGGGCTTCACGTACGGGCACGGCCAGTCCGCGGGGCCCGGCTTTCTGAACGCGCACGCGACGGTGAACGAGCGCGAGGATCGCGCGACCACCTATCAGTTCATGATGGGCCGCCCAGGCGAGCTGTGCGATCGCGCAGCCCACGATCCGATCGTCCTCGGCAAGGCGCGCCTCATCCGTGATCGAATCCACGACGTGCTCGGGACGAGCGAGTACCTCGAGCGCCGCCTGCCCTGCCTGTGACGCATGCTATCGACAGCCTCGGTCGAAAGATGCGACCGTTGGCGGATATGAAGACTGTCGTTTGGGTGATGTCCTCGCTGCTGCTTTGCGCCTGCGACGACGGCGGTGACGAGAATCGTCACCTCGATGCCGGCAACGGCAGTGGCGACGGCGGCGGCAGCGGGATGGCCTGCGCGAACCCGATGACGCTGACTGCGGGCACCGTCTACACCGACTACACCGTGCCCGCCGAGACCCTCCTGAACGGCGGCGCCGCGACCGCGTACGCGTGGAAGGTCTCGAGCGACTCGCCGTGCGATTCGGTCCTCCGCGCCAACGACGCCACGCTCTACAGCCTCAGCGGCGAGACCACGAACACGGTCGCGTTCCGGCCGACGCTGCCGGGCAAGTACACGGTCTCGCTCGAGGCAACGACCGCGAGCGGCACCGTCGACGTGTGCGGCACCGTCGATGTCACCGCGCCGCAGGGCAGCCTGCGCGTCGAGATGTGCACCGACGGCACGCCCAACACCGACATCGATCTCCACGTCCATCGCCCCGGCTCGACGGCCGCGTGGTTCAACGCCACGGACGACTGCTTCTACAACAACTGCGTCGCCCAGACGAACGGGCGCGTGAACTGGGGCCTCGCCGACTCGCAGCTCAGCGCGTGCCAGAAGAGCCCGAACGGCTCGCTCTACACGACGCGCGGCAACTGCCCGAATCCGCGCATGGACAGCGACACACTCGACTTCCGTGAGTTCGAGAACACGTCGATCGACAACCCGCCGCAGGGCATGCCGATGCGCGTGATGGCGCACTACTACGCGGGCTCGAGCACGCCGATCCATCCGGTCGTCGCGATCTACTGCGGCTCGACGCGCAAGGCCGTGTTCGGCGCCGCGCCGGACCAGCTCCAGGGCTTCAACAAGCCGGGCGGCCTCGGCGCTGGCTCGATGTGGCGCGTCGCCGACGTGACGATGAACGGCAATGACTGCACGGTCACGGCGCTGCACCCGCCGAGCATGTCGACGGGCTACTACGTCACGACCGACAACACGGCCTACTAGCTCGCCGCGACCTCGACGGTCGGCGCCTCGAGCGCATACAGCACGACCGGCTCCTTGCGGCCGCGGATCTGCGCGCTCGCGAGCCGCTCGCCCCTCTTCGGCTCGCCGAGCTGAGCCCAGGTCGTCTCGGTGACGAGCACGTCGACGCCGTACTCCTTCGTCAGGCCTTCGACGCGCGACGCGACGTTCACCGCGTCGCCGATCACCGTGTACTCCGACTGCAGCGAGCCGCCGAGCATGCCCGCGGCGACCGTCCCGGTATGAATGCCGATGCCGATCTTGATCGGCGCGAGGCCCACCGTCGCGCGGTACTGGTTCAGCTCGTCGACCGCCCTCCGCATGTCTCGCGCCGCACGCACCGCCATCGCCGCGTGATCGTCGAGCGAGTCGGGCACGCCCCAGTACGCGAGCAGGCCATCGCCGAGGAACTTGCCGACGACGCCGTCGTGGCCCTTCACGATCTGGCTCATCCGCCCGAAGTAATCGTCGAGCATCGCGAGCACCTCGCGTGGCTCGAGGCCCTCCGACATCGACGTGAACCCGCGAATGTCGCTGAACAGCACCGTCACCTCACGCTGCACCGGTGCGAGCGCGTTCGGCCCGCGCTGCATCACGCGCTCGGCAACCTGGCGAGGCAGAAACCGCGTGAGGTTGTCGCGCTGGCGCAGGCCCGCAAACATCCGTCGCACGGCGAGGTTCGTCACGAGCACCATGAGTCCGAGCACGAGCAGGCCGCCGATCATGAAGATCGACGATTGCTCGTCGAGCTCGCCGGCCGCGCCCGTCACGATCGCGAAGCTGATCGGCGCCCACACGATCGAGTAGATGACGGTCCTGAGCGGCCAGCGCGCGACCGCGAACGACAGGATCACCGCTGATGCGATCACCGCCATGCCTCGGTCGTAGCCGCCGAGCTCGACATCGAACAGGCCCTGGCACGTGATGAACGCCCAGTCGACCGTCGACACGATCAGCGGCCGCGTCCGCGCGCGCTCGACCTTCGACTCCTTGATCCGGTGAACGACGATGAACGTGACGATCGCGAACACCGTATAGATCGCGCCGCTGACCTTCATCGGCAGCGACGTGCCGAGCGGCCGCGCGTTCGAGATAATGCCGAACATCGCGACCATCACCAGGCGCGCCCACGCGACGCGGCGCTCGCCGAGGAGCGCACCTTCCGCCAGCACCTGGTCCTCGTTGCGCTGCGCCTCGAGCGCGGCGATCTCCGTCCCCTTGGTCGGCTCCTTGCCGCTCACTCGTCCACGGTATCACGCGTGGATCGCGGGGCCGGCGGGGCAAGGCACTGGGTCGCGAAGGCCGGCTGGCTGTTGAAGGGGCCGACGGCCCTAGCGCGTTCGAGCTGGTTCGAATCACGCGCCGCGAGGAAGTGCGTTCGCCCGACGCGCATTGACCGATCGGGCAAGGCACGGCCGCGGTGGTGAGTCGCGAAGGCCACTGGCTGTGAAAGGTGCTGCCGGCATCGCGTCCCACCGCGGCCTTTGTCTCAGCTGAAACCTCGAGCGGGCCTAGCAGTGGTCCGCGTCATCGTCATGTTCCGTCGTCTCCCAAACGGGAAAAGTGCTGTGCCGCAGATACGAATGGGTCGGACGACTGGCCGCTAGTAGGCGAACTTTCATGTCCCACGTGGGACACGGCGTTGCGCCGCGCTTCACCACGAGGAGCCGAGCGTCCCCTCGGCTTGCGCTCGCGCAGCAAATAGGCGAGCTCGTCCTCCTCGGCCATCTCCTTGCGAAATGCGGCAGCTTCTTCCGGTGTCCACGGCGGACGAGAGGTCCAGCGAATCGAGAGACCGTCGCGCGAGCCTGCGCGTCCTGTAATGGAGAGGAGCCCCGCGTGACTGGCGACGTGATGGCCCCCGCAGATC
>JABFXX010000489.1 GCA_013368795.1 Kofleriaceae bacterium
GCCTACCTTCTCGACGTAGTCGACGATCGCCTGCTTCGGGAACTTCTTGGTCCCGTTGAACGCCATGTGCTCGACGAAGTGCGCGAGTCCGCGCTGGTCGTCGTCCTCGAGCACCGAGCCCGCATCGACCGCGAGCCAGAGCGCCGCCCGCTGCTCGGGCTTCTCGTGCTTCATCACGTAGTACGTGAGCCCGTTGGGCAGCTTGCCGACCTTGATCTGCGGATCGATCGGCGTGACCTCCTGCATCGGGTCGCGCGGCGTTGCCGCGACCGCAGGTGTCGCCGCCGCGACCGACGGAGCCGCTGGTGGTGGCGCGATGGCCGGCCTGGCCGGCGTTCCACATCCGATGAGGAGACCAACGGCAGCGAGGAGCGATGCAGCTTTCATGTTTCCTTCCGACACCCGGCGCGCGAGGCGCGTTGCAAACCCGACGCCGAGTGTAACCGCGCGACAGCCGCTGCACGTGAAGTGCAGCGACGTGTCAGGCAGTCGCGAGCAACCGGAAGCGCTGCCGGACTGTCACTCCGCGGGTGCGGGCGCGATCGCGTTGATCACCGCGGGGATGATGACGGCGCTCGCGAGGCCGATCGCCGCGGCGGGGATCATCAGGCCACCCTGACCGGCGGCGAAGTCGGCTGCGAACGGCGAGCCGGGAGCGGACGACGCGATCGCCGCAGCGGGCTCCGTCGCCTTGCCGGTCACGATGTCGTTGCCGCTGATCGCGCTGATCTTCGACACGACCTCCGGCGGATTGGTCCACGCGGTGCGCAGGTAGGCGCGCAGCTTGACGCCGGTGCTCTCGACCTTGATCGCGGCACCGAGCTCGTTGACGAGCGCGATCGCGTGAATGCCGACGGCGACCTCGGCCTGCACTTGCTCGCTCGCCGGCGCGATGTTCGCGAGATTGAGCATCGTGCCGCGGCCCCACAGCGCGGCGGTCCAGTCGCCGGTCGCGAGCTCCTTGCCGATCGCGGTCACGGCGCCGGGCTTGCCCGCGGGGACCGCGCCCTTCTTCGCGCCGAGCCGCAGCTCGTTGTTCTCGACCCACGCGTCGAGCTCCACCGCGTTCGTGCCCTGGAGGACGATGCGGCACGCGCCGGGTGTCTGCTTCTCCGCGATCTGGAAGAACGAGCCGAGCTCGGGGCAGTGCTCGATGATCTGCGTCGCGGGCCCCGGATCGGCGAGCGGGGCATGGACCTGGATATCGACGGTGCCCGCCGGGATCACCGCGCTCACCGGTCCCTGTAGGCTCCTCGCGAGCGCGTCGTACGTGACGCCGCCCGCGATCGGGATCGCCGGTGCCGAAGCGAACAGCGGCGCGACGTTCAGTGCGACGAAGCCGGATGCGCCCGCGATCGGCGCGTGCGGCGCCGCGACGCCGACCAGCTGCGCGAGGAAGCCACTCGGCGTGCCCTTCCACCGGCCGTACAGATCGATCGTGCCGGGCTCGAGCTTGGCCGCGAGCGCGAGGTCGCCCTTGGTGTCGCCGAGCAGCGTCGCGTCGGCCATGAACAGCTCGACGTCCCCGCGCTCGCCCGCATCGAGCTTGCCGGCGAGCGAGCCCTTGCCGAGACGCTCGAGCATCTCGCGCGTCGTCGCGCAGATGTAGTGGCCGCGCAGCTCCTTGCAGATGTTCTCCTCGAGCGTGTCCTCGGCATCGGCGCCCGAGCCACGCTTGCCGTGCTTGGACTGCATGAACTTGTCGCGATCCGCGATCGGCATGATCCCGATGACGCCGTCCTTCGTCGCGAACATCGCGAACCCGCGGTCGCGCGTGAACCCGGCATCCTCGGGCTTCGCGGTCGCGCTGCCGAACAGGCCCTGCGCGACCATGTCGATCTGCGGCTTGACCGGCTGCAGATCGGGCTGCTCGGTGAGCTCGCGGATCGCGTCGACGGCCTGGAATGCGAGGCGAACCGCTTTCGGCGACGCGACGACCGCGAGTCGTGTGCCGTCGGGAGCGAGCTCCCATAGCGCGTCGACGTCTCGCCCGCGGTCCACGTCGAGCTTGGACTTGTTGCCACAGCCCGAATGGGCAGCTGCGACGACGGCGACGAGCGCGGCGGGCCACTTCATCCCGCGGTTCTAGCCCGGCCGGCATGCTATGCACCACCGGTGAGCGCGCCCTACGTGGATCCGCCTGACGGGCCAGGCGACCCGCCGCGCGACAAGCGCAGGCTCGCGGTGCTGTGGCGCCTGACGGTGCTCATGCGGCCGTACCGCATGCGGTTCCTGTTCGCGGTGGTCATGCTGCTCGCCGCGTCGGGGCTGACGCTCGTCTACCCGCAGGCTGCGAAGTACGCGGTCGACATCGGGATGAAGAACGCGACGACCGACAAGCTCGACCTGATCGTCGTCGGCATGCTCGCGCTGTTCGTCGTCAACGCGCTGTTCGTGTGGCTGCGCCACTACACGCTGTCGTGGCTCGGCGAGCGCGTCGTCACCGATCTGCGCGGGCTCGTGTTCGATCGGCTGCTGCTCCTGCCGCTCGCGTGGTTTCACGAGCGGCGCAGCGGCGAGCTCGTCGGCCGCCTCGCGTCTGACGTCACGGTGATCGAAGGCGTCGTCGGCAGCGAGCTGTCGATCGCGATGCGCAACGGCGTGCAGATCATCGGTGCGCTGATCCTGCTGTTCATCATCGACGTGAAGCTCACGCTGCTGATGCTCGGCATCGTCCCGCCGATCGTCCTCACGACGATCTGGTTCGGCCGCAAGATCCGCGCGATGTCGCGCTCGGTGCAGGACGAGCTCGCCAAGGTCTCGGGGCAGGTGCAGGAGTCGATCGGCGCGATCGCGACGGTGCAGTCGTTCGTCCGCGAGCGCTACGAGGCGCAGCGCTATCGCAATGGCATCGAGGGCGCGTTTCGCAAGACGCTCCACCTCGTCCGCTGGCGCGCGTCGTTCTTCGCGACCGCGATGAGCGCCGGCTACGCGGGCGTCGCAGCGGTCATCTGGCTCGGCGGGCGTGCGCTGATCAACAAGGAGCTGACGCCGGGCGATCTGACGTCGTTCTTCCTCTACACGTTCATCGTCGCCGGCGCGCTCGCCGATCTCGCGAGCGTGTGGGCGGGCCTGCAGCGCGCGGCCGGCGCGACCGATCGGCTGTTCGCGGTCGTCGACACGCTCCCCGACATCCGCGAGCCCGACCTGCCGGTGCCACTGCCGGCCGGCCGCGGCTCGATCAAGCTCGAGGGCGTCAGCTTCGCGTACGCGTCGCGGCGCACGCAGCCCGTGCTCGAGAACGTCGACCTCGAGATCTTGCCGGGCGAGGTCGTCGCGCTCGTCGGCCCGTCGGGCGCGGGCAAGTCGACGGTGCTGTCGCTGCTCTATCGCTTCTACGACGTCGACAAGGGCCGCGTGCTCTACGAAGGCGTCGACGTCCGCGACCTCTCGCTCGGCGAGCTGCGCCGGTCGCTCGCGATCGTCTCGCAGGAGCCCGTGCTGTGGGCCGGCTCGATCCGCGACAACATCGCGTACGGCCGCGAAGGCGTCACCGACGACGAGATTGCTGCCGCGGCGCGCGATGCGCACGCGCACGAGTTCATCTCGCACTTCCCCGACGGCTACAACACGATCATCGGCGAGCGCGGCACGAAGCTCTCCGGCGGGCAGAAGCAGCGCATCGCGCTCGCCCGCGCGCTCGTCGCGAACCCTCGCGTGCTGATCCTCGACGAGGCGACGTCGAATCTCGATGCCGAGTCCGAGGCTGCGGTCCAGGCCGCGCTCATGCGCGTTCGCGAGGGCCGGACGACGATCATTGTCGCGCACCGCTTGAGCACCGTTCGCGATGCCGACCGCATCGTCGTCATCGACGGCGCGCGCGTGGTGGAGCAGGGCGGTCACGACGAGCTGATGGCAAGGCGTGGCACCTACCGCCGCCTCGTCGAGCACCAGCTGGTTGCAGATCGCGCCGCTTCGTAGGCGTTCGCTCGTGTACAGTGCCCGGCCATGAAGCGTGGATGGGTGCTCGTAGGTCTGCTCGCGGCAGTTGGGTGCAAGGACAAGGCGAAGGACGCGCCGAAGCCGTCGCCGGTGGTCAAGGCCGACAAGGAGGAGGCGACGCCGGTCGATCGCGCACCGGCGAAGATCGACGGTCCGTCCGTCTCGCCGGTGATCACCAACTCGGTCACGTTCTTCGTGCCGAAGAGCGCGCAGTGGTGGGGCGAGATGGCGTTCTCCTGCTACGCCGCCGCGATCAAGCTGCAGGCCGGCGCGAACCCCGCCGAGGCGTTCACGAGGGTCAGCCCGATGATCGAGCCCGCACTCGCGATCGCCGACATCGACCTCAACAAGGACATGCAGGCGATCGGCCTGTTCGGCTGCGGCGACGGCGCGTGCGCGTACATGGCGCTGACGCTTCGCGATCCCGAGAAGCTCGGCAAGATGCTCTCGTCGATCATCCCGGGCACCGAGGCCAAGTCCGTCGGCAAGCTCAACTGGACGCTCGAGGCGCCGGGTGGCGCCAATGGCCCACGTACGATCCACATGCAGGCGGTGCCGATCCAGTGGCCGGCGAAGACGCCCGGTGACATCTGGTCGCGCGACGCCGCGAAGGCGACGCACGTCGTGTTCCTGTCCGGCCTGTTCGGCAAGGGCACCGAGCTGGCCGACGCGCTCACCGTCGCCGCCGACGCGCAGACCGCGTCCGCCAAGGTCGCCGACATCGAGTCGCTCGTCGGTGGGACGAGCGGCCGCTGCGTGTTCGGCGAGGTCGGCAAGCGCGACTTCCAGCCCGGCTACCAGCTCGATCGGGCGCGCTTCGCGATGGTCGCACCCGAGGGCAAGGGCGATCACCTCACCTCGCTCCTCGGCTCGCTGCGCACGCTCGACCTCGAGATCGATCTCGTCCTCTCGCCGGCCGCGACCGAGGCCAAGGTCACCGAGTGGATCAACCAGGCGCGCGCGTGGGTGCGCACGACGATGGAGCCCGTCCGCTCTCAGCTCGCCGCGCAGGGCCCGATCGTCGACGTCCTGTACGAGGTCGGTGGCCTGCTCGGCAAGAGCGGCTTCCGCCACACGCTGAAGGAGAAGTCGCTCCTGCTCTCGTTCAAGACCGACCGCATCACCGCCGCGGAGCTCGCGTCCGTCGAGGGCAAGCTCGAGCAGGCGATGAAGGACATGGGCTACACCCCGTAGCGAGCCACGTGGAGCACATCACGCTCGATCTACGGGCGGGCACGTTCCACGCGCTCGCGAGCCCCGGCGACGGCCGCCCGCTGCTGTTCCTCCACGGTTTCCCCGATCATCCGCCGACCGCCGAGTCGTTTCTGACCGAGCTCGCGTCGCGCGGCCACCGCGTCGTCGCGCCGTGGCTCCGCGGCTACGCGCCGTCGCCGACGCGCGCGACATTCGAGCTCTCCACGCTCGTCGACGACGTGCTCGCGATGATCGATCGGCTGTCGCCGCACGCGCCGGTCGATCTCGTCGGCCACGACTGGGGCGCCGTGCTCACCTACTTCGCGTGCGCGCGTGCACCGTCGCGGATCGCGCGTGCCGTCACGCTCGCGATCCCGCACCCGCTGGCGTTCCTGCGCCGCCTCGGTGTCCCCGCGCAGCTGCGCGCGAGCTGGTACATGCTGCTGTTCCAGCTGCCGCGTGCCGAGCGCATCGCCGCCGCGAACGACTTCCGCCTCATCGATCGGCTGTGGCAACGCTGGTCGCCCGCGTTTCGCCTCACGGCGGTTCAGCGCGCCGAGCTTCACGACACGCTGCGCGCGAGCATGCCGGCGCCGATCCAGTACTACCGCGCCGCCGCCCGCGCGACGCATCTCGTTGCCGAGCTGCGGCCGCCGATCGCGACGCCTCTCCTGCAGCTCCACGGTGCCGACGATGGCTGCGTCCTGCCGCCGCCGCGCGACGACCGCCACCGGTTCGCCGGCGCATACGAGCGCAACGTGATCCCGCGCGCGGGCCACTTCCTCCATCTCGAGCATCCGGTCGAGATCGCCGACCGGATCTCGACCTGGCTCTCAGCCTAGCTGCGCCGACTCGCGCAACAGGTGCGCGAATGCCGGGTTGAATCCCTCGGCCGTGTAGTGACTCTTCATGATCGGCTTCGTCGTCCCGTACACCGGCAACCTCAGCACGCGTGCGAGGCGCTGGATCGTGCGCTTGCCCGGCGGCCGAGACGCCGTCTCGCAGCCGAGCAGGCGCAGCGACACGACGCCGATCCGCGCGAGCACGCCGTCGTCGGCGAGCCGCTGGAAGAACACCGATACGTTCTGATCGAACATGTCGATCACGGTCTGATCGAGGCGCAGAAGCCTCGCCGGCTTCGTCGAGTGCCCGACGAGATCGAGCGTCGCGCCCGGCGTCGCCGGCATCACCTCGAGCACGCCGCGCAGCTCGTCGAGCGTGCCGGCGCGATGCACGACACGGCAGCGATCGATCATCCCCTGCACGGTGCTGTCGTTGTCACGGCCGGCGATCGTGATCGACGGCATGTCAGCCCAGCGTGCCGGCGAGCAGGAACAGCGGACCCTCGGTGACGCCGTCCTTGCCGAGCTTCGTCAGGCTGTGCGGGCCCGCATCGCACTCCGCCGGCGACGTCAGGTCGATCCACATCAGCACGGGCTTCGCATCTGCGCGGTCCGAGGTCGTCGGCGGATAGATCGCGACGCGCGCGACCGTGCCTTGCGTCGAGACGATCTTGCCGTGGTGACCCGCGTACCTGTTGCCGGCGCGCAGGTCGTCGGTGCCCGGCCAGTACACGACCGACTGGAACTCGTAGTCGCGGCCGTGCACACCGTGCGGTGGGCAGGGCGGCCGCAACGGCTCCGGCAACGTGTCGCGAAACTTCTGCTCGAGACACACGAGGCCGCTCAGCTGCATCTCCGGCCACGCGGGCCCGATCGTCGTGCCCATCAGCCCACCGGTCGGTGCGGGATAGCAGTCGTCGACCTCGACCTCGTTCCAGCTGATCGATCCGGCGAGGGCCGCGCTTGGCGTCCTCGCCAGATCGATCTCGATCAACCGACTCGCATCGAAGTCGTGATCGATCGGCTCGTCGACCCAGAACGAGCAACGAGTAGCGCCCGCGATGCGGCCCAGAAATCCCGGTGTACTCACGAACACGGAGCGCATACCCATTCTCGCCCTCAGTCTCCGGCTGCGTGTGGTGCTTTCACGGTCATCGCGCCGAGCGCGAGCACGGTGCACAGCGATGCCGCGAGCGATGCGTAGAGCCGCACCGCGGCCCGCTTCACCGACTTCTTCTTCCCGTTCATTGGTTGCCTCCTCAGTCGCCCGCGGCCTGCGGGCCTTTGAGTGCGACCACACCGAGCGAGAGCACCGTGCAGAGCGCGAGACCGACGCTCGAATAGAGCATCGGCGCCAGCCGGGTCTTCCCCTTGGCCGGCACGTCCTTCTTCGCCATACGACCACCTCCTGTGCGGCGAACGAGCCGCATGATCGAGCGTGGTGAACTCCGCGGTCTCAGTCAACGTCGATCGAATCGGCCGCGTCGGTTCATCACCCGTCCGTGTACGAGCACGTGTGAACGCGGACTTGAGGTGCCGCAAAATGCTGCACCCCTGTGATTAGAACTGTCCAGTGCAGAGGACAGTGCGCGCGTGGGAGTGTCCTCGATGTTGGACACCGTCTATCGTCGATAGATGTCAGCTGGACACGTTCGCGAGGAAGCGCTCGCGAGTGAGCGAGACTTTTATCGCAGGCTTCTCGATCTCGGCGGTGAGCACGAGATCGAGCCTCTCCTCGATCAGGCCCTCGCACTCATCTGTGAGGTCACCGGTGCACGCACCGGGTATCTGGAGCTCTACTCCGAGGACGCGAGTAAGCCGCGGTTCTGGAAGGGTTATCAGGTCACGGATCAGGCGCTCGAGACGATTCGCGCTTCGATCTCGCGCGGCATCATCGCGCGCGCGATCAGCGAAGGCACGACCGTCGAGACGGCGTCGGCGCTCGACGACGCGCGGTTCTCGGATCTGGGCAGCGTTCGCCAGCACGATATCCAGGCGGTGCTGTGCGCGCCTGTCGGCACCGAGCCGCCGATCGGCGTCGTCTATCTGCAAGGACGCGCGAAATTCCAGCCGATCGATCGCGAGCGCGCAGAGCTGTTCGCGCGTCAGCTCGCGCCGCTGGCGGATCATCTGGTTCGCCGCGACGATGTCGAGCGGTACGACCATACCGTCGAGCCGCGAACTCGGATGCGGTGTACCGAGATCATCGGTCGCTCGCGCGCGTTGGCTCATCTCCTGCAGTCTGCTGCGACGGTGGCGCCGCTCGACGTGGACGTCCTCATCACGGGACCGTCGGGCAGTGGCAAATCCATGCTGGCAAGAGCGATCGCGAACAACAGTCCGAGGGCGAACGGTCCGTTCGTCGAGCTCAACTGTGCCGCGATCCCGGAGGCGCTGATCGAGAGCGAGCTGTTCGGCGCGGAACGCGGCGCGCACTCGACGGCCACGCGCAAGGTGCAGGGCAAGGTGGCAGCGGCAGAGGGCGGCACGCTGTTCCTCGACGAGGTGGGCGAGCTGTCGGCGAGCGCGCAGGCGAAGCTGCTCCAGCTGATCTCTGCGCGCGAGTACCACCCGCTGGGCTCGTCGACGGCGCTGAAGGCGGATGTGCGGATCCTGTCGGCGACGAACGCCAACCTCTCCGACAAGGTCGCCCGGAAGCAGTTCCGCGAGGACCTCTACTACCGCATGCACGTCGTGCCGCTGGAGGTCCCGGGCCTCGAGCAGCGCCGCGATGACATCCCGGAGCTCGTCGAGCACTTCTGTTCGGAGGCGTGCAAGCGCCACAAGCTGCCGGTGCTGTCGGTGTCGCGCCGCGTGCTCAGCGCGTGTCGCGAAGCATCGTGGCCGGGACACACGCGCCAGCTCGCGCACGCGATCGAGGCCGCGGTGATCCGCGCGCATGGCGAGCGCGCGACGACGCTGATGGAGCACCACGTGTTTCCGAAGGCGCCGCGCGCGACCGAGGCGCAGACGCTGGCGGAAGCGACGCGGCAGTTCCAGCGTCGCTTCGTGCTCGAGACGCTCGAGCGCAACGAGTGGAACGTGAGCGAAACCGCAAGGCAGCTCGATCTCGCGCGATCGCATCTCTACAACCTCATCAACGATTTCGAGCTCAAGCGGGGGAGTGGCGGGGGCAGTAACACCAAGACGTAAGGAGTATCGATGTCCCGCTCCGTGTTCTTTTGCTTCGGTGCTTGTGTCGGTTCATTGACTGGACGAACGAGCTGCGGATTCTGGTGGGACGATCCGGATCAGTTCGGATGGAACCCCGCGTCGCTCGTACCCGTCGATCTCGGCAAGAACCCCGAAGCAGTACGGAGGGGACTCATCACCCTCGCCGAGCTGCAGGCCGATGACTACTCGGGCTACGCGTTCGGCGGCCTGACGCAGATCGGCCCGATGTGGCCCGGCGGTCGGATGAACGGCCAGGTGTGGCTCGAGGAGAACTACTGGAGGAGCCTCGCCAGCCTGCGGGTTCAGCCTCCGCGCAATCTGCCCGGCATGCAGGGCTTTCCGCAGGAGCTGACATCCGTCCTCTACTGGGACGGCACCTACGCCGGGCGGCGATTCAACGGCATCTACGGCAAGATCCTCCAGAAGCAGATGAATCGCGGCCTCGTCGCGCTGTACGAGCGCGGCAGCTCGCAGTTTCCCGGCAAGCAGCCGTACGGCTCGTTCTGGCTCGATTTTTCGAAGGACGTGCTGCCGATCGAGCGGGACTTCACCGAGGTCGGCCTCGGCGCGAACGATCCGCAGAGCGGCATCCTGTTCGTCGACGCGACCGTTCTCGCTGTGACCCAGCCCCCGATGACCAAGACCCCGAAGTATCTCGGTGGCGTCGCCACCCCGAGGAAGCGCGCCGCATGATGACCTCCGACCTGCTTGCTCTCCCGCATCTATCGATCGTGTCGCGCGGGCACGATCCGGATCTCCACGAGATCGTCGGCCAGATCGAACACACGCTGCTCGTCGGCGATCGTCACGAGCTCGAGTCGATCGTCGGCGACCTCCTCGCTTGCGATGTACCGCCGACACCGAAGACGCTCGATCTGATCGGACACTCGACCGCCGACAAAGCACTGCTCGTGCTCGGTGACTGGGTGATCGATGCAGCGAGCTCGACGGTGACCTCGTTCTTCCGCGGCCTCGCCGATCACGACGTGTTCGCGCGCCTCGGGATCACCGCGATCCGCTTGCTCGGTTGTCTCACCGCCGATACCGGGCATGGCCGCTCGACGATCTGCACGCTCGCCGACATCACCGGCGTCGAGGTGTACGGCACGCGCGATCTCGTGTGCGCGCGGCACTACGAGCCGGGTGGATTCGCGCACGAGCGCCGGTATCTGCTGGTCGGCGCGCGCGAGCTCGGCGAGGTCGCTGTCGATCCACGCGCGAGCGACGTCGGCGATCCGTACGAGCGCGTGCTCGACCTCGATGCGTTGCCGACCGCTCCCCTCGACGGCAAGACCGGGGGCTGGCCGCTGCGTACCGCGTCGCGTGCCGAGGCGAGCGCGCTCCTGCGGCTCGTGCGCCGCCGCAGCGGAGCGTCGATGCCCGGCCTCCTCACGGCGCCGTGCTGTGAAGTCGCGATCCCGAGTGCCGAGCCCGACCGCTATCACCGCGCGCAGATCCTCCTCGCGGGCGAGATGATCCGCGTGTTCCCGGACGGTGTGGATCGCCCGGGCATCGTCTATGCCGTCGACGACGCGACCGCGCTAATGACGCTCGTCGACAACCTGCCGCTCGCGACGGTGCGACGGTCGCCGGCGAACTAGGTCTCGGGATCCGCGCCGTCGTAGACGCTGCGCAGGCCGAGATCGAGGTACTTCAGGCCGATGAGGCGAGGGTTCTCCGAGCCCATCATCCTGAGCAGCTCGTCGTACGACATCGTCTCGAACGCGCCACCGCCGCGGACAAGACGGAAGCCCTCGTCACCGGATGAGTCGGTCCATTCGACCGCGTTGCCCGCGAGATCGAGCACGCCGTCGGGACTCCTGTCCTCGGGATTCGAGCCGACCGGCACCGTGCCCGCGTCGTCGGTGGCGCCGATCCGCGTCGGCGGTGGCTGGCGATCGTCGCCCCACGGCAGGGTGCGGCGAGGGTGCGGGTTCGGCGAACCGTCGGCGAGGCGCTCGCCGCCCCGCAGCGCGCGTACCCATTCCTTCGTCGTCGGCAGGCGCTTGCCGAGCCAGCGACAGTAGATCTTCGCGTCAGTCCACGAGACGTAGGTGACCGGATGCATCGGCTCGCCTGGCGTGCCGATGCCGACGACGCGCGGGTACGTCGGGAACTTGATTCCCGTCGCTTCGGCGTTGCTCGTCGTGAAGATCCCGAACGCCGCGTTCGTGACCTCGGTGCGATCGATCGCGAACGCGGGCAAATCGAGCCGGGTCTCCATCGCGAAGCTCGGATCGCTGGGCATGCCCGGCATCGGTGGCTCGCCGAGACCACCGTAGATGAATGGCCCGGCTGCGAGCTGGATCATGCCGGCACGCGTCGCACGGCAGGTCGGAACCTTCACGCTGAACACCGCCGCCTCGCCCTTACTGCGCGTGCCGTAGCCGGGGAGGATCACCGGGATGACCGCGTTCGAGCACGCCTCGCCCGCGTCGCTCCTGCCGGACACGACGAGGACCGCGTGACCCCCGTGCGCCTCGACGGGCTGCCTGTAGGTCGCGCCGCGCGACTCCTTGCCCAGGACGAGGTGACGTTCCTCGAACGGCGCGCCGAACGCTGTGGGATCCGCCTCGATCGGATAGTGAAGCTCCCACCGCAGGCCCGGGAGCTCGCGCGCGTCGACTGGCGTGACGTGAAACGTCGTCGGATCCCACTCGATCATCTCGAGCTCGAGCGTGAACCGACCCATGTCGCGATCGCGCAGCGAGACGTCTCTCGCGCGCTCCGCGGCATCGATCCGGTTGCGGATCACCGCGATGCTCGCGACCGCCAGCGCTGCGACGAGCGCGCTGCCAAACAGGAACGCGCGGCGCCGCAGCACGCGGCGCGAGTAGCGGACGAGACGCAGCGGCGTCCAGTCGAGAGAGCCGCGCGTCGTGCGCCATTCCTCGTCGAGCTCGGCGATCGCTGCCTCGTGCGCGCGCAGCTCGCGCAACTCCTTGCGATCGAGCAGGCTCGGCGAGTCGGGCTGCGAGTGAAGCAGGTGATGGCGCACGAGCTCGATCGCGCGGCGGCGCGCGAGGTCCTTGCGATCGATCCACGCGAGCACGCGCGGCACGAGGCTGTCGTGGACGAGCTCCCAGCTCGGCTCGCCATCGCCGCGCACGCGGAGGAGCAGGCCGCGCTGGCGCAGGATCTCGAGCACCGCGAGGATCTGGTGCCGCTCGTGGCGCGCGCCGACGATCGCGAGCAGCTCGGCCTCGGGTCTCACCGCGCGCTCGTGCGCCGCCGTGACGAGCGCGGTGAACAGGTCGCGCGCGATCACGTCGCGGCCATCGGCGAGCTCGAGGTCGAGCACGCGCTCGAGGTGCTCGCCGACGATCGCGGCGAACCCGCCGAGCCGCTTGTAGTGCGCGAGCGTCAGCGTTGCCTCGCCGGAGCCGAGCGCTTCGAACAGCAGCGAGCACGCGAGCTGGAGGTGCGGCGGATAGACCGCGTTCTCGGCGTCGCCCCAGCCCATCTCCGGCGCGAGCGCGGTCGCGGCGTCGCGGAGATCGGCGAGCAGCGCGTCGAGCAGCTCGGGTTCGATCGCGAGGCGCGCCTCGTTGAGCGGACCGACGATCGCGGCGCGCGCGCCATCGACGGTCAGCGGCGGCAGGCGAAGGATCGGCATGCCGGGCTCGACCTTCTGCGTGCGCGCGACGAGCCGCGCGAGGTGATCCTCGCGGATCGACAGCACGACGGAGACATCGGCGGTCTCCGGCCAGTGCGCGAAATCGAGCGACGCCTCGACGAGGTCTCCGTCGGCCAGCGCGGCCTCGAGCTGGTCGAGGACGAGCACGAGCTTGCCGCCGCGCTGGGCGTGATGGCGCGCGACCGCCTCGGCGACGGTCGAGTCCTCGGCGTCCGCCGCATCGGGCGCGATCGCCGCGGCGAGCCCCCTCGATGCGGCGTTGCGGCAGCGCAGGTACACGACGGTGATCCCGAGTGAATCGAGGCGCGGCACGAGGCCGGCGCGAAGCAGCGATGTCTTGCCCGTTCCCGACGGCGCCGTGTAGATGACGCTGCGCCGGTACAGCACGTGCTCGGTCAACGTCGCGACGTCGAGCTCGCGGCCGTGCAGCCTGCCGCGATCGGCCTCGGTCAGCGGCGCGAACAATCGGAACGGGAGGATCGGCCCGACCGGCGCCGCTTGCTCCGCGTGCTCCGGCTGCTCGAGCTTCTGCCGGCCGAGTGCAGCGGCGAGCTCGCGCGCGGACTGGTAGCGATCGCCGGGATCGACCGCGAGCGCCTTCGCGAGCACCTCGCGCAGCTCGCTGTCGGCGATCCCGTCGAGCGGCGGTACGATCATCTGCGCGCTCGTCCGACGCCAGCCGGTGAGCAGATTGACGAGCACGAGCGCGACCGAGAACAGATCGCTGCGCGCGTCGACACGTCCTTCGTGCAGCTGCTCGGGCGCCATGAATGCAGGCGTGCCGCCGGCGGACTCCGTCGCGCGATCGGGATGGCGCAGGCGCGCGAGGCCGAAATCGACGAGCACGACGCGCTCGGCGCCGTCTCGCTCGACGACGATCGCGTTCGCCGGCTTGACGTCGGCGTGGACGAGACCGGCCTCGTGCGCCGCACCGAGACCCGCGAGCAGCTGGCGCACGAGCTCGATCGCGCGCGCCTGCGGCATCGGCCCCTCGGCGGCGAGCGCCTGCAGGTCGCGGCCGTCGAGCAGCTCCATCGCGTAGAACAGCCGACCGTCGCCGGTGATATCGGCCTGATGGATCCGCACGACGTGCGGGTGATCGATCCGGCCGACCGCGCGCACCTCGTGGACGAACAGCCGGCCGTCCTCGGAGATCGGATCGATGTCGGCGTGCAGGACCTTGACCGCGACGTCGCGCTCGACCGACAGCTGGTGCGCGCGATAGACGGTGCCGAACGTGCCGCGTGCGACGACGCCGTCGAGCCGGAACCGTCCGGGCAACACGGTCCCCGTCAGATCGTCGCGCTCGCCGGTCGCCGGCCGCTTGCGCGCGCGCTGCGTGCCGAGCAACGACATCTGCGAGCGCCGCACGTCCCACAGGCCCGCGAGCGGCGGCGACGTGGTGAACGTCTCCGACGCCTCCGAGGTCTGGATTGCCGAGCTCGGCACGCGCTCGCCGAGGTGCTTCGACAGGCTCGACATCGTCACCGTGCCGGTCCGCGGATCGAGCGCGTCGCCGCACAGGCCCGCGAGCAGCGCGTCGACGATCGGCGCGCCGGCATCCGCCGACGCCGTCGCGATCACGTGCTCGTTCCGTCCGGTGCCGAGTGCACCGAGCCACTCCATGGGCGACGTCGACGCCGACGCGCCGGTGCTCGCCGCGTACGCCTTGTCGGGGCGGCCGGCGAACACCACGACGACCTGCTCGGCCTTCATCCGCCGCAACCGCTCGCCGATCCACCCGAGCGGCAGCGTCGCATCCTCGGGATACGCGCGCAGCTCGCTGCTCGTGACGAGCGCCGGCCCACCGGCGTCGACGATCACGCCGAGCACGACGAGCACGACGAGGCGCACCGGCTCGTCGGCCAGCTCGTCGAGGTGTCGCTTCAGCGTGCCGCGATCCGCCGGATTGCGCTCGCCGGCAGCCGCGCTCAGGCGCCGGATCCGCCACGTGCCGGTCGCGAGCAGCGCCTCGCCGATCTGACCGAGCGTGTGGACCGCCGACGCGTCGAGCTTGGTCCCGCCGATCGCACCGTGTCCTGCGACGAGCAGCGCAGCTCCTTCGACAGCACGGGCCATGGGGACTCGCGAATCCTACGCGAGTGCCCCTCAGAACGTGTCACGCCGACAGATCTGGATGCCGTTCAGCAAAACTCGGAGATCGTGGTGCAGTGTGCGCAGCGCGCCGGTCAGGCCCGCCGCTTCGCGTTCACCCGCGCTTCCTCGATGCAGTCCGGGCAGTCGAATCCGCCGGGAGCCGGGCCGAACGTGCCGTACCGCCGCGGGTCCTCGGCGATCCGTGCGAGCGCACGGTCGATCATCGCCTTGGACGCCTCGGCGATCGCGTCGTCATCGAGCCCACATTCGGCGAGTGCACACCACAGCTCCTGCTCGAACCCGAACAGACCGTCGAGGTCGACAAAGCCGAGCACGCGCTCGAACACGATCTCGTCGAGCAGCTTCGTCGCGCGCTCCGGCGTGATCAGCGCCGCCTGCAGGTTGCCACTCACGACGCGGCTCCGTTCGGCGCCTGTGCGACCTGACCGGTCGCGACGCGCCTGGCCTGCGCGACGAGCGCGGTGCGCAGCTGCGTCTGCAGGGCAGGGTGCTCGTCGAGGTGCGCGATCACCTTCTCCTTGCCCTGGCCGATCTTCGCGCCGCCGTACGAGTACCAGGTGCCCGACTTCTCGACGAGGCCGAGCTTCTCGGCGGTGTCGACGAGCTCGCCGAGCTTGTTGACGCCGGTGCCGTAGAGGATCTCGAACTCGGCCTCGCGGAACGGCGGCGCGAGCTTGTTCTTCACGACCTTCACCTTGACCTCGCTGCCGACCGTCTCCTCGCCGCGCTTGATCGCCTTCTTGCGGCGGATGTCGAGGCGAACCGAGCAGTAGAACTTGAGCGCGTTGCCGCCGGTCGTCGTCTCGGGATTGCCGTAGACGACGCCGATCTTCTGCCGCAGCTGGTTGATGAAGATGACGACCGTGCGCGTGCGCGAGATGATCGCGGTGAGCTTGCGCAGCGCCTGGCTCATCAGGCGTGCCTGCAGACCCATGTGCGCGTCGCCCATGTCGCCCTCGATCTCGGCGCGCGGCGTGAGCGCGGCGACGGAGTCGACGACGATCAGATCGATCGCGCCGGTGCGCACGAGCGTGTCGGTGATCTCGAGCGCCTGCTCGCCGCAGTCGGGCTGGCTGACGAGCAGATCCTCGAGGTCGACGCCGAGGCGGCGCGCGTAGTCGGTGTCGAGCGCGTGCTCGGCATCGATGAACGCGCACACACCGCCGGCGCGCTGCGCCTCGGCGATCGCGTGCAGCGTCAGCGTCGTCTTGCCCGACGACTCCGGGCCATAGATCTCGATGATGCGGCCTCGCGGCAGGCCACCGCAGCCGAGCGCGACGTCGAGCGCGACCGAGCCGGTCGGGATGACCTCGACGGCGGCGACCTCGCTGCCATCGAGCCGCATGATCGAGCCGGAGCCGAACTGTTTGTGGATCGCCCGGATCGCCTCGGCGATCGAGCGGTTCTTCTTCTCTTCACCAGACATGTCAAACCTCCGCCGGCCCGCCTCTACACGGCCCGTGCCGCGCCCAACATCGCGGATTCACGGAGGTGGCTGTCCGGAGCGTCCGGAGATCGGACTGTCGTCCGCCGGCCTGCGGACGATAGCTACTGGACGACGAACGTCGCCGCTGCCGTTGTCGTCACCGAGAACGGCCACGACACCGTGCGGTAGTCACCTTGTTGCGCGTTCGGCAGGCCCGAGCGTGCGGTGATCATGAACACGTAGGTGTGGCCGCGCTGGAGCAGGGTGCCGTCGACCTTCACCGACGGCGCGATCACCTGGTACTGCCGCACCGGTACCAGCGTCCCGGCGGCGAGCTCGGCAAGCGTGATGATGTAGTCGCTGCCGTTGTTGTTGTCGGGCGAGAACGACAGCTCGACTTGCCCGTCCGTCGCCGGGAACGACACGTCGTCCGCGCCCGACAGGCTCGTCGAGCCGAGCTTGATCGACGTCGGGAGCGGTGCGCTCCACTTGATACGCGCCGCGACGTTGGAGGTCTTCAGCATCTCCTGCATCGACGAGTAGAGCGTCACGCCGTGCACCGTGCGCGACGCCATCACCAGGCCATCGGCGACCGTCTGGTACCCCGGCAGCATCTGCGATGGGTCTGCGAGCACGAACGTCGCGATGTCCTGATACGCCTCCGCGAAGTACTGGATCGTCGAGCGGTCGATGAAGTCCGGAGCGACGGCGGGCAGGTAGGGCGGCAGGTCGACGGTCGGCACGATGCCGTAGCGCGTGCGCTGGAATTCCGTCGAGGTGTCGATCAGCGGCCCGAGCATGTCGCTCATCCGCTGGTTGGCCGCCCCCACGCCGGTGGTCGGGAAACAGTTCGCTCCGGGGCACATGCCCGTCGAGAGCATGCGCTCGACGGTATTCCACGCCGGCTGTGGCGTCGGCATGGTCAACGTCGAAGGCGAGAGGTCGACGTTCGGCGCGAGCGCCCATGCCGAGACCGACGTGAAGCCGGTGTGCGACTTCCAGTCGGTGAGGAGCACCCAGTCGCCCTTCGCGGACTCGAACTTGCCGAGCGGCTTCGATAGCGGCCGCGCCTTGTCGGCGAAGCGGAACGTCAGCGTCGGCGTCGCCGAGTCGAAGTCCGCGGGAACGTCGTTGACCGTGAACACGCCCGACGTGTGGACAAGACCGACCGGGCCGCCGCCGCTTCCGGTCGGCGTGATCGAGAACCCGCTGCCCGGCGGCACGAGCGGCGCGTTCATGCGCATGTAGCGCGGCACGACGATGTGCGCGTCGGACCGCGCCCACTGGATCTCGCGCGGCGTTGTCTCGCCCGGCAGCGTGTAGACGATGCGGTGCGGCGCCTCGCGCAGGTTGTAGGGGACCTCGAACGTGCCGTCGACGGCGCTGTACGAGACCTCGGCGAGCGAGCCCATCGCCGGATCGACAGGGCCGACCTCGACCCTCGGGACCTCGGGGCGGATCGTCTCGGAGCCGATGCCGGCGTACTCGATCGTCGCATCGGGGGTTCCCTGGCCGTCGGTCGTCACCGCGCCCCAGACGAGCGCGCTCTTCACGCCGGGCGGCGAGTCGGGCGGAGCATCGCCCGCATCCCACGGCTGCGTCGGGTTCAGCCCGAATGCCCAGTTGCACCCGGTCGCGCCGACGAGCAGGGCGTGCGCGAGGACCATCCGCCTCATCGCCGCGAATCGTGGCACGGGGGCCGGCTTCTCCACAACATCTGTGCTTCGATCCTCGCCGTGAAGCTGGACGCGCGCCTGAACCTCTTCATCACGCTCGTGGCCGTGTTCATGGTGTGCCTGGTCGTCGGCGACATGATCGGCGGCAAGCTCACCTCGTTCACGCTGTTCGGGCGCGAGTGGATCACCTCGGTCGGCAACATCGCGTTCCCGATCACGTTCATCCTCACCGACATCCTCAACGAGTTCTACGGGCGAAAAGTCGTTCGCAGGATCACGTTCCTCGCGTTCTGCATGGTCGGGCTCACGTTCTGCATCGTCTACGCGGCCGGTGCGCTGCCCTGGGCCCCGCTCGCGCTCGACCCGACGTGGACCGGCGTGACGCCGAGCGCGTTCTCGGTCGTGTTCACGCAGGCGACGAAGATCCAGATCGCGTCGATGTTCGCGTTCTTGATCGGCAACCTCGTCGATATCTCGGTCTTCTTCCTGCTCAAGAAGGCGACCGGCAACCGGATGCTGTGGCTGCGCTCGACCGGTTCGACCGCGGTGTCCCAGCTGATCGACACGATCGTGATCTCCGGCATCATCTGGGGCGGCAAGGTCTCGCTGGGCGACTACGTGACGATCGTCATGACGTCGTACCTGGTGAAGCTCGGGGCCGCGATCCTCGTCACGCCCGTCATCTACGCGCTGCACGAGCTGATCGAGAAGCGGTGGAAGCTCGAGCCCGCCTCCGTCGAAGAGGAGGTCGAGCCGCCGGCGGCTAGAGCTCTCGAGAAAACGCTGTCTGAATGACCATGCGCCCCGACGCACCGGTGACGCCGAGCATCGGATCGCCGTACGCGTGGGCGCGGAACCCGGCATAGCCGCCCGGGACCTGGATCGTCGTCAGCTCGTCGATCGACAGCGTGTCGCTGGGCTGCGCATTGAAGTCGAAGTCGAGCACCGGGAGCTGCGGGTAGGCGACGCTCGTCGCGGTCCGCGGCGCGGCGATCCGCCAGGTCCACGTCCGGCCGGCCGGGATGTCGTCGCGATACAGGTGCAGCCGCGCCCGCACGACGTCGCCCTGCGCGCCGGTGCCCTCGGTCCACGACACGACGCGCGCGGTGCGGTCGTACGCGGGCGCCGATGCGTACGGCGCGAGCTGCACCGACCCGAGGTCGAGCACGTACACGGTCGAGGCAGGCTGCCAGTTATAGATCTGCTGCCGGCCGAGCTCGCTCGTCGTCGGGAACTGGGTCGTCACGGTCAGCGTGCTCGCCGCCGTCCACGGGAGCGCGAGCTGCAGCGCCGCGACCGTGCTCGACGGCGCGGTACCGCCCGACTGTTCGTACGCGCGCCGCTCGGCCGAGATCGCGTGGTAGAGGCCGATGAACTGCCACGACGCCGGCACGCTCGTGTACGCGAACGTCGTCGCCGCGAACGGCTGGTACGCGCCGGTGAGCGCGACCGCCGGCGCGTCGATCGCGGTCGACGGCGCGGAGAGCGCGGGGCCGGCCGGGGTCCCCTGGCCGTCGAGCGGCACGATGACGAAGTCGACGAGGTTCGCGCAGCCGGTGCCCGTGAACGCGACCGTCGTCGCCGCCGCATGCATCGATCCGCACGGCGTGTAGATCGCGTAGCTCGCCGCGGCGGCGTCGGGGAACGTCAGGGCGAATGTCACCTGATCGCGCGGTCCGACCGGCTCGACGTCGAGCGCGAGCGCATCGCCCGGCTCGACCGCGGCGAACGTCGACAGCTCGTCGACACCGCTGCCCTTGTGCTCGACCGCCGTGACGAACCCGCCTGGCGTCATCGCGGCCCACGCGAGGCCCTTGGCGTTTGTCAGCGAGGCACCGACGAGCGACGAGTCCGCGTTCTGGAAGAACACCGCGACGTCGGGCATCGGCTGACCGAGGCGCGTGACCGTCAGCGTGACGGCACCCGGCGGCGGATCGCCGATGCTCGGCGCGAGCGTGTCGCCCGGCACACCGGGCGCGTTCGCGTCGGTCGTGTGGTGAAGGTCCGCCTTGCACGCGGCGAGCAGCGCGGCGAGCACGAGCGCGCGTCTCATCGGTCGAACCTCCGCAAC
>JABFXX010000469.1 GCA_013368795.1 Kofleriaceae bacterium
ATGGGACAGCTCCAGCGCGGGATCGCGATGCTCGAGCAGGCGAAGAAGCAGGCGCATCGCCTCGGGCTGACGAACAACGCATACGCCGTCGATACCTCGATCGCGACGTACGTGACGCGCTTCGTGCCGAACGCGGAGTCGCTCGAGCGCGTCGAGGCGCTGCTGCGGCGGCGCGCGCACGACTCCTACTCGCAGCGCGCGCTCCTCACCGAGGCAGCGGCGCAGCGCGCGCTGCGAGGCCGGCGCTCCGAGGCGACGAAGGCGCTCGAGGCCGCGAACAAGGACGCGCTGCGGGGCGATACACGACGCGGCAAGGTCGTCAGCTTCCTCGCGCGCATGTGGGTCACGCGCTGGCAGCACGGGCCGGCCGCGTGCCGTGCGCTGCTCGAGCAGGCGCAGGAGCTCGTCGAGCCGCGCGATGTCGCGTTCCGCGCGGAGCTGCTCGGCTTCGAGATCCTCGTCGCGCGTACCGACGGTGATCTCGCGCGCGAGCAGCGTGCGCTCGACGAGCTGCGCGCGTTGTGGCGGACCACCCATCACTTCTACGCGCGCGGCGCGCTCGAGCAGTTCGATCCGACAATCCGCCCGCGCGCGTTCGATGAAGACGGCGTCGCTCCGATCCTCCGTGCGGTCGCGCATCGCGACGTCAGCGCGATTTCGCGCATCGTCTCGCTCGGCCTGCTCGGCACCCTGCCCGAGCTGCTCGGCCTCGTGCCCGGCCGCCGCATCATCGTGCTGCCCGACGAGGATCTGATCCTGCTCGAGGATCACGGCGACATTGTCGTCAAGCATCGGCCGCCGCGCTGGTGCCCTGCGCTGCAGCGGATCCTCGCGAGTGGCGACTCGAGCAAGGAACGCATCGTCGCGGGGCTACGGGGCCTGCGTGCGTATCACCCCGAGATCCACGATCCGCCGGTGCGCACGGCGATCCACCGCCTGCGCACGTACCTGCAGCCGTACGGCACGTGGATCGAGGTCGGCGAGAACGGCTATCGCACCGCGGTACCGGTGCACCTCGTCGCTGGCATCGACGCGCCGGTGCCGGAGAGCACGCCGCTGTGGGACGAAGGCGAAGCGCCGATGCTCGAACCGCAGCGCATTCCCGCGGCGCCGCGTGGGCGCGCGCTCGCCGAGAGCTCGCCGCAACTCGTGTTCCAGCGCCTGAGCGAGCTCGAGCAAGCCACGGTGCCCGAGCTCGCGAAGTCGCTCGAGGTCTCGCAGAGCACGGTCGTGCGCGCGTTGCGCGTCCTGCTCGCCGAGCGACGCGTCGAGCGGCTCGGGTTCGCGCGCGCGACGCGCTATCGCCCGCGCGTGACTACCCCGTGACGTTGTTCACGACCGCGACGACGACGCCGGCGAGGCTCTCCCCCGCGAGCGCGCCCGCGGCGATCGGCCACACGCGCTTGCCCGTGTCGCCACCGCGAATGCGCGCGACGAGCGCCGCGAGCGAGGCGCCGACGAACATCCCGATCGACGTCGACACGGGCACGAGCAGGCCGAGCCCGAGCCCTGCCGCCGACGGCACGAACCGCCGGACGTGCGGTGGTGCGAGCCGCTCGAGCGCGGCAAACACGAGGCCCGCGGCGGCGCCGCCGATCACGAGCGCCTGATGTAGCGGGTGCAGGCTCGCGATGCCGTCCTGCAGCAGCTCCGCGATCGCCCGGAACTGGTGCGCCGCCGGCGCTGCGAACCGCCCGTCGGTGAGCGCGTTCACGTCGGGCACGAGCACGTGGTACGCGAGCACCGACGCGCACGTGCCGGCGACAATGCCGAGCGCCTGCGCGACGAACTGCTTGCGCGGATCGGCTCCGAGCAGGTAGCCGCTCTTCAGGTCGTTGAGCAGATCCGCTGCGGCCACCGATGACGCGTGCGTGAGCGACGCCGTGACGAGGTTCGTCGTCGGGTGATGCGGGCGTAGCGCACCGAACGCGACCTGCGTCAGCTTCCCGATCGGCCCGCCCGGCGTGATGTCGGTCTCGCCGGTGATGCGGCATGCGACGGTCGAGAACACGAGGCTCATCGCGACCGCGAGCACCCCGAAGATGATCGGAATGCCGAACAGCACGCGCGCGAGCACGACCGCCGCGGTGCCGCACAGCGCGAACCCGGTCCAGAACCACGCCGCCGGGATCTCGATCTCCGCTGCGTCCTTGGAGATCGCGTCTCGTCGACGACCGCGGAGCGCACGCGCGATCGCACGCCATTGTCCGCCGAGCGCGACGGCCGCGTACGCGACGAGGAACGGCGCACCGGCCCACACACCCGACTCGGCCCACGCGAAGTCGAGGCGCGTTCCTGCACCGGCCTCGACCGCCGCCGGCCCGATCGCGAACGCGGTGATCAGTCCGCCGACGACCATCCACGCCGACGTGCGCAACCCGACGAACACGCCCGCAGCGACGAGCAGCACGCTGTGATCGAGCACGATGCCGAGCTGGCTCGCCGAGTACACGCCGCCGGAGGCGTGCAAGCGCGGCAGCCAGTCGAACACGCGCGAGCTCGACGCGATCACGGCGAGCCCGCGCAGATCGCGCACGACCGCGAGCAACGCACCGAGGCCGATCGCGCCCGCGAGCAGGCGCCCGCGCACGCGCAGCTCGCCGCCGCGCCGGAACAACCCGTGCAGCATGATCGCGGCCGCTGTCCCCGACGGGAACTTCAGGCGCTCGCGATTGATCAGCTGCCGCTTGAGAGGGATCGCGAGCGTGACGCCGAGCGCGCCGACGCACGCGATCCACGCGGCGAGTGCGCCCCACGACGGCTGGGTGCCCGACAGGAGCAGCATCGCCGGCACGATGCCGACCACCATGTTGCCGGTCGCGTATGCGGCCGACGACGCGGTCGACTGCATGCAGTTGGTCTCGAGGATCGTCAGCGGCGTGCGCGCGAAGCCGGCCGCTGCGAGCACCTGCCAGGTCGCGAACGACGCGAGCGCAGCAGCGAGCGCCATGCTGAAGAACCAGCCGGTCTTGAGTCCGATGTAAACGTTCGCGAACGAGAGGACGAACCCGAGCACCGCACCGGTCGCGACCGCACGCAGCGTGAGCTGCGCCACGTCCCGTCGGTACGCCTCGCGGTACCAGCCGTCCTCGTCGAGCCGGTCCACGACCTCGGGATCCGGCCCTGACTCGATTACCTGCTCGGAAACAGACTGCATTCGCGGAATCGCGTCATCTCGTCAGGGCTCGTCACGGGCCCCGCATTGTGGCCGATAGTAGAGTCGCGACGGACTTTGTACCCTGCCGGAGCAAGCATGCGCAGTCATCTCGTCCAGTTCTCCTCGCTCGTGGTCGTGATCGCGGGTTGTGCGAACGATCCCGATCAGCCCACGCCGAATGGCGGCGTCGATCCGCTGCCGGTCACGACGGGTCACTACGTGGGCCTGTACCGCGTCCCCACGGTGACGCCGGACCTCGAGGCCGCGGCCACGTTCCCGATCGACAGCGCGGACTGGATCATTTCGGGTGACACCGTGACGCTCCACTACGATCTGCCGATCGGTCTCGTCGGCGGCGACGTCGAGGTGACGCTGACCGGCACGTTCGCGGCCGGCGCGAAGAGCGTCGACGTCAGCGGCCCGGCCGGCACCGGCGCGTGCACGCGCGACGCGAACATCGTGACGTGCCTCGAGACGTTCACTGGCCTCGGCACGCTGCCGGTCAGCATGGAGGTCGTCGAGCGCGCCGCCACCGCCGGCTATGCGGGCCCGACGCAGGACCGCATCGACGTCGCGACCGTGTTCGGCTCGGATCCGATCGGCGTGCTCGAGTTCGACCTCGACCGCCCGTACATCGAGAGCGAGCACGAGGACGACTAGAGGTAGTAGTGGAGCTGCAGGAAGCCGAACACGTCGCCGCGCGCGAGCTCGCGCGCTAGCACCGCCCCACGGACGAGCGCCGCGACCTCGAGGTGCGCGCGCGGGAACCATGCGAACCGCGTGTCGAGCGCGATGCGATCGTTGTCCACGATCCGGACGTCGCCGTCGTACGCGTGCGCGCCGAGCGCCGCGCCCCACTTCTTGCCAGGCCGGTAGCTCGCCGTGGCATACGCGGCGATTCGCGTGATCACCGGTGCGTCGGGGACCCGGGTCATGCCGACGTCGATCTCGGCTGCGACCCAGATGTCCGCGTCCTCGATCCACCGCTTGTACGCGCCGCCCGTCCAGTTCTCGATGGTGTCGCCGACCCGCTGGGAGCGCGCCTGCAAGATGACGCTGGCGGTCGACGCCTCGTTGAACCTCTCGACCATCAGCGCGCCGCCCCAGCCGTGGCGGCCGACGATGGGGTGCAGCTCGAGCGGTGTCATCAACGTCGCGTGGACCTCCCAGCTGCCCTTCGCGAAGCCCGCGCCGAGCCCGTAGCTCTCCTCGAACGCGTGCTGCCCGGTGTAGCGGCGCACGTACACCGTGTGATCTGGCATGCGCAGACCGAACGCCGGCAAGAACCGGCCGGCGCGCGCGTACCACGCCTTGTCCTCGGCCTCGACCATCGCGTAGTGCTCGCGGCTACCGAGGCGTTCGGTGAATGACCCTGGCTTGCGAATCGTCTCGAGCACGCCGAACGTGCCCTGCACAGACCACGTGCCGTTCGCGACCCGCGCGTAGAGGTCGGCCTGCATCGGAAACACCGCGGCTTCCGTGCCATCGCGAACGTGCTTGCCGAGCCCCGCGACGCGAACGTCGCCGCCGAGCGCGATCCACTCGGGGAGCTCGATCGCACCGTGGAGAAACCGGCCGTCTCCCGCTTCGGAGATCGTCGACGCAGCCTCGTCCCGACCGTACGCGTTGATCAAGCCGCCACCCATCGGCGCGAAGTGACACTCCGCGCACCGAGTCGCGCCGGTCGAGAACTGGAACTCGGGATAGGCCGCGACGTCGCCGGCGAGCACGCCGAGCGCGAGCAGCACGAGCACGATCAATCGCATCGTGCACCTGCCATCATCCATGTCTCGAGCCGCTCGATCTCCGTGTCCGCAAGCCGAGCATTGGGTGGCATGCCCGTCGGACCCTCGCGGCGGAGCAGAATGGACAGATAGCTCGCGCTCGGGTTCGCGGTGTCGACGTAGCCGGCGGCGGGCGCCGCGGTGTCCGTGCACGCGCGCGAGGTCAGCGCCTGATACGCGGCGTCGACGTCGTGCAGATCGAGGTTCCCGGCCCTGGAGAGCGTCGAATGACACGCGCTCGTCGTGCAGTGCGGGACGATGATCGCCGCATGTACGTAGGTCCATTGCGCAGGCGGTGGCTCGACGCACGCCGACAGCGCGACCAAGATCGCGAGCCTCATCGATGTGCGTCCGACGCGTTCGCGACGTAGACGAGGCGGCCACCCGCGTCTCCGACGAGGTAGCCCGCATACGCGCCTACGAACAGGCCGACGATCGCGCACGCACCGACGAGCCCTTGCCGGCGATCGCGATGCAGGAGGAACGCGGCGCCGCAGAGCGCGACGTTTGCACCGGCGACACAAACGAACCAGTACGCGCGGTGCTCGTGCGTCTCGAGCGCCTCCTCGCTCGCGTAGCCTTCGACTTTCTCGCCATCTTCTTCGCCGGACTTCAGCGCGGCGATCGCGCCGCCGAACGTGGTGCACTGGAGAACCGCGGCGATCAGCCACGCGCGCGGCGTGAACCAGCCGCGGGACACGCCGACCCAGATCAGAATCGCGACCATCGGCATCACCACACACAGCGCCATCGGCACGTGGACGAGCTTCGGGTGCAGCGGGAGCACGTGGTCCCAGTAGGTCTCAGTCATGAACAACTCCTGTCAGTGACGCGATGAAGGTGCGCCGCGCTAGCGACCTGGTGACGGCTTCAGCCCGTACTTCTCCATCTTGTAGATGAGCGCGCGGCGCGAAAGGCCGAGCCGGCGAGCGGTACGCGTCCGGTTCTGATCTTCGGCATCGAGCGCGGTGACGATCACTGCGCGCTCGACCTCGGCGAGCTGACCGCGCATGTTGGAGGCGGGCACGACCGGACGCCCGCGCTGGCCGACATCGCGTAGCTTCTCGGGCAGCTCGCCTCGCAGGACGAGCGCGCACTCGATCGCGTTCTTGAGCTCGCGCACGTTGCCCGGCCAGCTGTAGGCGGTGAGCGCGGCGCGTGCGTCCTCGGCGAGTGCCGGGACCGGACGGCCCTGCTCGCTCGCCGCGAGCGATGCGAAGTGCTCCGCGAGCGGAAGGATCTCGGCCAGGCGGTCACGGAGTGGCGGCACGACGAGCGTGAAGCCGGCGATGCGGAACATGAGGTCGTGACGGAACCGCCCGACGTGGACCTCGGCCTCGAGATCGCGATGGGTCGCCGCGACGACGCGCGCATCGATCGCGATCTCGGTCGTGCCACCGACGCGCGTGATCACCTTGCGCTCGAGGACGCGCAGGAGCTTGGCTTGCAGCGCGAGCGGCATCTCGCCGATCTCGTCGAGGAACAGCGTGCCGCCGTCGGCCGCCTCGAAGAAGCCGACCTTGCGCTTGTCGGCGCCGGTGAAGGCGCCGCGCTCGTGCCCGAACAGCTCGGACTCGAGGAGCGTCTCGGGGAGGGCCGCGCAGTTGAGCTTGATGAGCGGCTTGTCGCGACGCGAGGACTTCTTGTGGATCGCATCGGCGACCCCTTCCTTGCCGACACCGGTCTCGCCGAGGATGAGCACGGTCATCTGCGTGTCGGCGATGCGCTCGACGAGCGTGTAGACGCGGCGCATCGCCGGGTCGAGCACGACCGGCTCGTTGGAGCACTTGCGCGCGGCGATCGTGTCACGGGGCGAGCGGCCGGCCTCGAGCGAGGAGCGGACGGCATCGATCAGCGTCTCGGAGGTCGTGCCGTCCTCGGGGCACTGCGCGATCGCGGCCTGGGCGATGGCGCCGGCGCCGCGCGCGAGGTCGAGAAGGCGCTCGATGGCGTCCGCACCTTCGGAGCGGGTGAGCTCGGGGAGGATGACGAGGTAATCGTCGCCCGCATCTTCGGCCATGAAGTCCATGGAGCGAAGCGAGCGCGCCATCGCGTCGGCGACGGCATCGTTGGCGATGCGAACGAGACCGACGGTGAGCGGGCGGTGGTAACGAACCGAGCGATCGACCTCGGCGACGAGCCGCGTTTCGCCGCGGACATTGTCGGCGATCGGCGACGAGCGGCGGCGGCCGGTGCGAGAGCCGAGGTCTTCGACTTCGACCCCGTAGGTTTCCGTCATGGACGACTCCTGTCAGTTGGAGGGCAACAAGATCCGGCCCGGCGCACCGTTCGCGCCCTGCTCGGTGTGACAGCCGTTGCAGTCACCGCTCATCTGCGGCGTCGTCATCTGCATGACGTCGCCGGTCGGCGAGACGACGCGTGCGGTGAACGGCAGGGTCACGTTCGCGTTGAACGAATTCGACATGAAGTTGCCGCGCGGGCGCACGGGCAAGGTGAGCGCGACGACGCCATTGCGATCGATGATCTCGACGCGCGTGCCGGTGGGCACGTCGGAGTAGCAGCGATCCTCCTCGTGCAGCGTCGGGTATACGGTGCCCATGAAGAACCGCGCCTCGTCCTCTTCCTCTCGGAGGTGACAGGCTCGGCACGGAAGCCCCGGGTTCATGTCGGGGCTGCCGTCGTCGAACACCGCCGGGAACTTCTGCCCCGACGAGCACACGGTCGGCGCGACACCGCCGCCGCCGGGCACGCCCTCGCACGAGCCCATCGGCATACCGCTCTGCACCCACGCCGCGAACGCGTCGATACCCGCGGCGTCGGGGCGTGGAAACCCGGTCGGCGGCATCGGCTTCGCGGTGTCGCGCATGCGGATCAGCGCACGCTCGGCGTACGTCCCGCCGAGCGACGATGCAGCGGCGAGCTCGGCACGCGTGGTGAGCGGGATGGGCGCGCCGCCCTTTGGCGGATTCGTGTGGCAGTTCCAGCATGTCGCCAGGACCTGTGCGACCTCGCATGGAAACTCCGTGCTCGCGATCTGCGCGTCGGTCCCTCCGGGGACCTCACCGGTCGCCGGCGCGCTCGCGTAGTAACAAGCCGGCGCGACGAGCGACGCCGCCACGATCGCGCGCATCATGATCAGTGACCGCCGAGCTTCCTGTAGGTCTCGAGGCCGCCGGGTTTGAGGTCGTAGGTCGGCGCCATCTTCGAGTGACAGCTCGCGCACTCGAGTCCGCTCTGCTTGGACTTGTTGTCTTTGACCCACTTCTTCATGACGTCCTTCGCCTTCGCCAGGCCGCCGGCGGCGCATGCGTCCGCGACGAGCTTCGTCTCGAATTTGGTGCGCGCGCACGGCTCGCCGGCGCGGGCGCTGCGGAACGAGGCGGCGCCGGTCGCGAGGACCGCCGCGGCGATGATCGAGAGCCAGTAGCTGGTCTTCATGTGCGCAGCACCATGCGCCACGTAACCGCTGCGATGAAGTTACCGGGCGTCTCGCGCGGACGCGATTCGCAAACTTCCGCGTGATCCAGAGAGGTTAATCGCGTCAGCGCTCGTGATCGGGGCGCGGCTCCGCGGTGGGCGACATCGCCTGCTCCAGCTCGCGCATGCGGACCGGCCGCCCCGGACCGCCGCCGCCCTTGCCGCGCGTGACTCGCTGCGAGGGATAGATGCTGCGGTGACCGGAGATCAGGTACGCGAGGACGCAGACGATCACGACGTGCGGCAGGATGTTCGCGCCGAGCAGCTCCACGGCCATGATCGAGAGCGCGAGAGGCGTGTTCGACGCCGACGCAAAGACCGCGGCGAGCCCGACGCCCGCGCCCAGCTCGCGCGGGATACCGAGCACATCGGCGAGCACGCTGCCGAGCGTCGCGCCGATGAAGAACAGCGGCGTGACCTCGCCGCCGAGGAAGCCCGCGCCGAGCGTGATCGCGGTGAACAGTAGCTTCAGCGCGAACGCGTACACCGGCAGGTTCGGATCGCTGAACGAGCGGACGATCGTCGGCACGCCGAGGCCGAGGTAGTCGCTCGTGCCGACGACCTGCCACAGCAACACGACGATCGCACCACCGATCGCCATGCGAACGCCGAGCATCTTCACGTGGCGCTCGCCCTGTCGCTTGAGGAAGTGCGTCAGCTCGATGAACGCGACGCTCGTCAGCGCGATCGCGAGTGCGAACACGAGCCACTTGAGGCAGAGCAGCGGATCGAGCGCGACGTGCGGCGCGACCGGATAGATCGTGTGCTCGATGCCGAGCCCGCGCGTCGTCAGGTCACCGACGATCGACGCGATCAACGCGGGCACGAGCGCGCGGTACTCGATCCGGCCGAGCACCACGAACTCGAGGCCGAAGATCGTGCCGGCGATCGGCGTACCGAACACGGAGCCGAACCCACCCGCGACGCCCGCCGCGAGCAGCTGGTGACGCAGCTCGGGGCCGAGCTTCAGGCGGTGAGAGATGTAGTCCGAGAGGCTCGCGCCCATCTGCACCGCTGTTCCCTCGCGGCCGGCGCTGCCGCCGAACAGGTGCGTGAGCACCGTGCCGACGAGGACCATCGGCGTCATGCGCAGCGGAATCTCCGGCCCCTCGTCGTGGATCGTGTCGATCACGAGGTTGTTGCCCGCCTTGATCGACTCGCCGAAGCGCGCGTAGAGCACGCCGATGACGAGGCCGGCGAGCGGCAGGAAGTAGACGATCACCTCGTGCCCGCCGCGATAGTCCGTGACCTCGCCGAGCAAGAACAGGAACAGTGCCGACGCACCGCCGCAGAACACGCCGACGAGCGCGCCGAGGACGATCCACTGCGCGAGCGCAGTCAGTCGCGACCGCCAGGTCATGTCAGCTCCATCCTCCGCCAGGGTCGCATGATGACCAGCAGCACGACTGCCGCAGCCGCGGCCAGTCCGCCGAACCAGAACGGTGACGCCGGGCCAACGCGGTCCCACAGCTCGCCCGCGATGACGCTGCTGATCAGCGTCGTCACGCCGGTCGCCATGTAGAACAAACCGATCGCGAAGCCGCGCCGCTCACGCGGAACGTGGTCGGCGAGCAGCGCCTTGCCGACGCCATCGGTGAGCGCGATGTACACGCCATAGATGCCGAGCAGCGGCCAGATCGCGACGGCGCCGGTCTTCGCGAGCCCGAGATAGACCACGGCGTAGATCACCCAGCCGAGCGCGATCATCGGCCACCGCCCGAATCGGTCGCTCAGCACGCCCGCCGGATACGAAACGATCGTGTAGACGAAGCTGAACAGCGCATACGCGAGCACGACCTCCCACGGTGCGAGTCCGACCTGGGCAGCGCGGAGCAGCAGGAACGTGTCGCTGCTGTTCGCGAGCGAGAACACGATCAACAGCGCGAGCACCTTCCAGTACGCGCTCGACAGCCCGCCGACTCCACCGACCGTCGCCGCTGGCGCGTGCGGCGTCTCCTCGTGCGGTGGCTCGCGGAGCGCGAACGTGAACCCGACCGCTGCGAGCCCGAGGACCGCGGCCACGGCGAAGATCGTCCGGAACGCGGTCTCGGCGTGCTCCTTCTGCGCGAGCGCCCCGCCCTTCGTCGGCGTTCCGGTCAGCCACCACAGCAGCACCGCGGCGAGCAACACGCCGACGACGGCACCGGCACTGTCCATCGCGCGATGCAGCCCGAACGCGCGCCCGCGATCGGCGGCCGTCGTCGTGTCTGCGATCAGCGCGTCGCGCGGGCTCGATCGGATTCCCTTGCCGACGCGATCGATGGTGCGACCGACCAGCACGAGCGGCCACGCGACCGCGGCGATCAAGACGCCTTTGCCGATCACCGGGAGCCCATACCCGAGCCGCACGTAGGGCACGCGTTTCCGGAACCGATCGCTGCGCCAGCCGGCCCACGCGGTCAGCAGCGCCACGGCTGCAGTCGCGACGCCCTCGACCCAGCCGAGCGAGGTCGCCGACGCCCCGAGTACCGCCACCATGAACAGCGGCAGCAGCGGATAGATCATCTCGCTCGAGACGTCGTTGAAGAACGACACCCAGCCGAGGACGATGACGTCGCGGGACAGGGGTTTGCGTTGCGTGGTGCTCATCTCGGTGACTCCTGAGAGCACCGAGGTCACGAAACGTCCTACGGTGCCCGGTGGGCTCTCGTAGGAGTCATTGGCGCCTCCAGCGGGCGCGGTTGTCGGCGGACTCCACCGCCATCCATGTACGTTGGACGCTGATCGTTGACCGCGATCGCTCGAATGTCAAGCCGGGCCAGCGAGACGCGCTCAGCTGAGCTCCTCGGCGAGTCCGATGAGAAGCCCTCCAGGCCCGCGGATGTAGCAGAGCCGATAAACGTCTTGATACTGGACGACCTCGCCCACGAGCTGCGCGCCGCGCTTGCCGAGTTTCTCGAGCGTCTCGTCGAGGTCGTCCACGGCGAACATGACGCGGAGGTAGCCCAGCGCGTTCACCGGGGCGTTGCGATGATCCGCGACGACCGGCGGCGTGATGAAGCGCGAGAGCTCGAGCCGGCTGTGGCCGTCCGGCGTGCGCATCATCGCAACCTCGACGTGCTGATCGCCCAGCCCGGTGACGCGTCCGGCCCATTCTCCTTCAATCGTGGCCCGGCCTTCGAGCTCGAGGCCGAGCTCGCGAAAGAACTCGATCGTCTCTCCACGGTCTTCGACGACGATTCCTACGTTGTCCATCCGTTTGACTGGCATGTGTCGAATGTACGCGTTAACGCGCCTCGCACGCGAACTGCTCGCCTGCCTTGCATCGCACCTCCCAGTGACGGTCACATGCAGGTCCGCGAGGAATCCCAGCTCATCTCGCACGAGAGAGCCTACCGAACGCGCCGTGGGCGCGATCGGGAGGTCGGCACCAATCGCACATACACATCCGGGTGATTGGACCGACTCGCCCCCATGACGCCACTACTCGACACGGCGTGAAGGGACTGGATATCTCCATGAAAATTTTCCGGGCAGTTGCCCTGCTTGCGTTCGTCGTCGCGGGTTGCGGCGACAACTACATTCCGGAAGGGACGAGCTCGCCCTCTGGGTTCTCCTCCGTTGGCGGTTCGCAGGTCGCGCATAGCAAATCGTTCATGCTCGTGACGTCCGTGGGGACGTCGCCGCAAGCGACCTCGACGAGCCGTACGCACACGCTCAAGTCCGGACTGGGAGAGTAGTCGTGAAGAGTCTTATCTCGAAGTCACTGATCGCGGGCGCACTGATGATGTCACTCGGTGGCGTCGCGAGCGCCGACGTCCCGATGAAGCTCGCCCATCAGGGCCGCCTGTTCGATGCCGGCGGCTCGCCCGTCGAGGGCTCGATCGACGTCACCTACACGCTGTACACGAAGGCGACGGGCGGCACTTCGCTGTGGACGGAACACGAGAGTGCGGAAGTCATCGACGGCTACTTCGCGTCGGTACTTGGTGATGGCACGAATCTCACCGCGGATGTGTTCGCCAACGAGAACCTGTACCTCAGCGTCACGATTAACGGCGAGGAGCTGTTGCCGCGCACGCAGCTCGTGAGCGCGCCGTACGCGATCGTCGCGAACGACGCGGTCGGCGACATCCATCCGCGCTCGGTGACGATCGGAAGCACGCAGGTCATCGACGCGAACGGCAAGTGGATCGGCGATCCGACGGGCCTCGTCGGTCCGCAGGGGCCTGCGGGTGCGGCAGGGCCAGTCGGCGCGGTCGGTCCGCAAGGCGCCGCGGGTGCCGATGGCGCGATGGGTCCGCAGGGTCCGCAAGGTCCGATGGGACCGATCGGTCTCATGGGTCCAATGGGTCCGATCGGACCTGCAGGTTCCGACGGTGCGACAGGTCCGCAAGGCGCGCCGGGTCTCGCCTGCTGGGACAAGGACCAGGACGGCACGTGCAGCATGGTCGAAGATGTGAACGCGTCGGGAAACTGCGATGTCGCCGACTGCGTCGGCGCGCAGGGACCGATCGGTCCAACGGGCGCTGTCGGTCCGCGCGGTCTGCAAGGTGATATGGGTCCCGTCGGTCCGATCGGTCTGACGGGCGCGACCGGTGCGATCGGCCCGCAGGGACCGCAAGGTGACACCGGAGCGACCGGCGCGGTCGGTCCGATCGGCCCCGCGGGTCCGGTTGGTCTGACGGGCGCGACCGGTGCAACGGGTCCGCAAGGTCCCGCGGGTCCGATCGGTCCCGCTGGTGCGATGGGTCCAGCGGGTCCCGTCGGTGCGACCGGCGCCACGGGTCCACAAGGTCTCGTAGGTCAGACGGGCGCGACGGGTCCAGCAGGTCCGATCGGCCCGATCGGCGCGACTGGCGCGCAAGGCCCGCAAGGTCCGCAAGGTCCCGCGGGTACTGGTGGCGGCGTTGTTCTCAAGGACGCAAACAACGTCACGCTCGGCACGGTGATCAGCATCGGCCAGCCGGTCGGCGGCTCGGGCTACACGCCGGCGCACACCGCGTACGTGGTGCTCAAGACGTCGACGGGGCACATCGTTCCGCTCGGCTTCGACGGTCTCGTCGTGTTCGGCCAGATGTACTGGAACGGCGGCGGATGCGACGCCGGCCAGGGCATCATGAACAGTGGCTCGAGCACGGCGGTGCGCAAGAACTTCTGCAAGCTCGTCATGCGCAGCACCAACGGCACGCTCTGGACGACCGGTGCAACGGGTTGTGACGCGAACGGCCTCGTCGACTCGGTCCAGATCGGCCCGACGCACATCGAATCGACCGGCGTCTGCAACACGACGACGTCCAACAACTACGGCTGGCGAGTCACCGCGGTGACGAATACCGACGTCGGCCTGCCCGCGACGATCGCGCTGCCGCTCTCGATGTGAGCGCGGCCGTGACGACTCGACTGGCACTCTTCGGTCTTCTTCTCGTCGGCGCGTGCAAGGACACGCCGCGCCCGCAGGCACGCGGCATCGAGCCGACGAAGCCCGGTGCGTCGCGCGTCACGCATGCACCCGTCCTGACGCAATCCGAAGGCCCGTCGATAGCGAACCTCGACGCGATGCCTGCGAGTGCATCGGCGCGGGTCGAGTCGACCGTGCTTGCGATCGTCGAGAACCGGACCACGGACTTCGTGGACTCGGTCTCGACCGGCGGCTTCACGATCGGTTCGTTCGCGTTGACGAAGGAACAGGCACAGGCGGAGCTCGCCGGTCGTACGGTGGCCGAGCTGACGAACGTCGCGTGCGCAACCGTCGATGCGTGCGCATGGAGCGTCACGGAACGTAGCCCGAAGGAGCTGCAGCTCGAGGCGCGCGCGAACGGAGCCCTTGTCGGTGCCGTCGTGTTCGCCCTCGAGGACGATGGCTCGTGGGGCGTGATCGGCGCGATGCCATCCGCGCACGGCGGGTAGGCGCAAGCTTCCTTCACAATCCTCATCGAACCGCGTCGTCTATGCGCTCACTAAGCGCAGAAACAAGGCAATACAGCTGAACGCCAGGCCTCAGACTCCGGACATCCTGGCGCTCCTCGCGCGCGGCTATCTTGCCGCCTCACGGGAACATGACCAACACGCAGAAGGTCTACGCGCTCACGAAGCGCCACCGAAGTGGGACACCAACGATCACGTCTCCGAAGTGGCGGCGTGAGCGTAGACCGCCTGCGTAGCGTCCCAGGAACGCGCGCCGACGCCGGGGCAGATCCTGGACGCACCTAACGCCTCAGCGCGCTTCGCACGCGAACTGCTCGCCTGCCTTGCACCGCACCTTCCAGTGACGATCGGTGTGATCGATCACGGTGCACGCGTCGGGGAATCCGCCTGTGCAGTGCTTCTGGAGCACGTCGCGGACGTCCCTGATGGTGCGCGCATTTGCCGGTGCGTCGCACGTGTCCTCCGCCTTGCGCAGGAGGTGGAAGTACGTGATGCAGCCCTCGGGGAATCCCGCCTTGCAGGTGCGGTCGGCCAGCGTCCACCAACCGCCTTGCACGCCTTGCGGTCGTCCACGTGCTCGCTAGTCGCAGCGAGCAGCGGTTCCCGGCGCAAAGCGCCATCGAAGGCAACGGCTGACGAAGCGGCAGCGCCGTGCTCGACGTGTGAACCGCAACTCGTGACGGCTGCGATTGATGTCCGCCGCCGCGGGCTTCGGTTGGTGTCTCCTACAACCGATCGACGTGCGCCTGCGATCGCGAACATCGCCGAGGTCGTGAGAGCTGCCGAACCGCTCCTCGAGCGGGCCACGTGATACTCAGTGCCGGCGAACAGGAGCGACGAGCGCTTCACGGACGCGGTTCGCCAGATCCGCGTTGGGATTCGCCGACGAGAGCCAGTTCGCGAACCCGTCGGGTTGAAAGATCTCGTCGCCGATCGTGATCAACTTCGCGTTGGGGTGTTCGCGCTCGACGAAGGCGCGCATCTCCTCTGCATCATCATTCGCCGAATCGGCGACCGCGATGACGTCCGGTTCGAAGCTCGACTCGCCAAGCCGCACGATCGCTTCCAGCGGCGTCGCTGCCTCGATGACCGAGCAGCCGCTCGCGCGAAACCCCGCGGCCATCGCGGAGCTCCGCTGCGGATCTGCATCGATCAACACCACCGTGATGATCCGTGCATCTGCCCGCGACGCGGTCGAGAGCTCGTCGATCATGCGGAGCAAGGGAGCCGCGAGCAGATCGAACGCGATCGCGACACCAACAGGATGGATACGAATGACGCGTCCCGTCGCACGCAGCCATTCGGCGTGGCCGGCATCGAGCCTTAGCTCGAGGTCAACATCGCGCTGGAGCAAGCGCTCCGGTGTGCTCGTGCTTGTGACGACGTACGCGCCGCCTTCGCTGAGGTTGGCGATACGCCCGTGCTGCTCGTACTCTCGCGTACGAAAGAGCAGAGTGCCTTTCGCAGCAATGCGTATGGCGCGACGACGCTCGTGCCGTTCGCCTGATCGATCATTCATCAGCTCGCCTGGACGCCGCCGAAAGGACCACGAGATGATCCCGTGAGGCTCCAAGCTTCGATCCGACGTCACCGTAGCACACAATCTCTCCGATCCCACGACGCGTTTTCGGCCGTGCGAACTGCGCCATGCGCGGTGCAGCGTTATCGAGCAACGACTCGCATCGCGCACACGCCGCTCGTGAACATCCCGAGCCTGCGCTCGAGTGCCTACTCCGCCCGCGACAGCGCGGACGGCGATCGCGATTACAAACGTGACCGACACGTTTCACCGGCACATGCTCGAAGAGAGCAATCAGAGAAGCGATACCTGCGCTTGCTCCAGGGGATCGACTTGCCGCTCGACGCGCGTGCCGCTCGCGAGAACGCCGACCAACGGACGGGCGCGAGCATCCACTGATGGTCGGCCCGCTCTTCGATAGTTTGCCACTCGCTCAGGTGGCGTTTTCTCGACGACGGTGACGCGACGGGAACGACCAGCGCGGCAAGCTGCGCGCGACGCTCGCGAGCTGCTTCCGGAACGAGCCCGCGGTGTACGGCTGCCCGTACTCAGCCAGGCCCGCAACTGCGGCGCACTCGAGGGTTGCCTCGTGGCAACGTCTTGTCACCGGTCGCGGATCGAGCTGACCAAACTGTCGCCAGCCAAGTTCGAAAAAGCCGACATACTGCGCCCTTCATGGAGTGGCTCAATTACCATCACCTACTTTACTTCTGGATGGTCGCGAAGCATGGAAGCATCACTAGAGCGAGTGAAGTGCTTCGCCTGGCACATCCGACGATCAGCGGGCAGATCCATCGGCTCGAGGAGGTCCTTGGCGAAAAGCTTTTCGCTCGCAGCGGCCGCAACCTCGTCCTGACCGATAGCGGTCGCATCGCGTTCCGCTACGCCGACGAGATCTTCGCGCTCGGGCAAGAGTTCCAGGACACGCTGAAGGGGCGGGGGACCGGCCAGCCGTTGCGGCTCGTGGTCGGCGTATCCGATGTGATCGCGAAGTCGATGGTGCATCGGATCCTCGAGCCAGCCTTTCAGCTGAAAGACAAGGTTCGCATCGTCTGTCGGGAGGCGCGCTCGGCCGACGCCTTCATGGGAGAGCTTGCTGTCCATGCGATCGACGTCGTGCTCGCCGATGCGCCTGCAGGTCCTGGAACGCCGATCCGCACCTTCAGCCATCCGCTCGGCGAGTGCGGCACTTCGTTCTTCGGCGCATCGCGGTTCGCCAGGACCTGCCGCAAAGGCTTCCCGGGATCGCTCGATGACGTTCCTGTCCTGCTTCCGAGCAGCGACTCGACGTTTCGGCGTGCGCTCGACGAATGGTTCCGGTCCCACAACATTCGCCCCGAGATCATCGCGGAGCTCGATGACCTCGCGCTCGCTTCCGTGCTAGGCGAGACAGGGCTCGGCGTGTTAGCGGCACCGGATGTGATCGAGAAGGAGCTGCTGGAGCGCCACCGTCTGCAGCTCGTCGGCCGCGCCAAGGACATCCGCCAGCGGTTCTTCGCGATCTCGGTCGAGCGCAAGATCAAGAACCCGGCCGTCGCCGCGATCTGCGAGGTCGCCCGCAAGAAGATCTTCGCCTGATCCAACTCGATCACGAGCGCAGCGCCGGATCCTCGCGCGTCGACGCTTACGACGGATCCGATCAAGTGCAGCCGATGCCGTCGAGATGTACGTGTGCCCCAACCTCGGGTACCGCGTCCCATCATCGCCAGCAAGCTCAGTCCTCCGAATGCGAGATCGAGGATCCGCGCGTGGGCCGCGAACGCCCCGTGTACGACCGCGGTGCCCGTCGAGCGGACACGGCGGCTTTCCGGCGCTCGCGCGGAGAGGGCGGTGCTCGCCACTCGGACTCGAATTGCGGCGCTGCAGGGACCGCGAGCATGGTCGAAACTCCAAGTCATCGCCGGAGTCGAAGGCCTACATCTTAGGGCGCTTTGATCTGCCGACATTCTCGTCACGAGAACACCAAAGTCCCGAATAGTCGAATGATCGATCTGCCTCCATGGTAAGCGCATCATGTCGATCGCCGAAACTCTTCGTCCGCTCACGACCGAAACTGATCGCCGTGCAGCCGAACTACACAACTCGACCGATCAGGAGAGCTCCATGAGTGTCGCGCCCACAAACCTTTTTCGCGATCAGAGTCGGTTCCGGTCCTCGGAGGTCACGCGTGCCTTCGGCTGGGCGATTCGCGCCGTCGCGTGGGGCCGGCAGTCTGAGGTATCGCAACCGGAAGAAGTCAGGCTCGAGCCCGACCTCGCGATCTCGGATATGGAGATCGCGACGAGCTCACCCGCAGCGGCGACCGGATACCCATCGATGCCGCGGAGCTGATGCGACGTGCCGGCTTCACCGTCGGTGAAGCGAGCGCCTCGATCTGTTGGTCTTCTCGTCAGGAGAGTACGCAATTTCGAAATAGTCGAACGATCGATCGTCCTCTACGGTATGCGCATCATGTCGAACGCACATTACTCGGATGCGGCGGTGACCAAGCTCCGCGCGATCGTCCACACCATCGATCAAGAGATCAGCCACGCGCCGCCCACACTGCGAGCCGCATGGGCCGAGCTGGTCGACGTCCTGGCGCTCGGCCCTGCTGCCCAGACTCGCGAGTGCCCGGCTTGTCACAATGTCGGGATGCGCGCCGCGAGTCGGTGCGGTCACTGCTGGGCAGCGCTCGAACGCCTTCCCCTCGTCTCGGACGGGACGCCGGTGCAGGGAGACGCATGAGAGCGCAACCGCGTGCCCTCGAGACGCGAGTCCTCGCCCGCAAGGCTGAGCTGATCGCCGAGATCATCGAGTACAAGAAGAACAGCTCGCGTTTCGGTTCGGCCGAGGCAATCGACCGAATCAAGGTGCGGCTCGCGGACCTCACTCAGATCGTGAAGGACGGGGCGGTCGACGACTGGGCCAAGGTAGGTCCGAAAGCAAAGCTCCGATTCGACGAATGGCTGGCGAGATGATCAGCTCACCAAAGATCGCACCTGGCCTCTACATTGCGGCGCACAAGCACGCGTCCCGGCACCGCGCCGAGATCGAGTCCAGCTTGCGCTGCAGTTGCTTCTTTTGCTTCCGTTCGTTCGCGAGCTCGGAAATCAAGGCCTGGATCGACGCCAACCAGACGGCGCTGTGTCCGCGATGCGGCATCGACTCTGTGCTCGGCAGCGCGTCACAGCATCGACTTGATAATGCCTTTCTGCGCGGCATGCATTCGCACTTCTTCTGTTCTGCGAAGCGCTAAGGTCGTGCCGGCGCCCAGTCCCGTTGCGTGGTCACGGAGCACGCGCTGCGCGAGGCGACCGAGCACTTCACGACCTACCATCTCGCCGGGCTCAAGGGCCACGTCCTCGAGCGTACCGAGCGCGTGACCGGCCGGCTCTTCGCGAGCGTGACCTTCATGTCGTAGGGGAGCGCGCGAAGATTGCGCTCCATCAGGATGGTCGGCGCGACGCAGTTGGCGCGGATGCCGTGCTTGCCCATCTGTCCGGAAGCACCAGCACGCAGTCCGACAGAGAGCAGCTTCGGTCCCCCCTGCACCCTGCACCGCTCAGCCGGTCATGCTCGAGACGGGGTTCGTGCAGCGGGTACGCCGTGTTCCGCGGCGTGAAGGCTCCGACGATGCGCTGGCCCGTGTTGGGCGCGATGGGCTTCTCTGAGTCAGCGCGCGCGCCGGTAGTGCATGGCGACCGCGCCGCAGCGGAGCGGCTTCGCCGAGACCAGCTCGAGCCGTCGCGTGCTGGGCAGCCCGCTCTGGTACAGGGTCGGCCCGTGCCCGACGATCCTGGGGTGGACGAGGAACTTGTACTCGTCGATAAGGTCCAGCCGGTCCAGCTCGGTCGCGAGCTTGCCGCTACCGAGGAGCACGCCGGCCGGGGTCGCGTCCTTGAGCTGCTGCACACCCGTGCGCAGGTCGCCGGCGATGTGGTGGCTGTTGTTCCACTGGAAGTCCTTTCGCGTCGACGACACCACGTACTTCGGCTTCGCCTCCAGCTTGACCGCCCACTCGCGAATCGCCGGCGGCGCCTCCACGTCGCCGCGGGCGAACGCCGGCCAGTCGCGCTCCATCATCTCGTAGGTGACGCGGCCCCACAGCATCGCCCCGCTCTCGTCCATCATGCGGGTGAAGAAGGCGTGTGTCTCGTCGTCGGCGATTCCCTCCTGGTGGTCGACGCAGCCGTCCAGGGTGACGTTGATGCTGAAGGTCAAGAGTCCCATG
>JABFXX010000383.1 GCA_013368795.1 Kofleriaceae bacterium
CTGTGGAAGTTCGACGAGGACATGGACGGCACGCTGCCCGAGCCGGCCGAGGTCAAGAAGCGCCTGAAGCTGATCGGCTACAAGGACGTCGTCCTCGACAAGAAGAAGAAGACCGTCTTTCTGAAACGCAAGGGCATGTCGATCACGCTCGGCGGGATCGCGAAGGGCTACGCCGTCGACAAGTGCGTCGCGCTGCTCCACAAGGCCGGCTTCGACGACTTCATGCTGCAGGCCGGCGGCGACATGTACATCTCCGGCAAGAAGGGCAACGAGCCGTGGGTCGTCGGCATCCGCGATCCGCGCGGCACCGACCTGTTCGCGGGCATGCCGATCGAGAACCACTCGTTCTCGACGTCCGGCGACTACGAGCGCGGCTTCGTCAAGGAAGGCGTCCGCTATCACCACATCCTCGATCCTCGCGACGGCTTCCCCGCGCACGCCTCGCGCTCGGTGACGATCCGCGCGACCGACGCGTTCACCGCCGATGCGTGGAGCAAGGTCATGTTCATCTACGGCTGGAAGGACGGCCTGAAGCTGATCGAGAAGTACAAGCTCTCGGACTTCGAGGTCGTGTGGGTCGACGACAAGAACGACGTCCACATGACGCCGAAGATCGAAAAAGAGCTGAAGATCGTGAAGCCGCCGACCGCGGGTCCGTGATCGTGGCCGTGATCGTGGCCGGACACGTGATCGTGGCCGTGCACGTGAACGGGACCGGCCCCGTGGGCGTGGCCATACCCGTGGCCGAGGCAACTACATGAACGAGCGGCCGAGACCCTCGGGCCAGTCGACGCAGAAGATCGCGAAGTATGCCGCGCGCATGACCCGCGCATACAAGTCGCGGCACCCTCCCGTGCCGCGGCTTAGCAGGTGCCACCCATGTGCCCGGTTTGCGGTGCCACCCATCTACCCGGTTTGCACCGACGACCGAGGGATCGAGCTGCTCGAGCGAGTCGTTGCCATGCAGACGAAGCTCATCGATCCCGAAACGATCACGGCGTCGGCCACGCCCACGGGGGCGTTCCCGTGCACGTGCACGGCCACGATCACGGGGGCGACCACGTCCACGATCGGCGCGTGATCTGCCGCCTGCGGCTTGGTACCCTCGACGGATCGTGAGGGCACGCATCAACTCATACCCGCCGGACGTGCAGACGATTGCCCCGGTGGTGTTCGAGGTCGCGCGCACGATCCTCGCCGCCGAGAGCTCGCCGGACGGCGTCTACACGACCGACGTGATCGACGCGCCACTCCTCGAGGCGACGCCGCCGTATCTCGGGATCATCTCCGGCGCGCAGCTCGATCCGGCGGCGACGCTCGTGTTCCGCATCCTCGTGGCGGCCGAGCTCGATCGCGACGTCCATCGCGTGCTGCGCCGGCTGTCCGCCGAGCCGAGCGCGGTCGGCACGCCGGTCGACGGCGTCATCGCGGTGCTCGAGGGCCTCGGCGAGGATCCGGTCGCCGCGCTGCGCGCGCTGTGGCCGAGCGCGCCGCTCGTCGGCCGCGGCCTGGTCACGGTGATCGATCCGGCGCTGCCGCCGATGTCCCAGCAGGTCACCGTGCCGACGCGCATCGTCGACTACCTGATGACCGGCGAGCCTCCTGCCCCGCCGGCGCCGTTCGTGATCGAGGAGCCGGTGCCGGCGTCGTCGCTGTGTCCGCTCCAGGTCTCGCGCGGTCCCGGCGCGACCACCGACGCCGCGCCGCATCTGCGCCGCCTGCTCGCGGGCCTCGACGGTCGCACGCCGCTGTGGCTCGTCGGCGCGCCGGGATCGGGACGCCGCACGCTGCTCGCCGCGGTCGCCGCGGAGCTCGGCAAGCGGCTCATCTGCGTCGCGCAGGCGAGCCTCGCGGGGATGACGCCGCGGGCGATCGTCGCGACGCTGTGGCGCGAGCTGCTCCTGCGCGACGGCATCGTCTGCGTCCACGACGCGGAGGCGGTCGTCGAGGCGGGCTCGCCCGAGGAATCGATGCGCTCGGCTGCAATCGATCAGCGGTTCGTCGGTCTCGTCGACACGCTCGTCGCGGCTGGCTTGCCGGTCGTGTTCTCGTCGACCCAGGCGCCGCCGGTGCACGCGTTCGATCATCCGTTGCAGGTCGTCCAGCTCGAGCCGGTGCGGCGCGAGGACGCGGTCGCGCTATGGCGGCGCGGCCTGCCCGAGGTCCCCGAGGTCGGCGATCTCGCGACGCGGTTCCGCCTCCCGCCGGGACGGATCGTCCGTGCGATCGCCGCGGCGCGCACGCAGGCCAGCGCACAGGAGCTGCGGACGCTGCGCGCCGACGACGTCATCCGCGCGATCTCGCTCGGCGTCGCGCAGCAGGTCTCGGTGCTCGGCAGCCGCGTGTTCGATACCCAGACGTGGGACGACATCGTGCTGCCTGCGGACACGAAGGAGTCGGTGCGCGAGATGGTCGCGCGCGTCAGGCACCGCCATCGCGTGCTCGACGACTGGGGCTTCCGCGGCCGGCTGTCGAAGGGCCTCGGCGTGACCGCGCTGTTCCACGGCCCGCCGGGCACCGGCAAGACGATGGTCGCGAGCCTGATCGCGCGCGAGCTCGGCCAGGAGCTGTACCAGGTCGACCTCTCGCGCATGGTGTCGAAGTGGATCGGCGAGACCGAGAAGAACCTCGCGAAGGTGTTCGACGCCGCCGAGGGCGCGAACGTGATGCTGCTGTTCGACGAGGCCGACTCGCTGTTCGGCAAGCGCACCGAGGTCTCGTCGTCGAACGATCGCCACGCGAACGCCGAGGTGAACTTCTTGCTCCAGCGCGTCGAGCGGTTCGAGGGCGTCTGCATCCTGACGACGAACTTCGAGCGCTCGATCGACACCGCGTTCAAGCGCCGCCTCGCGTTCCGCATCGAGTTCCCGATGCCCGACGAGCGCGAGCGGACCGAGCTGTGGCGCCGCATGATGCCGTCGGCGGCGAAGGTCACGCCCGACGTCGACTACGCGCGCCTCGCGGCGAGCTACGAGCTCGCCGGCGGCAACATCCGCAACGCCGTGCTGCGCGCCGCGTACCTCGCCGCCGACGAGAATCAGCCGATCACGATGGCCATCCTGCAGCGCGCGGTGAAGCTCGAGTACCGCGACGCCGGCAAGCTGTCGTCGACGGGCACGATCAGCTAGCCGTGCCGGGCACGCGCCTCGGCGAGCGTCAGCGTGCCGGCCGCGAGCGCACGCAGCGTCGGTAGGTGTAGCTCGAACAGCATCTGCCCCGCGGCGACGAGGTTCACGAACGCCGCCTCGTCGAACGTCGTGTGCGTCGCGTCGAGGCTCGTGCGCAGCCGGACCTCGCCGTCGTCGAGATCCATCTCGAACGCGCCGAGGTTCAGGTAGTAGTTGCGGTCGACGAGGTACTGCGCGACGGCGGCGCGGCGCTCGGCCGGCACGAGCTCGGGAAGGACCGCGTAGACGATGCAGGTGCGGTCATCGAACCGGACGAGCGTCGTCCACGCGTCGTCTCCCGCGCGCGCCATGAAGCGATGTAAGCCGTCGCCGGCATCCTCGAGCGGTGTCCCCGCGCGCTCCGCAGCGCGCCTGGCGACCTCGAGCAGCACGTCCGTGGGCTCGACGCGAAAGCCGCTCTTGACGTCGCCATCGGCCTGCATCACCGACAGCACCTGCCAGCTCTCGCTCTCCGCGATGAACGCCGCCGGCGCATCCGGCAGGACGAGCGCGATCGCGAGGTCCTCCGCGCCACCGCCGAGCGCGATCAGCCGCGCCGCGACGTCGGGACGCAGCCGCGCCTCGAGCTCGAGGTCGCGGCCCTGCGCGAACGGGCTCGGTGGCTCGCCGGGGACGAGGCCGAACAGCGCCTCCTCGACGATCCGGTCGTAGACCTCGGCCGAGATGCGAAACGCGAGCTGCGCGGCCGGTGCCAGCGTCTTGCCGTCGCCGGTGAGGACGAGTGCGACGCCGTGCGCCGCGATCGGTTCGCCCGATGGCGCGCGAAACGCGATGGCGCGGTCGAGCTCGATCGTGATGCTGTCAGACACGGGCGGCGATCACGGGTTCCCGCCGCCGCCGCCGAGACCGTTCGCGACGAACGCTTCGCGACCGCCGGTGAACGCGTTGAAGCCCTCGCCGCTCTTGTACGCGACGCCGCCGAGCTCCTGCTTGCGCGTGAGCTTCGCGGTGAGGCCGACGCCGCCGCCGAGCTCGCCGCCCATGCGCAGCTCCTTGCCCTTGGTGACCTTGAACGCGAACTTCGGCTTCTCGCCCGGCGCGTTCGGGATCTCGCACTGGAGCGCGACCTCGAGCGAGCTCGACGCGCCGAACGGGCTCGCCGTTCCGAGCGCCGACGTCGCCTTCGACATGTCGCCGTTCTCGCCCATGAGCTTGTCCATCTTGAGGCTCTTGCCGAGCCACAAGCGTGCAGTGTCGTTGACGCCGTCTGACTCGCCGGCGACCAGGTTCTGCGGGTTTGCCTCGGACAGCTTCTTGAACAAGTCACCGGTCATGCCGCCCGCGTCGAGGCCGGCGGTCAGATCCTCGCCGGTGTCGAGCACGCCGCCGATGCCGCGGCTCACGGGGTTGCCGCCCTGATCCTGCGTGCCCTGGTCGGGGTTCTTCGCCTTGTAGATGTCGTAGATCTTCTTGATGCCGCCGATCGCGGCCGGCACGTACGACGCGGCGATCTTGCTGAGCATCGTGCTCGAGCTCGCGCTGCTCGAGTCGTACGGGATGGCGCCCTTCGCCGCGATCTCCCAGCCGCCGGTGGGACCGAACGTGTGCTTCGCCTCGAGGCCGATCGAGAACTTCTGGCCGAGCGCTTCGGCCTCCATCGAGGTGCCGAACTGGAGACGGTTCATGCGCTTCACGTGCTCGCCGACGAGGTCGCGCTTCTCCGTCGCCATCTGCTTGCGCTGATCGCGATTCTTGCCGACGCGCGAGCCGCCCATGAGGCCGACGCCGTGCTCGCTATTCTGCGTGTGGACGGCGTCGAACACGCTCTTGTCCCAGCGTAGCGCGGACGTGAATCCGCCGGTCACCTCGCCGCCGATGCCGGCCTTGAGCTTCGCGCCGGCGTTGATGCCGCCGCCGACCTCGACGAACGCCTCCTTGTCCTTGCCGAACACGCGCTCCTCGGTCATCGCCGCCCACAGCTCGGCCTGCTC
>JABFXX010000105.1 GCA_013368795.1 Kofleriaceae bacterium
GCAGCGAGCCGGTATTCGAGTCGATCGATGACATCCTTCGCATCGCGATGGTCGCCGATGCCAAGGCCGCGATCGCGAGCGGCGAGTCGGTGATGCGCACGTACAACTCGGAGCGTGGCTCGGTCGACGTGTTCATCGAGGTGATCTTGCCGCCGCCGCGCGCGTTCGTGTTCGGCACCGGCCACGACGCCGTGCCGGTCGTCCAGATGATGCGCATGCTCGGCTGGGACGTCTCGGTGTGCGCGCCGCAGCCGCGGATCGCGACGCGCCAGCGCTTCAGCTCGGTCGCCGACGAGCTCCTCGTCGGTGCGCCCGACGAGATCGCAGCTCGCATCGACGAGTGCGACCGCGCCGTCGCGATCGTCATGAACCATCACTACGAGACGGACCGCGACAACCTCGCGATGCTACTCGCGACTCGCGTCCGCTACATCGGCATGCTCGGCCCGCGCACCCGCACCCGGCGGATGCTCGACGAGCTCGAGGTCGAGGTCGACACGCGCCTGCACGCGCCGGTCGGGCTCGAGCTCGGTGCCGAGACACCCCAGGAAATCGCGCTGGCAATCGCCGCGGAGGTTCAGTCGGTGTTACGGCGTGCCCCCGCGGCGAGCCGGCGCGATAACATTCGTGCGGTCCACGAGCGCAAGGCGCCACCGGCGATGCCACTCATCGCCCAGGCCGTCGAGGCGCTCGTGCCCCTCGACACACCGGCGCTCGGGTCCGGTCGCGTCACCGCGCCGTACGAGGCGATCGACATCATCACGGTGGCGTCGTGAGGCGTGCGCGGCAGCAGCGCATGATGCGCGATCGCGCCGCGCGACCGCGGCGGGTGCTGCGGACGCCAGGTGCGCAATCCAACGAGGGTTCCAACGAGGAGGAGGAGGTGGAGGCACTCGACGCCGCGCTGGCACGTCGAATGCTGGAACTAGAGTCATGAACGTACGGACTTTTCTCGTCGCGTGCGCCGCGGTCACAGGACTCGCCGGCGCAGCGGTGGCAGACACACCGGCGCAGCAAGAGATACCTGCCGCAGACGCGGAAAAGTGGATGACGTTCTTCGACAAGCTCGTGACCACCGTCGTCGACTCGGCGAGCACGTGCGACAAGCTGGCGGTCAACGTCAACGCGCTCGCCGACGCGAACAAGGACGCGATCGCGATCGCGCGTACGGCGAAGCAGCAGGGCCAGAAGCTGCCCGCTGACAAGCAGGCGCGCATGATCGAAGGCGTCAAGAAGATGGTCCCCGGTATGCAGCGGTGCGGACACGATCAGAAAGTTCGCGCTGCGTTCGCGAAGCTAGACCTCAATCGCAAGGGCTGAATCATGGCGGCGATCGGCGTTCCTTCCGGTTCGTGGATGCTCCAACAACTCGACTTCGCGACGCGGGCCCATCACGTGCCCGCGGACTCGGGTCGCCTCTCGCTGTTCACGGCGAAGATGACGCCCGACAAATATGTCGAGTTCCTCTCGCGCATCTATTCGTTCGAGGCGCCGATCGAGGCCCGCTGGAAGCGAATGCCCGAGCTGCAGAAGGCGATCGACGTCGCGCCTCGCATCCGCACGCCGTTTCTCCTCTCGGACCTCGGGGCGCTCAACGCGGCGGCCGAGCTCTTGCCCGCGCCGAACCTCGTCGGTGCCGAGCAGGGCCTCGGCTGGATGTACGTCGTCGAGCGCGGCCGCCGTCTCAACTCGATGCTGTACCGCCACCTGATGAAGCGGCTGCCGCGCGAGCTGACGATCGCCGGAAACTACCTGCTCTCGTCGAGCCCGACCGGTCAGCGATGGCACGAGCTCGGCAAGGCGCTCGACAAGGCGGCCGCCGACCACCACCAGGCCGACCAGATCATCAACGCGGCCCATCGCGCGTTCCGCGCGCTGCGCATGACGCCAGTGTTCACCGGCCAGCGCGCGGCGTAATGGGGTCCGACCCCGTTTCAAGGCGCGCAAGAATGGGGTCCGACCCCGTTTAGTTTCTCGCGCCGCGGACGACGTTGCTCGCCTTCTGCTCGGCCTTGCGCAGGCTGTGCTCGATCGGCGCGGGCGCCGTCGCAGGCACCAGCGGCATGTCTGCTCGCGGCGGCTGCGTATCGCCGATGATTTGCTGCTGCGGCACGACGATCTTCGCGAGATCCTTCGCGAGGCCGTCGAGCTCGCGGCCGAGCTGCTCGAGCTCCTCGTCCTTGAGGCGCGACGCGGCGGCCTTCACGGTCTTGATCGCGTCGGCGATGCGCTTGCGGGCGGGCTCGACCTGACCCTGGCGAGCGAGCGTGATCGCCTCGAGCGTGGCACCTGCTGCGGTGGCGCGGATGCGCGCGACCTCGAGGCCGATCTTGACGGCGCCGGCGGTCGCGGCCGCGTCGGACGAGGCCTTCGTCGACACGAACGCCTCGCGACGGCCGATGCCGCTCTTGCCGATCACGTCGTCGAACGCCAGCGTCGCGAGCGCGAGCTCGACGGTCGAGCCGTCGCCGCGTGCGGTCACCTTCACCGGGAACATGAGATCGCGAACCTCTCCGGCGGCGAGGTCGCCGATGACCGCGGTGAACTTGCCGTTGCCGACGTTCGTGAGGCCGGGCATCGGCTGGAACGCGACGCCCGGGCCGGCCTCGATCGTGAGCTGGACGTTGCGGGCGACGACGGTCGTCATCTTCGACAGCTCCTCGTCGAACACCGCCGCGATCGACTCGGGCTCGTCGAGGTAGTGGAACGCTCCGCCGGTGTCGCGCGCGATCTGCGTCATCAGCTGCGTGTCGTAGTCGATGCCCAGGCCGAGCGAGGTCACCGAGATGCCGTTCTGCTGGATCGCGGCAATCGTGCCGGGCAGCTGCACGTTCGTGTTCGGCACACCGTCGGAGAGGAGCACGATCCGGTTGATGCCGGCGGGCATGCGATAGGACACGACCTGCGAGAGGCCCTGCGCGAGGCCAGCAGCGAGGTCGGTCGTGCCGCGCGCCTGGATCCCATCGATCGCCTTGTCGATCTGCTTGCGCGTGTCGGCGGTGATGCTCGCGCTGTTGACCAGGACGTCGGCGCGCGAGTGGAACGCGATCACCGACAGGCGGTCGCCATCGCGGAGCTTGCCGACGAGCGCCTTCGCACTCGCGCGCAGCGCCTCGATCGGCTTGCCTTCCATCGAGCCCGACGTGTCGAGCACGAGGCCGAGGTTGAGCGGCGGGCGATTCGCGTCGGGCAGCGCCTTGCCGACGATGCGGACGCGCAGGCCGAGCTCGGTCAGCGAGCTCGCGGTGACGAGCGCCGTCGTCGACTCGGCCGTCATCGTGACGAGGTTCGGATCGGCCGGCGCCGCGGCGAGCGGCTGCGACGGTCGATTCGTGGGCGTGGTCGCCTTGTGTGCGCTGCCGCACGCAGCCAGCGACGACCACAGAAGCATCCAAGCCAGGCGCGTTCGAGGTGTCATGCCTCGTGTTGCACGCGCGAACGTCGCGGCCGATCTAATCGGCGCTCTGGCAGAGTTCGTCCACGAGGCTCGTCGTTTGCACTTCAGCCAGATACGAGGCCATCTGATGAATGACGATATGAGCGTCGGGGTTTCTCGGGAGGAGTAGGGAACGCGGTGGGCTCGCTGCTCGCAGTAGAGACGCTCCAGCAAGCCGTATCCGTGCTGGTTCGTCTCGTCGAGTCTGGCGGTGCTCTGGTCATCTTCACGGGTGCGGTGATCGCGTTCGCGCGGTTCGCGTTCCGTGCGCTGATCACGAGGCGCGCAGCTGCGTTCACCGCGATCCGTCTGGACCTCGGACGCTACCTCGCGCTCGGGCTCGAGTTTCAGCTCGCCTCCGATCTGCTACGCACGGCCGTCGCGCCGAGCTTTCAGGAGATCGGGAAGCTGGCCGCGGTCGCGGCGATTCGAACCGCGCTGAACTTCTTCCTGGCACGCGAGATCAAGGGCGAGCGCGCGGAGCTGAAGGCCGGCGACCGCGAGCTCGCATGATCGGTACCGCCGCGGCACTGGCGATCGTCGTCGCGAGCATCCCGATCGCGGCCGTTGGATGGATCAGGACGCGGCAGTTTCGCGTCGGCATCGGGATCCTGCTCGACCTGTGGGTCGCGGCGGGCCTCCTGCGGCTCTCGGAGGACGCGACCTGGCAGCGGATCGCAGGTGCCGCCGCGCTGATCGGCGTGCGCAAGCTCGTGATCTTCAGCCTCGCCGTCAGTCGACGCCGTACTTCTTGAGCTTGTCGTAGAGCGTGCGCTCGCCGATGCCGAGCAGCTCGGCGGCCTTCCTGCGATTGCCGTCGACACTCGCGAGCGCGTTCAGGATCGCTTCGCGCTCGAGCTCGACGAGCGGCCTCACTCCGCCCTGCCCCGCCGCCGGTGCCGGGCGCGTCGTCGGCTCGTCGAGCCAGATATGGGACGCATCGATCGCCGCGCCGTCGGCGAGGATCGCCGCGCGCTCGAGCGCATTCGCGAGCTCGCGCACGTTGCCGCGCCAGGTGCCGGCGAGCAGGCGCTGCTCCGCGGCCGGCGTCAGCTTCGGCACGCTCGTCTTGAGATCGGCGGCGACCCGGCCGAGCAGGCTCTTCGCGATCGGCAAGAGGTCCGTCTTGCGCTCGCGCAGCGGGGGCAGCTTGATCGGGAACACCGCGAGCCGGTGATAGAGGTCCTCGCGGAACGTGCCGGCATCGATCATCGCGCGCAGATCGCGGTTCGTCGCCGCGACCCAGCGGAGGTCGACCTCGAGCGTGCGGCTGCCACCGACGCGCTCGAATCGCCGCTCCTGCAGCACGCGGAGGAGCTTCGCCTGCAGCTCGGGCTTGAGCTCGCCGACCTCGTCGAGGAAGAACGTGCCGCCGTCCGCGAGCTCGAGGCGGCCGCGCTTGCGCTCGGTCGCGCCGGTGAACGCGCCCTTCTCGTGACCGAACAGCTCGCTCTCGAGGAGCTGCTCGCTCAGCGCGGCGCAGTTGATCGCCATGAACGGCTTGGTCGCGCGGGCACCGAGCGCGTGGAGGTTGCGCGCCGCGACCTCCTTGCCGGTGCCGCTCTCGCCGAGCAGCAGCACCGTCGCGTTCGTGCGCGCGACCTTGTCGATCGCGTCGACGACGGGCTTCATCGTCGGATCGCCGTACGTCAGCGGAATCGCGCCGCCGACCGGCTCGGCGTGGCGCGCCGCACCGTCGACGCGATCGCGCAGGCCGCGATGCTCCGCCGCACGCGAGACGAGCAGGCGCAGCTCGTCGGGCCCCGACAGCGGCTTCTGGAGGTACTCGAACGCGCCGAGCTTCATCGCCTCGACCGCGTTGTCGACGGTGCCGTGCGCGGTCATCACGATGACCTCGACCTCCGGCTGCTCGGCGCGCACCTTGCGCAGGATCGCCATGCCGTCGAGGCCGGGCATCTTGAGATCGGTGATGACGACGTCGAAGCCGCGCTCGTCGAGGAGCTTTGCCGCGGCCTTGCCGTCGGCGGCGGGCACGACGACGTGCTCGTCGAGCGCGAGAGCGTCCGCGACAAACTCGCGGAGTCCGGGCTCGTCATCGGCTACCAGGATGCGCGCCATTCATGCCTCCGGAATCTCGATGCGAAAGAGTGCCCCACCGCCCTGCCCTTCGTCGACCCGGATCGTGCCGCCATGCAGCTCGACGACGCGCTTCGCGATCGCGAGGCCCAGGCCAGTGCCGCGCGTCTTCGCGGTGAAGAACGGCTCGAAGATCTTCTCGCGGTCCTCGGGGTTCACGCCGGGGCCGCTGTCGGCGACCTCGATCGCGAGGACACGGCGCTCGCGCGCGACGCGGATCTTCACCGGCGCACCGGCGGCGAGCGCATTGTCGACGAGGTTGACGAGCACCTCGCGGATGCGCGCCGGATCGATCGACCAGGTCTCGGGCGCAGCGGCATCGTCGATGGTGATGGCGTCGGCCGGCATGTCGTGCACGACCTCCCGGACAATGCTCGCAGGAGACACCTTCTCCCGCTTCAGCTCGCCGGTCCGCACGAACTTGAGCAGATCCTGCGTGAGCTTCTCGAGCCGCACGGCCTCGTCGACGACGCGGTCCGCCTTCGCCTTGCTCTTCTCGCCGGCTGGGAGCATCGACGCGAGCAGCTGCGCGTTGCCCTTGAGCGACGCGAGCGGATTCTTGATCTCGTGCGCGAGCACCGCGCTCATCTCGCCAAGGCTCGCCAGTCGGCGCTCTCGCTCGCGCTCGCGTTCCTGGGCCCGCCGCTGCAGCTCGCGCCTGACGAGCCAGCCCGCGATCCCGAGCAACAGCAGCGCCGCGATGATGCCGACGAGCAGCGTCCGCGACGCCGCGCCACGCATCTCCGCTGCATGCGCCGGCTCGATCTCCATCGCGAGCCACCACGCGCCGCGACCGGGGCCCCACGCGCGGCGGAACTGCGCGCGCACCTCGATCCGCACGCGACCGTCGGTGTGATCGATGCGCATGCCGCCGCGCTCCATGCGGCCGAAGCTCTCGATGCTCGGCGTGCCCGCCGACACCGCGACATGGCCACGGCTGTCGAGCATCGCGACGTAGCGCAGCCCCGCCCCGCGGTGATCCGAGAGGACTGCCTCGAGGTCGGCCGCCGTCGGCGGTCCTCCGAGGTCGGCGAGGTCTCCGCGGACCGTCTGGCCGAGCGTCAGCGCCTCGCCGTCGCGAACCGCCGAATAGCCGGCACTCGCCGTCCTTCGCATCGACCACGCGGCTGCGACGAGCGCGCCGGCGACCAGCACGATCGCGATCGCCAGCGGTGGAGCTCGTCGGATCATCGCGGTCAGCATACGCCAGACCTCGGAGCGCGGACCGCGCCCGGAGAGAACGAAAGAGAAACCGCGAGCGCAGCGACATGCGCCATACCTCGTCGCTGCGCTCGCGGCGGCGCGAGCAGATGACCGGCCACTCGCGCCCAAATGGTTGCGGGCTACGGCGGTACAAGCACCAGGCATTGGTCGCCGCGCCCGCAGCGACATCTCCTCGCGGGGATGTCCGAAGAGCTCGTGGCCCGCACAGCGGACACGCGCTCTATCTAAACTCTATGACCGTCGCCGCGGCGCGTTTATTCACCCCGATCGAAGCCGCGCTTTCCACCGCGGTGACCGAAGCCGCGGTGATGACCGCCACCGTGCTTGCTCATCTGAGCCTGCTCGAGCTCGTTCAGCGTGATCGCGCCGTTGCCGTCGAGGTCGAGACGCTCGAACATCTTCGCGGCGCGCGCCTTCTTCGCAACCGCGCGCTCGCTGTCGTCGAGCTGGCCGTCCTTGTTCGAATCGAACTGAGCGATCCGCTTCGCGTGCATCGCCTGGCGCTTCTCCTTGAACTCGGCGCGGAGCGCGGCCTTCTCCTGCGCGTCGAGCTGGCCGTCCTTGTTCGCGTCGTACTTCTGCAGCATCTCGGCCTTGCGCTGAGCGAAGTCGCCGCCGCGCCCTTGCGCCATCGCGACGCCACCGGCGAGCAGAGAGCCACAGAGAGCGAACGCGATCTTCATCTTGGTGTTCATCTGGGTTAGTTCCTCCGTGCGACCGCTATTGCGACCCGCGTGCCGCCGCCAACCTCGCGAATTCACACGGCCTCTCGTCGGCCGGCTGCAGGTCCCGCAGATCCGACCTGCGAAGTCCGCAGGCCCTCCCGCAGACTTCCGCATACGCTCGCGCCATGCAGGCTCTCGAGCTCGACCACGCTGCGATCCAGATCGAAGACGTCGCTGCGAGCCTGGCGTTCTATCGCGACGTGCTCGGTCTCACGCTCGCCGATGCGATGTCGGGAGACGACTGGGGCGGCCATCCATGGCTCATGATGATCTTCGACGCGCACGATGGTCGTCAGCTCGCGCTGACCTCGCTGGGCGGTGCGAAGGTCCCGCGTCCCGTCGTCGACGATGTCGTCCACCACGCGTTCGGCGCGAAGGCGCTCGCTCCATGGCGCGACCGCCTACGCGATACCGGCGTCGAATTCACCGAGGAAGATCACGGCGCGCAGCAGTCGATCTACTTCAAGGATCCGAGCGGCAACATGCTCGAGATCACGACGCGCCCGCGCCTCGAGCCTCAGCCCGCCGATGCCGTGAAGGTCATCGAGACCTGGCTCGCGAGCACGTAACGCGTAGCCCGCTCCCACCTTACAGAGTAAGCGCCCGACGAGGACCTCGTTCTCTGGCCACGATGCGCAACGCACTCCTCGTTCTCCTACTCGTGGTCTCCGGATGTGGCGCCGCAAAGCAGAAGATGGCCTCGGCGCCGATGGCTGCCGCCGCCGCCAGCGCTCCCTATCAAGCGCCTGCTCCGCCGCCGCTCGAGCGCTCGGTGTTCGCGCGCGATCCGAGCGGCCAGCTCTCCGAGGAGATGCTGCAGAAGATCCTCGCCGCGCCGATCGAGCTCGACCTGCCGTCGCGCGTCGGCGTCCTCCCCATCCTGACGGCCACCGACTGGCGCGGGCCGAGCCCCGACTTCGATCGCGTGCCGCCCGGCGTTTCGCCGATGGTCGCGCGCCTGCGCAAGGATGCCGCGTTCTCGCTCGTCACCGAGATGATGCCGATCCCGTCGGGCTCGCTCGGCATGGAGGCGCTGCGCGAGGCCGCCGCGCGCTATCGCCTGCGCTACGTCATCCTCTACCGCGAGGTGCTCGCGAAGAAGCACCACGCCAACAAGTGGGCGTGGGGCTACGCGACGATCCTCGGCGCGCTGTTCCTCCCCGGCGCGCAGCACGAGGTATACGGTTACATCGAGGCGACGATGTTCGACGTCAAGACGGGCCTTCTCATGTTCACGACGCGCCGAGCGATCATGGCCACCAAGCGCGACAACGAATGGCACACCGACGACAAGCTCGCGCAGCTCGCGTCCAACGTCGTGTCGAAGTTCTCGCCCGACCTCGCGGTCGACTTCCTCCTCGACGTCCGTCGGTTCGCGAACGCCGCGGTCGCCGAGAACGCCCAGAAGGGCGTGCCGCACCAGGCCCTCATCGACGTGCCGCCCGCCGGTGGCCCGACGGTCGCGACCGACTGACATGCGCGTCGCATTCTCGGGCACCCACCGCGTCGGCAAGTCGACCCTGCTCGATGCAGTCTCCGAGCACCTGCCCTCCTACGCCACGGTACCCGAGCCGTACGAGCTCCTCGTCGAGGACGGCCACGACTTCTGCGATCCGCCGACCGCCGACGACTTCGAGCTCCAGCTCGCGCGCTCGATCGAGCTCGTCGAGGATGACCCTCGAAAGGACATCCTGTTCGACCGCTGCCCGATCGACTTCCTCGCGTATCTCGGCGCGACCGACGACGACCTCAGCATGGCCGGCGGCGTCGACGACATCCGCGCTGCGCTCGCGACGCTCGACCTCATCGTGTTCGTCCCGATCGAGGAGCCCGACCGAGTCGATGTCCCCGATGCCGACGATCGCCGGCTCCGGCGTACCGTCCACGAGACGCTCCAGGAGCTGCTCGTCGACGATCCGCACGCCCTCGGTGTGCCGGTCCTCGAAGTCAGCGGCTCGCTCGACGCACGTGTCCGCGAGGTCCTCGCGGCGGTGCGCAGATAATGGGGTCCGACCCCATTTCTTCGATCAGCCGTTCGTCGGGCCGGACCACTCGCCGTGGCCGAACTGGCCCGGCACCGGCGTCGCGAGGTTCCTGAGGCCCGTCACGCGGTAGACCTTCAGCTCCTCCGCCTTGCCCTTCACCTTCACCGGCGGCAACTGGGTCGCCTCGACGCGGCCGGCGACGTGCTTGTACGTGTGCTCCGAGATGATGATCTCGCCCGAGCCGGCGACGTTGACGAGGCGCGAGGCCACGTTCATCGCGTCACCGATCGCGGTGTACTGCAGCGCGCGGGTCGAACCGATCGACCCGGTAATGACGTTGCCGGTGTTGATGCCGATGCCGATGCGGATCGGCGCCTGGTTCTCGGCCGCGCGCGTGCGGTTGAACTCTTCGAGGCCCTGCAGCATCGCGATCGCGCTCGCGACCGCCTTGAACGGGGCGTCGTCGATCGCGATCGGCGCGCCGAACAGGCCGATGATCTCGTCACCGACGAACTTGTCGAGCGTGCCGGAGTACTTGAAGAGGATGTCGACCATCACCTCGAAGTACTCGTTGAGCGTGTTGACGATCTCCTGGGCGGGGCGACCGTCCGACATCGTGGTGAAGCCACGAATATCGGAGAACAGCATCGTCACCTCGGTGAGGCGGCCGCCCTTCTCGATCGTCAGCTCGCCCTTCACGACCTGCTCGACGACCGACGGCGGGATCAGGCGCGAGATCTGCGCGCGGGTCTGAGCCTCGCGCTCGATGCGCGACGCGAGCCGCGCGTTCTGGATCGAGATCGCCGCCTGCTGGGCCATGCCCGTGCAGATCTGCAGGTCCTTCTCGGTGAACGCGTTCGACGTGAACAGCGAGTCGAGGTGCATGATGCCGAGCAGCTCGTTCGCGTAGAGCAGCGGCAGGGTCATCGTCGAGCGAATGCCCTGCATGATGATCGAGTGGGCGCCCGAGAACCGTGCGTCCATCGTCGCGTCGCTCGACAGCACCGCGGCCTTGTTGTTCGTGACCTCGGCCATCACGGTCTTCGAGAGCACGATGTTCGGATCGCTCTTGCCCGAGCGCGTCTTCACGAACCGCGGCTGCAGCTCGTTGTTGCCGGCCCGATCGTCCGTCAGCAGGATCACGCCACGGTCTGCACCGACGAGCTCGAACGCCTTGTCGAGGATCTTCGGCAGCAGCTTGTCGAGATCGAGCTCCGACCCGACGGCGCGCGCGAGCTCGTGGCCGATGCGCAGGCGCTCGTAGTCGCGACGCAGGATCTTGTCGTCGGCGATCTGGCGCTCCGGCATGAAGTCGCCGGTGTTCGCCTGGATGCGGCCACGGATGTGGCTCTCGGTCAGGCCCGGCGCGATCGTCACGCGCTGGAGCGCGTCGTCGGCCTTCGGCTTGTCGACGAACACGATGCGCGTCGAGCCCATCGTGAACTCGTCGCCATCGGACAGATAATGATCGCTCACGCGCTCGCCGCGCATGAACGTGCCGTTCAGCGACCGGAGGTCACGCAGCAGGAACCGGCCGTCGGCCGAGCGTTGGATCTGCGCGTGTTCCTTCGAGATGATGCGGTCCAGGATCTGGATCGTATTGTCCGGATGCCGGCCGATCGTGTTGAAGGCGGCGAGCTCGAACTCCTGCCGTTCTTCCCCGGAAATGACGATCAGCTTGGCCATCGAAAGCTCGAGAAATCGCTGTTAACGATGGTACGTAAGCGCCGACGCCTAGTAAAGGTCGGGTGAGGGTCAACTGCTCGGGCCGACATGGGAAATTGGAGGGCCTCCTACGCTTCTAGTGCTGGTTTGGCGCTTGTGCTCGGCTCGCAGTTGTGGCATTTGTCTGGCCGCTCGCGATCGTGGCGGAATTGGTAGACGCGCTGGTCTCAGGTGCCAGTGGGTAACACCGTGGAGGTTCGAGTCCTCTCGATCGCACAGCAGAAGCCGCCGAAAGGCGGCTTCGTTCTTTTCGGGCGCGATCAGACAGGGCCTGCCCTCCCACGATCGTGGTTGGAATTGGTAGGCGCGCAGGTCTTCGGTGCCAGTGGGTAACACCGTGGAGGTTCGAGTCCTCTCGATCGCACAGCAGAAGCCGCCGAAAGGCGGCTTCGTTCTTTTCGGGCCCAGCAGAAGCCGCCGACCTGGCGGCTTCACCTTTTTTCGGGGTCCGGCGGCGGCCTTCGGGCCGTGCCCGATCCCTGCTGACCCGAGCGCGCGTTCTCGGGCTTCGCGAACTGGGGCTTCTCGCGCCGCTCCTTCGCTTGCCGATTCTGCTCCACCGTCGTGCTCGAGCTCTTCGATCCCTCGCGGCTCGGCACCACCCTCCCCGTCGTCGTGTCCTCCGAACGATTCGGCTCGGTCGAGGACGTGCTCTGCGCGTGAGCCGCACCGGCTCCGAGCAGCACCGCAAGCATCGCTTCGCCTGACCTCGACACGACGTTCCTCTGATCCGACGGCGTTCATCGGACGTGCCACGCGCCCCGGCGAGGAGATCGATGACAGGCAGCGGCTACCGGGACTCGAAGCCAGCGCCGTCGCCGAGGTTCAGAGAATAGGTGGCTCCGGTCAGCGTGACCTCGCCGGGCGGCGACGTGAGGCCCGATGGCCTGTACGCCCACAGCCGGCCGTCGATCGTGACGTCGCGCTGCACCTTGAACGCCTCGAACAGCGCGTCGACGTCGTAGGCGTCGTAGCCGAAGCCGGACGTGGTCGCGAGCTGGTACATCGCGAGCACCTGGGCGGCCGACAGCGAGTCGCCCCAGATCGCGAGGTCATCGACCTGGCCGGTGTACTGCTGGAAGTAGGCAGAGTTCACGGCGTGGCCAACGATGAAGTTGCCCGGGCCCGTGTTGATGGCACCGGTGCCGTTGCCGACGGTGCCCGCCTTGGTGACCTCGTGACCGTCGATGTACATCACGGCGCCGGAGAGGTTCGCGGCGGTCGCCGGCAATACCGCGACGATGTGATGCCACGTGTTGTCGTTCACCGGCGAGTTGCCGGTGTTGTCGGTGCGCTTGTTGGCGACGCCGATCTCGAACAGGCCGTTCTCATCGATGTCGAGCTCCCACTTCGCGCCGGCCTGGTTCATTCCCATCGTGCACACCGTGCGAATGGCCTGCGGCCACGTCTCGGGCGTGCCGCTCGGATGGGCCGTCGGCACCTGGACCCACAGCGAGCTGGTTCGCGGCCCCGCTCCGACGATCGGCGAGCTGCCTGCCATGATCCGCTGGTTCGCGCCGACGACGTCGGGGAACGACACCGCGTTGCCGAGCTTGCCTTGTACGAACGTGAGTCCGGTCGTCGGCAAGCCGTGGTTCGCGTCGCCCGTCGCGCCGAGGTTGTAGACCTTGTTCGTGCCGGTCGCCTCGTCGAAGCGCAGGTTCACGAGCGCGCCCGCGGTCGTGCCGGTCGTCGGCGCCACCATGACACCCGACGGGTTCAGGTACTGCGTGCTGGGTCCCGTCTTGTCGACGAGAAGATCGCCCGCCGAGGTGAACGCCGAGAGCGTGTAGCCCGCGCGCGGCCGGTTGCTGCCTGCTTGCCAGAGCTGGTCGGGCACGGATGGGTCGTACGAGACTGACGCGGTCTTCACCTGGAGCTCGATCCGATCCTGGTACACGGTACCGACCACGTAGCTCGCGGTGCGGCTGTAGCCGAGCGCGCCGCCGTGGACCACCTGCTGCACGGATCCGTTCGGAATCTCGTCGCTGCCACTGCTTCGCGCGGTCACATCGTGCGCGCCGCCGGCGAGATAGAGATCGGCCTTGTCGCGAACAAGCGCGCGCCAGAGTGGCGAGCTGTCCTCGCCGGGCATGAGCAGCGAGCTCGTACCCTGGCGGCGCACCGGCAAGAGCACCGGCACGTTGCCCTGCACGACGACGTGAACCTTGGGGTCGTTGGCGCGCGCATCATTGATGGTCGACTCGAGCCATGCGAGGTGGTCGGCGCTGACATCGGGTACGACCGTCCCGGTGTTGGGATCGAGTGTGGTCATCGGATCGTCCTGGCGGAACTCGTCGAGCGACACGAGCAGCATGCCCTTGTGCTTGATCGCGTAGCTCGTGCCCTCGTACGGCGTGCCGATGGGCCGCAGCGGGTACACGGCGGTTCCGCCGGCCTGGGTGAAGTTGCGCGCGAACGCGGCCTTGTAGGTCGAGACGAGATCCGCCTTCGTGCCGACCGGCCAGTTGTTGTCGCCGAGCTCGTGCGCGCCGACCGCCGGATACACGGTCAGCCCGCGGTCGGCGAACCGCTTCTTCCAGATCTTGTAGTAGTGGTCCGCCGCCTTGTCGATCGCCGCCTTCTTCTGCGCCGGCGTGGCAACCGGGCCGAACACGCTCTTGCCATCGGCATCGAGGTACCAGTGACCGTTGACCAGATTGCCCGCCACGAGCACGAAGTCCGGGTGTTCGGCCGCGATCGCGTCGAGCACCGCGGTGATCGCTGCTTCGTGTGCGGCGTTCGTGCTGTTGACGCCGGTCGTGGTCAGCGAGCTGACATCGCCGATATCGGCGTCGAGAAAATCAGGGATGCTGACGAACCGCCACGGATACGTCGCGGCGCTACCGGGTCCGTCGCCCTGCCCACCATCCTCGGTGGTCGACGACACGCTGCAGTAGCCGTCGGGCTTGCATGTCGCGCCCGCACCAAACGCAGCGACGCAGGCCTCGTCGCTGGTGCACGGCACCGCCTCTTTCGACGTCCGCATCGAACACGCCGCGAGCAGCAGCGCGGGTACAGCCAGTAGCAATCGCGATCTCGTCATAACGAGTCCCCTTTCAATCGTCACGGCACGACAAACCCGGCGCCACCGCCGAGGTTGAGCTGGTACTGGCTGGAGCCGCCGGCGACGACGGTGCCTTCGGGGCCGGTGAGCCCCGAAGCCTGATAGACCCAGGTCGTCGTCCCGATCGTGGCGTTCGCGTGCGCAGCGAACGCGGTCAGCAGCGCATCGACGTTGCCGGCGTCGTACTGCACGGTGTTGGCGAGCGAGACCAGCGCCCCGATCTCGATCGCGGTCAGCCCGCGCGACCAGATCGCGAGGTCGTCGACCCCGCCGTGGTACTGCTGGAAGCCCTGCGCGTTCGCGGCCTCGCCGAGCACGAGGCTGCCGCCGCTCGTCGAGATGGTCGGCGTGGCCGATGCCGTGAACTGGATCGGCGCGCCGTCGAGGTACAGCTTGACACCGCTGAGGTTATTGACGCCGGCCGGCAGCACCGCCGCAATGTGGTGCCAGGTGCCCGTCGTGATCGCTGGCGACGCCGTGCCGTCGGTGCGGCCGTTGCCGATGCCGAGCTCGAGCTTGTTCGTCGTCGCGTCGACGTCGACGTCCCACTTGGCGCCGGCGCTGTTGCTGCCGAGGTGGAACACGGTGCGGATGCTGGTCGACGTGTCGTCGAGCTTGATCCATGCCGCGGTCGTACGCGCGGCGGCGCCGGTGACCGGGTCCGGTCCAGAGACGATTCGATCGCTGGCGTCGAACACGGCCGCGTTGCCGAGCTTGCCGGGGACAAAGGTCGCGCCGTCGACCGCACCGTTGTACGTGACGCCCGCGGTGCCGCTGTTGGCCGCGGTCGTGCTGCCCGCCGCCTCGTCGAGCTTGAAGTGCACGAGGAGGCCTGGCGGCAGCGTTGGCGGCGGCACGCCCCCGATCGGGATGAAGAACCCGGTGCGATTCTGGTAGACCGTCTCGCCCGAGCTCTTGTCGATCGTCAGCGTGCCGGCCGACTGGAAGCCGGCGGCTGCGACCGCGTACTGCGCGCGCGGCCGGTTGCTCCCCGCCTGCCACAGCTTCGTGGTGTCGTTCGCGGGGTACTCGAGGTCGGCGCGCTTGAGCTCGAGCTCGATCCGATCCTCGTACACCTTGCCGACGAGGTAGTTGACGTTCGGCGCGTAGCCCATGATGCCGCCGTGCACGACCTGCTCGACGCCACCCGAGTTGTTCGTGCTCATGTCGTGGACCTCGCCACCGAAGTAGAGGTCGACGTGATGCGCGACCAGCATCCTCCAGAACTCGGAGTCCGCACCGAGGTACATCGTCATGCCGCTCGAGTTCTGCTTGCGCACGGGCGTCAACACCGGCACGTGGCCCTGGACGATGATGTGGTCGATCTGCGGATCGGCCTCGGCGGCGGTGAGCACGGAGTCGAGCCACGCGAGCTGATCGCCGACGACCTCACAGCGCACGCTGCCCTGCCCGCCCTGGAGCGTCACCGTCGGATTCTCCTGGTGGAACACGTCGACCGTGACGAGCAGGATGTTCTTGAGGCGCACCGCATATGCGGTGTGCTCGTAGGGCGTGCCGACCGGCCGGCTCGCGTAGATCGGGTTGCCGCTACCGTCGAGCGTGAACTGCTTCGCGAACGCATCGCGGTAGACCGGGACCAGCGACGCCTTGTCGGTGTTCGCCGCCCAGTCGTTGTCACCGAGGTCGTGATCGCCGACGGCGGGATAGACCGTCAGGCCGTGGCTCGCGAACCGCTGCTTCCAGATCGGATAGTAGGTAGCCGCGCCACGCTGCACAGCCTCGGTCTTGTGCTGGAGCGTGTCGACGGGTCCGAACACCTGGACACCGGAGGCGTCGAGGTACCAGTGGCCGTTCACCAGGTCGCCCGCGACGAGCGCGAAGTCCGGGTGCTCGCCGGCCAGCGAGGTCAGCACCGTGTTGATCGCGGTCTCGTGCGCCGCGTTGGTGCTGTTGACCAGCGTGGTCAGGTTGCTGATGTCGCCGATATCCGCGTTGAGGAAGTCGGGGAAGCTGACGAAGGTCCACGGGTAGGTGATCGATTCACCATCCGGCGGTGGCCCGTCGGGATGCGCATCGATCACGGCCCCGTCGGGGGACGAAGCGTCCGGGTTCACGTGGACGTCATCGCCACACGCGAATAACAGCGCGGGCAGCGCTGTCGCGGCGAGCTTCAACAGACGAGGCGTGTAGATCATGAATACTTCCGTTTCAGAAGCGGCCGCTGGCGACGAACCCGAAGCCGTCGCCGCTGGTGGAAGGGAGGACGGAGACGCTGGGTGCCGACGCGTCGGCGTCACCGCCGCCTCGGGTCGCGAAGAAGTAGATCGCGCCCACGACGAGCGAGGCCGCCGCGACGCCGGTGCCGATGTCGCTCACGAGTGCGAACTTGTGCTGCTTGTCGACGTACGTGTCGCCACCGGGCTGGCACAGGAGGCCGTCGCCGCCGTCTCGACAGAGCCGGTCGATGTCCTTCTGCTGGCCGTTGGCGAGGAGGCCGAACGTGACCGCGGCCGCCGCTCCGAGGACGATGCCCGACCCCGCGATGTAGTACGGCGCGCGCGACGGAGCGCTGGACTCGGCGGTGTCGCGAGTCGCTGGACCGATCGTGTTATCCGGTGTCGGATCCGCTGGCTTGTCGGCTTTCGGACCGGCGTCGGTCTTGGGCTTCTGCAGCTCGAGGACGGCAGCCTCGAGTCGCTGAAGACGCGCCTTGACCGCGGCGACGTCGTGCACCTCACCGCCGTCGAGATACATGCGCAGGTAGTGCGCGGCCTTCTCGTAGTCACCGGCGCGCTCGTACGTGTTCGCGAGATTGAACAGGAGCGCAGGCTTGCCGCTGAGCTGGTACGCGCGAAGGAATCGCTCGGCGGCGAGCACGTAGCGGCCCGCGCTGTAGTGCGCGTTGCCCTCGATGAAGAGCGACCTCGCCTCCGCCAGCGCAGGGCTCTCCTTGTCGGCCGAGGTTGCGTTCTCGGCAGGTGCGCCTGACCCGGTGTTGGGTGCCGGCTGCGCGGTGGCGACCGCCGGGGCGAGTACGATCGAAAGCGCCAGGAGAGTGCGTGACGGGTTCTTCATGGATCCCTCAGATTGCTGGTCAGTTCACCGCGGCGAGACCGGCGCCGCCGCCGAGGTTGAGCGCGTAGGTGAAGCCGTCGGTTGCGACCGCGACTGCGCCCTCGGGGCCGGTGAGGCCACTCGCGCGATAGACCCAGGCCCTGCCGTCGAGCACGACGCCGGAGCCATGACCGAATGCACTCAGCAGCGCCTCGGCCTTGCCCGCGTCGTACTGGAGGGTGTTGGCGAGCGAGACGAACGCGCGGACCTCGATCGCGGCGAGCGGACGATTCCAGATCGCGAGGTCGTCGAGCTGCCCGTCGAGCTGCTGAAAGTTCGTCGAGTTGACCGACTGGCCGACGATGAATGCGCCGGTCGCCGCCGTGTTGATCGCCGTGGTCGCCGTCGCGGTGAACGTGATCGGTGCACCGTCGACGTAGAGCTGCAGCTGGCCGAGCTTGTTCGCGCCGCTCGGCAGCACCGCCGTCAGGTTGTGCCACGCGCCGTCGGTGACGCTCGACGAGCCAGCGCTGTCGATGCGGCCACCCGCGATCCCGATCTCGAAATTACCCGCCGCGTCGATGTCGACGTCCCACTTCCCGCCGTTCGAGTTCGTGCCGAACGAGAACGCGGTGCGGATGGAGGTCGACGGGCCGGGCACCTTGACCCAGACCGACGTGGTTCGTGCCGCGCTGCCGACGATCGGCGCGAATCCCGCCGTGATGCGATCGAGGCCGGCGAACTGGACGGCGTTGCCGAGCTTGCCCCCGACGAACTCGGTGCCGGAGACCGAGCCGTTGTTCGCGGCCCCCGACGTGCCGGTGTTGAGCGCGATCGGGCTACCCGCGGCGTCGTCGAACGGCATGTGCACCGTGAGCGCGTCGCTGGTCGACGTTCCGAGCGGGACGACGAAGCCGGCGCCACCGCCGAGGTCGAGCTCGTACAGGTTGCCTCCGGTGCCAACGCCGACGACGCCGGCGCCCGTGAGGCCGCTCGCGCGATACTTCCACGTCGTGCCGTCGATCACGATATCGGTCCCCGCGCGGAACGCGGCGAGCATCGCGTCGAGATCGCCCGCGTTGTAGTGAAGACCGGCGGTGTTGGCGAGCGAGACCATCGCGCGCACCTCGGTGGCGCTCAGCGGACGCGCCCAGATCGCGACGTCGTCGATCTCACCGGCATACTGCTGGAAGTTGAGCGAGTTCGCCGCGTGCCCGATGATCAGCGACCCCGTCGAGGCGGTCTTGATCAGCTGCGTCGAGGTCGCGGTGAACGAGATCGGTGCACCGTCGACGTAGAACTTGAGGCCCGCGAGCGTGGTGGCGCCACTCGGCAGTACCGCGGTCAGGTTGTGCCACGCGCCGTCGGCGACGTTCGGCGAGCCCGCGCTATCGGTGCGACCGTTCGCGATGCCGAGCTCGAAGTTGCCGGCCGCGTCGACGTCGAGGTCCCACTTGCTGCCGTTCGAGTTGGTGCCGAACGTGAGCGCGGTGCGGATCGCGGTCGATGCCCCGGGCAGCTTGACCCAGACCGACGTCGTGCGTGCGGCAGCACCGGAGATGGGCGTCGGACCGGCGACGATGCGGTCGAGCGCGTCGATCTGCACCGCGTTGCCGAGCTTGCCGGCAACGTAGGTCGCGCCGGTGATCGCGCCGTCGTTGGCCGCTGCGGAGAGGCCGCCGTTGATCGCGGTGGCGCTGCCGGGCGACTCGTCGAACGCGAGGTGCACGGTCAGGCCATCGGTCGCGGGCTGTGGATCCGGATCCGCCGCGACGACGAACCCGGCGCCACCGCCGAGGTTGATCTCGTAGCGGTTGGTGGCGGTGGTCTGGACGACGCCCGCGGGGCCGGTGAGGCCGCTCGCGCGATACGTCCAGGTCACGCCGTCGATCGTGACGTTGCTCGCACTCGCGAACGCGGCGAGCAGCGTGTCGACGTTGCCCGCGTCGTAGCCCGCGGTGTTGGCGAGCGAGACCATCGCCGCGACCTCGGTGGCGCCGAGCGGGCGTGTCCAGATCGCGAGATCGTCGATGTCACCGGCGAACTGCTGGAACGTGCCCGAGTTCGCGGCGTGGCCGACGATCAGCGAGCCGCCGGCGGCGGTGTTGATCACCTGCGCCGAGGTCGCGGTGAACGCGATCGGCGCGCCGTCGACGTAGAACTTCGCGCCCGCGAGCGTGGTGGCACCACTCGGCAGCACGGCCGTGAGGTTGTGCCACGCGCCGTCGGCGACGTTCGGCGAGCCGGCGCTGTCGGTGCGGCCGTTCGCGATGCCGAGCTCGAAGTTGCCGGCGGTGTCGATATCGACGTCCCACTTGCCGCCGCTGGAGTTCTGACCGAACGTGAGCGCGGTCCGGATCGCGGTCGACGCGCCGGACATCTTGACCCACACCGACGTGGTCCGCGCCGCGGCGCCGGTGACCGGCGTCGGTCCGGCGACGATGTGGTCCTGGCCATCGATCTGCACCGCGTTGCCGAGCTTGCCGGCGACGAACGTCGCGCCGGTGACCGCGCCGTTCTGGGCCGCGCCGGCGGTGCCGGTGTTGAGAGCCGTCAGGCTGCCCGCGGCCTCGTCGAACGCGAGGTGCACGGCGAGTCCCGAGGCCGACGGTGCGGGCGGCGGCTCTGCGTTCGGATCGACGGGAACGACGATGCCGGCGCCACCGCCGAGGTTGATCTCGTA
>JABFXX010000340.1 GCA_013368795.1 Kofleriaceae bacterium
GGCGCGAGCTCGGAGCCGACGAGCACGACGAGGTCGCGCTCGAAGTCCCACGATGCGGGCAGCATCGCATCGGCGAGCACGGCGATGCCGAGCGGGCTCGCGAGGAGCTTGGCATCGGCGGGAAGCTCGCGACCGAGCCACTGGCGCATGATCTCGTCGACGCCGCGCGTGCGCGCGACCGACATGCGAACCATGCGCACCGTGTCGACATCGAGCGACTCGAGGTTCTTCGTCGACGATTCGACGCGCGACACGGCCGACCGCGCGCGGCGGAGCTGCATCATCGTCGCGATCGCGCCGACCAGGTCGTCGTGCTCGATCGAGTCGCCGAGCTTGTCACCGAGCGTGCCGATCTCGAGGAGCGCGCCCTGCCACGCTACGAGGGTGTCGATCGCGGTGCGCGGAGCCAGCATCAGTTGCGCCAGTCTTTCTGCTCGATGTGAGCGTTGACCTCGAGCAGCGCCGGGTCGTTGCGAACGCGCATCGCGAGCTCGCGGTAGTCCATCGCCGCGCGCGCGAGATGAAACCGGTCGTAGAGCGTCTCGACGAGCGCGAAGTCTTCCTCGGTGTCGACGGTCCACCGGAGGTCCGAATGGTCGATGTCCGCGACGAGCTGCGAGGTCCGGAACAGCGGAGGCTGCTCGCGGATGAATGCGGTGACGTGCTCGCGCGCCGGCGCGGACGTCGCCATGCGGTCCATGCGCTCGAGCGTGTCGCGGAAGAACACCTCGCAGTCGAGGCCGCGCGGGAATGTCCGCACCTGCGTGTTCGACGCGTAGTCGATCTCCGTCGAGAGCGCGCCGACGACCTGGTCGACGACACGCGGATCGATCAGCGGGCAGTCCGACGTGATGCGAACGATCACCTCGGCACTCGACGCGCGTGCGGCACCCGCGTAGCGCGCCAGGACGTCCTCGGCCGAGCCGCGGAACACCTGGGCGCCGAGCCGGCGGCCCTCCTCGACGATCGCGTCGTCCTCGGGGCGCGTGGTCGTCGCGATGACGATGTGCGCGAGCGTCGATGCGTTGCGAAGACGCTCGATGCCGCGGGCGAGCATCGACGCGCCACACAGGTCGCGCAGCACCTTGCCGGGCAGACGCGAGGAGCCCATGCGAGCTTGAACGATCGCGACGACTCTCATCTCAGGCCTTCTCGAACAGCTGGGCGGTGCAATCGTCGTAGCCGTCGGCGACGCCGAGCTCGAGCATGCGGACGAGCTTCAGGTCGGGATAACGGCGCTGCCAGATCGCACCGTGATCGCGCTTCCACAGCGCGGACTGCTTGCCGCGATAGAGCACTTCCTGCTCGCTCTGGTGCGCCATGCCGTACTCGATCGCGACGATGTAGCGACGCGACACGCGATAGATCTCGTCGAGCGCCGCGCCGATCGCGTCGGGCGAGATGTGAATGAGCACGCCGCTCGTGAACGCGAGGTCGAAGAACTGGTCGCGGAACGGCAGCTCGAACGCGGTGCCGTGGAGCACGTTGAACACCGGGTTGCGCGCCCGGGCGCGGGTGACCGCATACGTCTGCGGCTCGATGCCGTAAAGATCCTCGACGCCGATGCGGCGCAGGTACTCGAGGTTCCAGCCAACGTTGCAGCCGATCTCGAGGGCACGCTTGGGCGTGACACCGTCGAGGAGACGGCGCCACGACACGACGCGCTCCGGCTTCTCCTGGTCGTTGCGGTCGGTGTACTCGCGGCCGAAGGCCGAGCGCCACAGTTCGAGCTGATTGGTCTGCATCACGGGCTCCATTGGTAGACGTCGAACGCGTCGTGCTTGCCCATCTGGACGAAGCCGCACGCGGTGAAGCAAGCGCGGCTCTGCGCGTTGCCTTCGTGAATCTCTGCGACGACGATGCCGCGCCAGTCGGCGCAGGCGAGGACGATCGCGCGCCGGCCGATGCCGCGGCCGCGGGCGGACGAATCGAGCGCGATCGAGATGCGCGCGTTCATGTCGGCACGTGCATCGATGCGCACCGAGCCGACGGGGACGCCGTCATCCTCGATGATCCAGAACGGCGAGCTCACGTCGGCGATCCGCCGCGCGAACCACATCTCGTGGTCGCCGAGCAGGATCGGTGTCGGCTTGCCCGACAGCGCGCGGACGTCAGCTGCGGCGTTGTACGCGTAGACGCGCTCGCACTCGCCGAGCATCGCGCGGCGCAGCGTGACGCCCGATCCACGCTTGCGCGGGACGACATCGATCTGCGCGGTCACTGGAGCAGCTCCCACGCGAGCGGCGTGCCGCGCGAGATCTCGACCTTCGCGACGCGGCCGAGCACGCCGGGCAGCTCGCGCGGCGCCAGGCCGTAGCCGGGGCGGATCGAGCGCACGTTGTCGCGCGTCAGCGGCGCACCGGCCGCGATATCGGCGACCGCGTAGAGCGAGCGACGGAACCGGCGCGAACCGTCCTCCGCCTTGGGCCGCTTCGGGCTGCCGTCGCCGAGCGCGGACCACGCGAGCCTCGCGCCGGTGACGACCTCGCGCAGCTCGGCGGGCTCGAGCGAGAAGCCCGCGTCGGGGCCTCCGTCGGCGCGCGCGAGCGTCAGGTGCTTCTCGATGATCGACGCGCCGCGGGCGACCGCGGTGATCGGAACGATCGCACCGGGCGAGTGATCGGAGATGCCGACGACGGTGCCGTGCTTCGCGATCGCGTCCATCCGGCGCACGTTCGTCTGCTCGATCGGCGCGGGATAGCCGGAGATACAGTGGAGCAGCGCGACGCCACCGGTGCCGTGCGTGCGCGCGACGTCGATCGCCTCGGCGACCTCGGCATCCGAGGCCATGCCGGTCGACATGATCAGCGGCTTGTTCGTGCGAGCCGCGCACGCGATCAGCTCGAGATCGACGAGCTCGAACGACGCGATCTTGAACGCGGGCGCGCCGAGCCGGTCCAGGCGCTCGACCGCTTCCTCGTCGAACGGCGTCGAGAACATGACGAGGCCGCGCGCCGCGCCGTGCGCGAACAGCTCGGCATGCCACTCCCACGGCGTGTGCGCCTCGGAATAGAGATCCCATAGCGAGCGACCGCCCCACGGGCCGCCGGCGATCGTGAACTCGCCCTCGGTCGTGTCGAGCGTCATCGACTGTGGCGTGAACGTCTGCAGCTTCATCGCGTCGGCGCCGGCGTCGGCGGCCGCATCGATCAAGCGATGCGCGCGCTCCAGCGAGCCGAGGTGATTGGCCGACATCTCGGCGATCACGAACGGCGGATGCTCCGGGCCGACGGGGCGGCCGATGACGAGCGCCTTCACTGGACCACGAACTCCTGGAAGAACATCCGGCGCACCTTGCGCTCGCCGACGATCTCCTCGACCTTCTTCATCACGTCGGCGCGCAGCTTGTCCTTCGCGGCAGCGCCGAGCGTGTCGGCGAGCTTGAGGCCCGAGAGGTGGCTCAGGATCGCGTCGCGAATGACCTGCTTGTTCTTCTCGATCAATGCTTCGACTTCGGGCGCGACGAGCTCGAACTGCATCGTGACCTTCAGGTAACGAGACTGGCCGGGCTCGTCGAGGTTGACGACGAACGGCTGGAGCGCGATGACCGGGCCGGTCACCTCGGTCTTCGTCGCCCCCTCTTCCTTCTCTTCATGCGCGGGCGCCGCGGCCGCGGGCTTCGCGGTCACGAGCTTGAAGGTCGCAAAGCCGCTCGCCCCGAGGTTGAGGACGAGCAACGCGAGAACGGCTTTCGAAGTCTTCGCGCCCGCAGGCGCGGCATCAGCAGATTTGACGGGCTCGTCGCTCATGCCGGCCCGGGACAGCAACTCGTGTGCCGCGTCGGTTCGCAATCGCGGCGCGAACTTGCACGAGGAACCTCGGAATCGACGACGCCAGAAATGACGATCGCGGGGTGGGTGAACAGCTACCCCCTGGGTGATCGCGATCTACCCAAGCGTGAGATGAAGGCCCCAGCAATTTCGCTTCACTTGCCGACATAGGGAAACGCGCACTACCCGAGAACTACCCGCAAAATCGCTGGCATAGCCCTCGCAGAGCGTCCGGCCAGATGCAGGACTTCACCTCGTGGCGCTCCCAGTTCGCACCCGAAGTCGTCGGTGAATCGGAGCCGATTCTCGACGCGCTCGAGACGGTGCGCCGCGTGGCAGGCACCGACTGCAGCATCCTGATCACGGGCGAGACCGGCACCGGCAAGGAGCTGTTCGCCCGCGCCGTGCACCGCGCCTCGACGCGCCGCGGCCGCAAGTTCATCCCGATCAACTGCGCGGCGATTCCCGAGCAGCTGCTCGAGTCGGAGCTGTTCGGCCACATCAAGGGCGCGTTCACCGGTGCGGTCAATGCACGCCCGGGTCGGTTCATGTCGGCGCACGAGGGCACGATCTTCCTCGACGAGATCGGGGACCTGCCGCTGTCGGCCCAGGCCAAGCTCCTGCGCGTCCTCGAGGAGCGCGTCGTCTCGCCGGTCGGCTCCGACAGCGACCTGCCCGTCGACGTCCGCGTCATCGCGGCGACGCACAGAAACCTCGAGGAGATGGTCGCGCAGGGCACGTTCCGCGCCGACCTCTACTTCCGCCTCGCCGTCGTCCCCGTCGAGCTGCCCGCACTCCGCGAGCGCCCCGAGGACATCATCCGCATCGCCGAGCTCTGCATCGTTCGTGCGGCCGAGAAGCTCGGTCGCCGCATCACGGGCCTCGACGACGCCGCGCGCAACACGCTGCTCGCGTATCACTGGCCGGGCAACGTCCGCGAGCTCGCACACATGATCGAGCGCGCCGTCCTTTTGACGCGCGGCGACCAGATCCTCGATGCCGACCTCCAGGTCCCCGGCCGCAAGACGAAGTTCGCGCGCGCGACGCCGGCGCTAGGTACGCCGGTGTCGGAGCTGAAGGTCGTGCCGTCGCCGTCGCTCACCGTCAAGGAGGCGCCCGCGGTCCCGCTCGGCGACACGCTCGACCTCCGCAGCGCCCTCGAGAACCTCGAGCGCGAGCTGATCGATCGCGCGCTCCGCAAGGCCGGCGGCAACCGGACCGAGGCGGCAGCGCTGCTCGGCCTCAACCGCACCACGCTCGTCGAGAAGCTCCGCAAGTACGCCGCGTAGTCAGCGGCAATAACGTTCCAGAACGCTTATCGAAGCGGTCTAGACGGTCAGGCCCTTCTTGTAGGCGAGTAGCTCCTTCTGCGTCTTCAGCAGAAGCTGGTTCGTCTCGAGCAGCTCCTTTGTGCGCATGCGGACCTGGTTCGCCAGGCGCTCGCGCTCGCGCGCTTCCTTCTCGAGCATCTCCTGGTACTTCACCTGGACGACGGCCTCGTCGGTGACGTTGCGCTGGATCTCGAGCGCACCGACATGGTTGCCGGCCTCGTCGGTGATCGGTACCGCAGACAGAATGAACCGCAGTTTCTGCGCCTCACCTGCGATGTTTCCTGAAATCTCGTCGAGGCGGACGTGGCGGTTATCGGCCCAGCACTGCTGTGCGATGCACTCGTTCGCACAGATGTTCAGTTCCAGTACCTCGAAGCAGTGCTTGCCCTTCAGTCCTCGAGCGACGCTGCGCGGCAATAGTGCGTAGAAAGCACGATTGAAATCGACGATTCGACGGTCCGTGTCGACGATAAAATAGCTATCGACGATCGCATTCGAGACCCGTTTGAACTCGCCGAGGAACTGCTGGAGCGCAGGCGCAGTAGTGTCCATCCCAGTCGGATGGTAGCAGGCCCCGGACCCGTGGGATAATCTCCCGCAGGATGGCCAAGGGTGGACCGAGCATCTCGGTAAAGATGATTTTGACCACGACGTTGCTGATCGTGGTCACGGGTGTCGGGGCCGGGCTCCTGAACGTCATGAATATCCGGCGGACGTTCGACGAGACCACGACCGACAAGATCAGGCTGTTCCGCGATGGTCGACGTCAGATCGGCGAGATCGGGACACCGCTGTTCGCGCGCGCGAGCGAGGCGCTTCTCCTCGAAAAAGGTCGCGACGCGGAGATCCTCACACTCGTCCAGAACGCGGTGCGCGAGGACACGCAGGACGGCCCGGGCGGCAAGAAGGACTATGTCCTCCGGCTCGCGTACGTCCTCGATCTCAACCAGAAGGTCATCGCACACTGCCACGAGGGCACGCAGCTCGACTGCAAGGTTGTCGACCACCAGGCCGTGAGTCCGGCGCTCGGACAGATCACCGTCGACAGCTGGAACAAGGCGCTCGCGGCGTGGAAGGACAACGCGGCAAAGAATGGCCCCGCGCTCGTCACGTTCGAGCTGTCGAGCGGCCCCGCGAGCTACCGCATCTTCGCGTATCCGGTGTTCGTCGGTGACGCGACAGCGGCGGGTGCGATCGCCGCCGAGCCGCCGCAGGCGCGCCAGGGCTACGTCGTCCTCGGCTACGACCTCGGTCCGGTCGAGGTTTTCCAGAGCCTCGCGAACGAGCAGAAGGCAGCGGCGGTCAAGAAGGCCGCGCTCTACACCGGTGCCGTCGGCGCGCTGTTCGCGCTGATCGGTACCGTGCTCGCGATCTTCCAGGGTCTCTCGATCAGCAAGCCGCTCAAGCAGCTCGCGTGGAAGGCCGACCAGATCGCACGCGGCGATCTCGATGCGCGCGTCGATGTCTCGTCGGGCGACGAGATCGGCTTGCTCGGCGAGAACTTCAACTTCATGGCCGACCAGATCGCGATCCTGCTGCAGCAGACCGCGGAGAAGGCGAAGATCGAGCAGGAGCTCGAGGTCGCCAAGGCGATCCAGGAGACGCTCGTGCCGAGCGACGCTCCGGTGAAGAAGAGCACGCTGACGTTCGCCGGCTTCTACCAGCCCGCCGCGCAGACCGGCGGCGACTGGTGGACGTGGGCCGAGCTCGCCGGCGGCAAGATCCTCGTCGTCATCGGCGACGTCACCGGCCACGGCGTGCCGTCCGCGATGATCACCGCCGCCGCGAAGGCGTCGTGTGACGTCGCGCGCTACGTCCACAACGACGACGTCACGGTGACGACGCTGCTCGAGATCATGAACCACGCGATCTTCGAGAGTGCGCAGCGCCGGTTCGTGATGACGTGCTTCGCGTCGATCGTCGACACGCAGAAGCGGACGATCACGTACGCCAACGCGGGCCACAACTTCCCGTACCTGTTCCGCCCGGGCGAGGGTAAGGGCGAGTTCGGCTCGCTGATGATCCGCGGCAACCGCCTCGGCGACGACCGCAACTCCAAGTACGAGGCCAAGACGACCGAGCTCGCGATGGGCGACGTCCTCGTCTGGTACACGGACGGAATCGTCGAGTGCGAGAACGAAGCCGGCGAAGAGTATGGAGAAAAGCGGTTCCGCGCCTCCGTCCGCAAGGCCGCCGCCCTCGACGCGGGTGAAATGCGTGATGCGATCATTACAGACGCCGGGACGTACTTCGGCGAAACTGCGCGTAAAGACGACATCACAATGGTCGTGGGGAGGATCCATTGAGAGCGTTTCTCGTCGCAGCGACGATCGCGATAGTCGCGCCCTATGCGCATGCCGCCGTCGAGGATGACCTCCGCGACGGCGACAAGTACTTCGAGGATGGCGACTGGAAGAAAGCCGCCGCTGCGTACGACCGCGCGATCGACAAGGCGCCCGGCCAGGTCGCCGCGGAGGCGTACGGCAAGCGCGCGGCGATCTACATCATCCTCAAGGACCTCAAGGGCGGCCTGACCTTCATCGACAGGGCGAAGTCGCGCTACCCGAACGCACCGGAGATCCAGGAGCAGGAAGCCCTGATGCTCTGGGAGAGCGACCGGAAGGAAGACGCGATCAAGGTCGCCGAGAAGGTCGTGAAGGCGAAGCCGTCGTCGTACACGAACCAGAACCTGCTCGGCGAGTACTACTACGGCCGCGATTCGGTGAAGACCGCGAGCGCCTTCGAGGCGTATCTCGCGAACCGTCCGTCCGAGTTCGAGAAGAACGACTTCTCGCCGCGCATCAAGCTCGGTTTCAGCTACCTCTCGAACGCACGCTCGGTGCTGCTCGATGGTGACGACGACCGCGCAAAGCAGATCTACGAGAAGTCGGTCGAGCAGTTCGAGTTCATCCGGCGCAAGCTCGCCAAGAAGGCCAGCTGGGTCGCCAACGCGGAGAACGGCCTGTGCGCCGCCTACACCGGCCTCGGCCGCTGGGACCAGGCCATCTCGACGTGCGAGAAGGTGATCCAGGATCCGAAGCGCGTCGATGCGATGGGATCGGTCTGGTACAACCTCGCGACCGCGTATCTCGCGCGCAAGCAGACGAAGAAGGCGCGCTCCGCCAGCAACGAGTTCACGCGCATGCGCAAGAACGAGGCGCGCGGCTTCATGCTGACCGGCGACACCTACTTCGAGGATCGCGACTGGGGCAACGCGCTCGACCAGTACCTGCGCGCCGAGAAAGCGATCAAGCCGAATCAGACGAGCGAGCAGGTCAAGCTGTCGATCCGGCTCGGCAAGACCTATCGCCGTCTGCCCGCTCCTGCGGGCGGTAACAACCCGAACCTGAACCTCGCGATCGACAAGCTGTCGTCCGCGTACAACGCGAACCCGACGAGCGTCGAGCTCGCGATCGAGCTCGGCGGCGCGTACCTCGCGGCCAAGCAGGATGCGAAGGCGACGGCGTTGACCGACAAGCTGCTATCGGGCAGCGAGCTCGCAAAGGCGCCGGCGGAGCAGCGCGCGAACCTGCTCGTCATCAACGGCAAGGCGCTGTTCAACCAGAAGAAGCTCAAGGAGGCGCGGTCGAAGTTCGAGTCCGCGCGAGAGCTGCGCCCGTCGGACATCACGATCAAGCGCGCGCTCGTCACGACGATCAACGAGCAGGCGTTCAGCGAGAAAGACGCGAAGGACTCGAAGGTCCTCCTCGAGGAAGCGCTGAAGATCGACCCGGGTTGGGCACCGACCCTGACGAACATCGCCGTGCTCGCGATCGAGCGCGGCGACTGCGACGGCGCGCAGCGCCAGCTCGGCCGCCTGAAGGATGTCGCCGGCAGCGATGCCGTCATCACCGCGCGTCTGCTCGCGCGCTCGTACATGTGCGGCGTGCGTCCCGACGTGAAGAAGGCGAACGAGGCCTACGCCGCCGCCGAGCGCGAGGCGAAGAAGACGAACTCGCAGGTCGCGCTCGCCGAGATCTATACCGAGTGGGCGCCGATGCTGTGGGACACCGATCTCGCAGGCGCCGTCGACAAGCTCGAGCTTGCCGTGCAGGTCGGCGCACAGGATCCCGAGATCGCGCCCGCCGCGAAGCGCAACCTCGCGCTCGCGCTCTACCGCCGCGGCTGGAAGTCGATGCGCGAGGGCCGCTCGGCCGACGCCGTCGGTGACTTCGACCGCGCGACGCGCGACGCGTCGGTGCTGAAGGGCAGCGAGCCGCTCGCATTCGAGTTCTCGTTCGCGGTCGCGCTCCTCGATGCCGGCCGCACGGCCGATGCGCTCAAGTCGTTCAAGGCGCTCGCCGCCAAGGGCAACCAGGGCGCGTATCTGAAGGGACCGTACGCGAAGGTCGGCACGCAGTTCTTCCCCGCTTACGCGAACTACCGCAGCGCGAGCGGCAACGCGCGCCAGCAAGCCTGCGGCGATCTCGCGAAGCTGCAGGGCGACCTCGGCGCGCGGGCCCGCGAGCTCGTCGCGTCGTGCTGGGAGTACGTCGCGCACGAGCAGTGGCGCTCGGGACAGTGGGCCAACGCCGGCAAGTCGCTCTCGAGCGCCGAGGCATCGGCGAGCGCCGAGCAGAAGCGCCGGCTGACGCTCGACCGCACCGCGCTCGCGCTCGGCAAGGACAAGCTGAACGAGCTCGAGGCGCTCGGCGGCAACCCGCCCGAGTCGCTCGTCAACCTCGGCATTGTCTACGACATCCTCGATCGACCGAAGGACGCCTACGACGCGTGGATGCGCGCGAAGGCCAAGGGCATCAACACGCGCGAGCTCCAGAAGTGGATCGACGCGAAGAAGAGGATCTATGGCTACTAAGCACCTCCTCGTCGTCGCGGCCGTCCTCGGCGGCTCCGCCCAGCTCGCGTCGGCGCAAGGCGCGCCGCAGAAGCTGACGATCGGCATCTACGCGCCGAGCGTCGAGTTCGGTACCGCCCAGGCTCGCCTCGCCTACGCGCAGGGCCTCGCCAAGGCGATCGAGCAGAACACCGGCATCAAGACCGAGGCGCAATCGTACGCGTCGCTCGCCGCGCTCAAGAAGGACAATGTCGACTACGCGATCGTCGACGGTCCCTGCTACGCCACCAACCTCGGCTGGCGCCTGCTCGCGAACGCCAACATCGGCGGCTCGACGACCCGCACGTGGGCCCTGTACTCGTCTGCAGGCGACTCCATGCAGGCGCTCAAGGGCAAGAAGCTCGCGTACATCCAGATGGGGTGCAACGACGAGGGCTTCATCAACAACGCGATGCTCGAGTCGGAGGTCGACGCCGGCTTCTTCGGCGCGCGCGACGCCGCGAAGGACCTGACCGGTGCCGTCGCGTCGGTGACGTCGTACAAGACCGCGCAAGCCGTGTTCGCGCCCAACGGTGCGGCGAAGGGCCTGACGAAGCTGTTCGACACGACCGCCGTCCCGAACCCCGCGTTCGTCGAGATCGACGGCAAGGCCAACGGCACGGTCACCGAGAAGGTCGCCGCGGCGGTCATCGGCTACGGTGGCGGCGGCGCGATCAACGGCTGGACCAAGGCCTCGCGCGATCCGTACACCGCGCTCGCGAGCCGCCTCGGCCCGGTCCGCAAGTCGGGCCTGTTCGCGAACCCGGAGGCCGTTCGCCTCGACGCGAAGGACGTGCTGATCGATCCGCCGACGCTGAAGGACTACAACTTCATCGCCGTGCGCCATCACTTCGTGCGCGCGCCCGGCGCTCGCATGGACGACTAACCGGTGCGGGCGCTTCGTCGCGCCCTCCCCGTCCTCGCCGGCCTCGCGCTCGCCGTGTTCGCGGTGCTCGCGCGGCCGATCGTCCGCACGCCCGCGTTCCATCACTACGCCGACGCGCGCACGTGGCTCGGTATCCCTCACGCTGGCGACGTGCTGTCGAACCTGCCGTTCGTCGTGGTCGCCGCGCTCACCGCCTTCCGGCTCCGCGGCGCCTATCTCGCGTGCGCCGGCGTCGCGCTCATCGGCGTCGGCTCTGCCGCCTACCACGCGTCGCCCAGCGACACGACGCTCGCATTCGACTGGCTGCCGATCGTCCTCGCGCTCGCGTGGATCACCGCCGCCGTCGTCGCCGATCGCCACGGCGCGCGCGCCGGCCACATCGCGCTCGTCGTCGGCTCGCTCGCAGCGCTCGCCTCGGTCGCGATCTGGTACCTCGGCGGCGGCACGACCGGCGGCGGCGACATGACCGCGTACGTCGCCGTCCAGCTCGCCGGCGTCGCGCTACCGGTCCTCGTCGCCCTCTCCGCGCCCGGCCGCATTTCCGCGCGGCTCCTCGCGCTCGCACTCGTCGGCTTCTCGCTCGCTCGGCTGTTCGCCGCGCGTGATGCGCAGCTCCTCGCCGCGCTCGGCATCTCCGGTCACAGCCTCAAGCATATCGCCGCCGCGCTCGCCGCCGCCATCGCGCTCCGCGCCGTGGCTCAGAACGCGAGGCCGTAGTAGCTGACGAGCTTCGTCTTCTTCTTGTCGGCGTACACGGCGACCGGCAGTGCGTAGCGATTCCTCGGCTCTGCCGCCTTGAACTTCACGACCATGCCCGGCTTGATCCCTTCGGCCAGACCGGCATCGACGAGGATCGGGTCCGGCGTCGAGTCCACGGTGACAAGGCCCGTGTTCTTGCAGTTGTCGTAGTAGACCGGGGCGCCGTCGCTCCTGAACATCATGATCCGGTTCGTCGGCGTGCACGACGTCGACATGATCTTTTCCTTCGTCGTCACGAACGACACCTCCACGTCGTCGCCGCGCTTCTTGACCGACTTCACCGTCGCCTCGCCATCATCGAAGTTGAAGCGGTCGACCTTCGACTTCTCCTTATCGGGAAGATGCGACGCCGCATCGGAGAGCTCGCCCTTCGCCTGCAGGCCCTTCAGGTCTCTTGCCTCGACCGGAAACTTCGCGCGATCGGCGAGGATGTCACCGAGCGCTGCAACCGCGGCATAGTACGCCGCCGTGCGGGGGCCACGCGCATAGCGGACCTTGTTCGTGAGGTCCCCAAGCTCGCGCGCGTAGGCGGCATCCTGCTCGACCTGCGCGCACGCGGCGAGGCGGCCGAACAGCAGCGCCGGCACCGGCTCGTTGAGCGACTCGTAGGCCTCGTTCTCGTTCGCATGCTTCATCGTCTTCATCACGTCGAGGAAGTCCTTGCGCAGCGTCGCCCAGCAGCCCTGCATCGCCTTCCTCGACGGGCCCCAGAAGGTCTTCTCGAACGCGGCGGAGCGGGCGATTTGGCCCTTCCACTGCGCCACTGCCTTCTCGAAGTTCTCGATCCCGCGCTGTGGCGCGGTGACCAGCAGCTCCTTCCACGCCTCGTCCTTGATCTTCTGCTCGACGAGCACGCCGATCCGGAACGCGGCGAGCCGCGCCTTCGCCACCGACTCGAGCGCGACGAGGCGTGCGTACGCGTTGCCCTTGTAGGGCGCCTGGTCGAGCAGCTTCAGTGCCGCCGCCTCCGTGATCGCCTTGTAGTCGATCTGATCGGCGATGTACCCGAGCAGCGCGTCCTTCGGCTCCGGAGCGCTCGATGCGAACAGCGATCCGGCCGACCGGTTGAACACGGAGGCGGTCCGGACGAGGACATCGGGTTCATCGACGCTCGAGTCGAGGTAAGGCGTCAGCGTGTCCCAGGAGAGTGTTTTGGGGCGGGGCTCGATCCATGCAGGCGTACTCGACGGACATCCGAACAGCTCCTTGCGTGCTTTGGCGAACTGCTTCTCCTCCCCGCCCACCTCGTCGGACACGGCAAGCGCACTGCAGAGCGTCTTCTGGCCGGAAGACATGAGGTCCTCCTGCGCGCGCAATGCGAGGAGCTCGGTCGCACGGGCTTCCGAGAGACCGGATTCGTTCATGTAGAGCTGCACGAGGGCGCGTGCGGCATGACCCGCGGCCGGATCCTTGGGCCACTGGCAGATGATCCGCGCGGCCATGCCGTACGAGCTGACGCCAAAGTAGCGGTCCCGGAACAATCCCTCGAAGCCTCTGGCTCGGTATTCCTCGGGCTTGACGACGCCGCACCAGGTCGGCGCCGTGAGCTTTGCGGTATCGACGCCCGGCGCGGCGGCGGGGATCTGGATGTTGTTGAGCACGGACGTGTCTTCGTCTGCGTTCGCGTTCGCACCCGCAAACAGGACGCATGCACCAATGATCGTGACTGCTACTTGCCTCATCGCTTCCTCCTGTGTCGCGTACTCGTACGCGGCCAGAAGGCGCGGATCCCCGGCGAAGGGCTCTCAGGCGGTCGTATGTAACATCGAGCCCGAAATCGCGGCCGATGTTACCTGCCGCGCCGACGGTCAGTCTCCGCCACAGCTCGAACACGACGAACCGCACGAGCTGCTGCTGCAGCTCGAACCGCAGGACGATGACGAGCTGCACGACGACGAGCTGCACGACGACGAGCTATCGGACGAGCTGCACGACGACGACGAATGATCCAGCCAGCTCGGCGAATCGCTCGAGCTCCAGGTCGAGTGGTCGTGGTTCCGCGTGACGCTGTCGTTCACGATCGCGTCACCCGCGGAATCGAACGTGATCGCGTCGCGTCCGATCCAGCTGTCGTCGGCTGGCACGTGAGCGCCCGTGAACAGGTGGCGGCCCTCGGGTTCGACGACGCTGACGTGAGCCGAGTGCCACGCCTGGTGATGCATCATCGAGTCGACGAGCATGTAGCTCATGTAGTCGTAGTAGGGGTCGTGGTAGTGGCAGTAGAACGGGTCGATGTACGCACCGCTGCGCTGGGTCGTCGGCACGGCGCGATAGACCGGCGTGCTGACCGAGTCGCCGAACTTCAGCGCGCGAAACTTCGCGATCTGGCGCGCGCCGGGACGGATCACCTCGATCGAGGCCGGCTCGCGCCGGACCTTCGCACCGACGAGCGAGGCCGAGAGTGCCTCGCAGACCCGCGCACCGAGGTCGTCGAGCTCGCGGCGACCCGGATCGAAGCTGTCCGGCTCCGCCGCGAACGCCTTGATGCGCTCGGCGTAGGCCTGTGCCGACTCGCCCTTGCGAATCTGGAGGTCGACCAGGCGGCTCGAGAGCGCGACTGTCATCTCGGCCTCGCCGAGCGCGACCTTTCCGGTGATCGCGCAGTCGAACAGCGTATGCATCGTGGCGGTCCGGTGCGCGAGCACGAGGTGCATCTCCTTGAACGGCATCGCCAAGAGGCCGGTGCGCTGTGCCGCCTCGAGGATCAGCGGCAGGTCGTTCGCGACTTCGTTGGAGTCGAGGTAGACGACACGCTTGTCGACGAGGAACGAGATGACATCGGTCACGCCCGCCTTGCCGAACGCCTGGACGAGCCCCTCCGCGAGCGAGAGTGCGCCGACCGTGACCTCCTCGGTCCCGCTGCGGAGGTCGAACTTCGCGCCGAACAGCGAACGGAGCCACTCGAGGGGCCCCATCGAGCGATTCGCCTCGACGCTCGGCAGGTCGACGATGAGCTTTGCCTTGTACATCAGCGCTTCTCCTTCTGGAGGACGGTCGAGTGCAGCGCCGCGAGCTCGTTCTCGAGCTGACGGAGCCGCCCGATCTCGACGGGATCGGTGCCTCGCGCCGGATCAGCTTCGACCCGGCGCACGACGTCATCGATTCGCTTCTTGAGCTCGGCCGCGCGCAGCTGGAGCTCGGCTGCTCCGCCGGGAAGCTCCTCGGATGCGAGCATGACCTCGCTGTACGCGCGCTCGGCGGACGCCCTTGCCTCCCCGAGGTTGGCCAGGCCCTCCTCCGCGATCCGGTGGCGGCGGCGGATCGCGAGCCCGATCACGGCGCCGAGCGCCGCGATGCCTACACCGCCGGTGATCGGCCAGACGAGCGAGACAGAGTCGTCCTTCCGCGCGAACCGCGCGTCTGCCAGGCGCTGGAGCGCGCCGACCAGCGCGTGCGCGTACGTCGTCCGCTGATGCGGCCGCGCCTCGTCGAGCACGCGCGTGATCTTGGCGTCGTCGAGTCCCCAGCCGCGCCCGACCCAGTCGTGCGTGTCGTACACGAGCAGGAGGTCGTGGTCGGCGTCGTAGCCGAGCGCATCCCATGCGGTCAGGATGTGCGCGAGCGGGTCCCCGCGATCGACGACGAGGACGTGGGCAACGGCGCCGCGCGACCGGAGCCGTTCGATCTCGGCGCTCACCTCGTCGCGGCCGCCGGGCTTGAGATGGTGGCCCGGGTCGGCAGGGTTCTCGGTTCTCAGCTCTGCGGTCGCGATCTCGATGGTCACGCTCATGTCATCAGCTCCTCCCAGATCGATCCTGCTCGCTCGGCTTCTCGACAGAGGCCGGCAAGCTCTCCCAGCTTGTCGTCTCGCTCGACGACGATCGCGCGAAGCGAATGGCGTGCACGCGACAGCTCGCGCAGCAGTGCGAAGCTCGCATCCTCGACCGCCTCGCTGTGGCTGTCGACCCACCGACCAGAGCGATCGACGAAGCCTCCGGCGAGGTGAACCTGCGCGACCGCCTCGAGCGGGTACTCGGCGACAAGCTCGCGCGGTTCGCGTCCCTCGTTGCGCGCGTTGTACAAGAGGTTCGTCAGATCGAGGAGGACACCGCAGCCCGTGCGCTCGACGAGCGCTGACAGGAACTCTCCTTCTGTCAGCTCGTTGCCCGGAATCGTGAACGGCGCGGCGATGTTCTCGAGCGCGACCGGGATGCCGAGCACATCCTGTGCGGCGCGCACGCGATCTATGACGTGCGAGAGCATCGTCTTCGTCAGCCAGACCGGCGCGAGGTGGCCGAGATCGAGGCCCTCTGGACTGCGCGTGAGCGCGAGATGGTCGCTGAACAACACCGCGCGACAGCGACGTGCCACGTCCCGGGCGTGCCGCAGACGCGCCCGCGCCAGGTCGTCCGAGCCGACGGTCGCGATCGACAGCCCGACGTCGTGGAGCACGATCGCGTAGCGCTCGGCGAATGGCTCGAGCACCGCCGGATCGTGAACGTGGTCGGGCATCACCTCGAGGACGGATGGTCCGGCGTCGGTCGCGAGCAGCGCGTCGTGAAGCTGGCGGCGATAGCCGATGCCTGCGCCTAGGAACATCGCCGCCTCCAGCGCACCCTGGGCCCGTCGAACACGACCTCGGTCGCGTCGGGCGCCGGGTCGATCGGGAGCAGTCCGCTCTCGATCTCGCGGGCGATCTCGACGATCGGAAAGCGGCTCGCGAGGGTGCGAGCTTGCCCGTCACCGCGTGCCGCGGCGCGGAGAACCTCGAACGACCACAGGTCGGCCGCATAGCTCGCCTGCGACTCGTCATCGAGCACGCTGCGCAGCGCATCGTGGGCCCGCAGTGCCTCGGCTGCGCCCGGCGACAGCCGCATCTCGGAGACGCGTGCCGGATGCTCCAGCGCCCACGCTCGATACTCCACGCCCAGGTGCGGGCAGACACGCAACGTGAGCGGGACGATTCGCTGCACCTGGTCCCAGCGCTTCGCGACCAGCGAGTGCGCATAGCGCTCGATCGCGTCGCGCGGCAGTGCCCGGAGCGCCGCGCGCTCCTGCTCGCCGAGCGAGAAGTCGGCGAGCAGCTCGTCGGGATCGCGAAAGAAGCGCTGCCGCGATCGCGCATCCGTCACGATTCGAACGAATGCGTTCTGAAAGTCCACCAGCACGCCTGCTGGCATCGTACGCGGTCAGGAGGCTCTGCTCCCCGAGGCGTGCACGTATGTAACGTCGCGCCGAAAATCGCGGCCGACGTTACCTGGACGTCGCGCTCAGGTCGGGATCTTGCGGCGTCGCAGCCACCCGGCGAGCGCCTGCTGCGAGATCTCGAGCTTCTTCGCGCCGTGGGTGACGCCCCAGTTCCGCACCGCGACCAACCGGCGCGCGAGCTCCTCGATCGCCTCGAGGCTCGCGAGCTCGATGTCGGCAAGCCAGTGCGGATCGTGGTCCTTGAACCCCGTGTGCGGCGCGCCGAGAGCACGCACGGCGTCCTGCGCGTATGCCGCGATCAGTCGCTCTCGCTCGCCCTGCCGCGTCGCGATCGCCGGCAGGTCGATGACGACCGTGCGCTCGAGGTGGGCAAGCAGATCGGCCGCATCGGCGCGTGCGGGCGCACCGAGCACCACGCGCCACGTCGAGGCCTGCGCGGTCACGATGTCGCGCGGACGCGCGGCCGTGGACAGAAACAGCGTGCCGCCCGCCGCCGGATCCTCGACGGTCTTCGCCGCGGCGACGAACGGCCGTGCGGCCCCGAACGCGAGCTCGTGGATCCTGCGCGCAGTGGGTGCGAGGTCGCCGGCGCCGCACAGGACGAGCACCGTGCCACGCGATGCGGTATCGCGGATGCTCCGCAGCGCCCGATCGACGTCCGCGCGCCGCGCATCCTCCCAGCCGATGATGCGCTCCATGAAGGCCCGGAGCTCGACGAGACGCGCGCTCTCGGCGATCAACTTGGCCCGACCGAGCTCGATCTCGACGCCGGGTGTCAGCGTGAACTCGCTCCGCCGCTCGCCATCGAGGTAGGTGCCGTTCTTGCTCTCGAGGTCGCGGATCGTCCACACACCGCCGGAGCGCTCGAGCGCCGCGTGCTGGCGCGAAACCGTACCCTGCGCGTCCTGGAGGCGAATCGCGCACCCCTCGGCCGAGCCGATCGTGATGCGGTCGGCGGACTCGGGCAGCGCGAACGCATCCCGGCTGCCCCACGTCCTGAGGCCGAGCACGCGATCGGAGATCGCCCAGCCACCGTCGTTCCGGGTGATCGTCTTCACGGGCGCATCGACGATTGTATCGCGAGTAAACGGTCGCCCGTTGGACCCGCACGCCGTCATCGTCTGGGTCCGCGCAGCCCCACGCGCGATGTCCTGCGCACCGAATTCTCGACGGATACGCGTGGCCCGCGGCTTGTAAAGCGGTCCGCCACACTCCAACGAAGGACACGCCATGGGTTTCTTTGACAGCCTGAAGAAGAAGGTCTTGAAGGTCGACGATCAGCAGCTCCTCATCGAGGCGATGCTCTGCGTCGCGTTCGCCGACGGCGACGATCAGTGGGAGGAGACGAACCTCGTCCGCGCGTTCGCGAACACGCTGCCCGAGCTCAAGAACGCCGATGCCTACGAGGTCTACGAGAAGGCCGAGAAGGCGGTGAAGCTCCACGGCGCGCTCAATCGCGTGAAGGAGCTCGCGAACCTGTCGACCGAGGCGCTGCGCCACAAGGCGTTCCTGCTCGCGATGGACATCGCGCTGTCGAGCGGCGAGATCGACGACGGCGAGGAAGCCGTGCTCGGTGCGATGGCGGAGACCATGAAGATTCCGCCGGAGCTCGCCGAGCGCATCGCGAGCGTCCTCATGATCAAGTACGCGACTTGAGCGCTACTCGACGAGGACGGTGCCGACGACCTTGTTCGGGCCGATCTGATCGATCGCCTTGCGCAGGTCGCGCGTCGTCGACTGGCGAGCGCGCACCGCGAACAGCACGGCGTCCGCCGCATCGGCCATGAGGTTCACGTCGGCCGAGCCGAGCACCGGCGGCGCATCGATCACGATGTGGTCGTAGCCGGCGGTGCGCAGGCGCTCCATCGCGATCGAGAATGCCGGCGCGTCGAGGAGCTGCGTCTTCTCGATGCGCGGGTTGATCGGCGCGACGTGCAGCCAGGCCGACGGGATGTCGACGAGCGACCACGGCAGCATCGGCTGGTGGCGGTGCGCGGCGAGCTGCTCGGCGAAGCACCACGGCGGCACGCAGCGGAACACGTTCGCGAGCTGCGGGCGGCGCACGTGGGTCTCGGCGAGCAGCACCTTGCTGCGGCCGCACTCGGCGCGCGCGAGCGCGAGGTTGAGCGCGATGGTGGTCTTGCCGACGCCCGCCTTCGGGCTCGAGACGACGACGACCTGCGGGCGGCCGAGCTCGAGGAGGTGGTGGCGCAAGACGCGGAACGCGGCGGCGCGCTCGGAGTCGGGCTCGCGCACGAGGACGAGGCGCGAGTCGGGCGGCTCGTCGGGCGGAAGCTGGTGCTGGGTCAGACCGATCTCGGGCGGCGGGCCGGAGGGCTGAGGACGCGGCGAGTGCGAGGGCATGGGAGCGACGGCGGTCGCGATGACGTTCGCCTTGCCGAAGAGTACGGCCTCCGGACGCTGCGCGGGGATGGACGGCACCGTCAGCGCGGGATCCATGCGGGCAATCGGCCCGTCGACACGCGTCTCGCCGGGGTTCTCGATCGGGATGATCGGCTGGGTGACGAGCGGCAGCGGCGCGCGGCCCGAGGCAGCGACGGCCGGCGACTGTTCGGAATAGCGTCCTGAGCGTTTGGTCACGACGACGTGCCCTTTCGCGTGGGGGGCGTGGTGGGCTTGTTGGTGCGAAGCGTGGGCGAGGTCGACGGTGACTTGGAGCGCGGCTTGGACTTCGCCTTTGCCGCGGGCTTGAGGCTGGCGCCATCGGGCGGGATCACGGCGAGCACCGAGACGCCGAGCTGCTCGAGATCCGAGCGGCGGTAGAGGCGGTCGTCGATGACGGCCATGCCGAGCGCGAGGCCGCCGCCGAGGATCGAGAACAGCGCGAGGCCCGCGATCAGGATGAGCGTCTTGCCCGGGCCCGACGGCTTGACCGGGCGGAACGCGGGGTCGACGACCGACAGGCGACCGCCGGTCTCGGCGAGCTTCTGGTTCGCGTCCATCTGCGAGCGGAACACGGAGTCGGCGAGAGCCTCGACGCGCTCGCGACCCTCCGTGACCTGACGGCGGAGGCGCGCGTGATCGGTCTCGAGTCGGACGATCATGCTCGTGGTCGCGTCGGCCGCCGCGGTCGGCGCCTCCTTGCCGGAGCGCTTCTGCTCGGCGCTGATCTGCTCGTCGAGCTTGGCGAGGTCCTTCTTCAGCTTGTCGCGGTCGGCCTCGGTCGCGGGTGCGACCATCGTCTCGACGTCGGGCGGCA
>JABFXX010000245.1 GCA_013368795.1 Kofleriaceae bacterium
GCTCAGACGCGCAGTGCGGTGGCCGTCGGAACGCTGTGTGCGCGGGCGAGCGCAGCGGGCGTGGCGGCCATCCAGGCTCGCAGCTCGAGGTCGCGCACGACACACACGTAGTAGCCGCCGTCGTAGCTGAGCGTCGTACCGGGCGAGCTCATCGCCGTGCTGAAGCGGCGCAGCCGTACGAGCGTGGACGCGGCCACGCTCGCGACGAATGCGGGCACCACGAGCAGCGCGATGCGGGCCTCGATCGCCAGCGGCGCGCCGACGATCAAAGCGATCGTGAGAGCGCATGCCAGGACGACGAGCGCAGCGATCGTCGCCTGACGCGCCACCACGCGTGTGGCGAGCTCGGCATCGATCGGCATCGACGGCGACCGCGCCCTCATGCGACGGAAGTGCGCCAGGCGCGCAGCCCCCGAGCAGGAGAACGCATAGGCCGCTCCGACGAATGTGGAGATCGCGAGCGCGATGAGGATGGGAGGCATCGGCCCCTGCGACGACCCGCTCAGCGGCGCGATCGCCCGTTCCGGGCACGCATCCGCCGCGCCAGCACCGCAGACCATGCAGAACAGAACAACGACTGCATAGCGCATGGATCAAGTCTACCGGAACACCGCGAGCTGCCGAGGACGAAGATCACGCGCCGCGCCGAGTCATCGGCGCGCGGTCACGAGGTTTGAAATCCTCGACGCAGAGGCTCAGTTTTTTGAGAGGGACGCGGCGGCGGCGAGCCCGTTACGATCGGCGGCCATGAGGTACTTCGCCATCGTCGGCATCGCGATGCTCGCGGCTGGTTCGGGATGCACCAACCACGACTGCAATGCTATCGGCGTCGTCCAAGGGCTCACGTTCTCGATCGACAGCGGTCCGGCACCGGCCGACTACCAGCTGCAGGTCGAGCACGACGGTGGTCTCTTGCAGATCGACTACTCGGCGATGGACGACGGGCGCGTCCAGTGCGTCGAGGGTTGTACCGATCTCGATGACACGCTCAGCATCGGTCCCGAGTGGTACGACGAGGGCGCCTTCAAGACCGACTGGATGCACCTCACGATCCTGGGAACGCCCGACTGGAAGGCGCTGCCTTCCGAAGTGCGCGTGAAGATCTTCCGCGACGCCGCGCTCGCTCACGACGAGGTCTACACGCCAATCTATCGGCACAGCGAGCCGTGGGGTGAAGACTGCGGCGAGGCGATTCAGGCGTCCTACGACGTGATGCTGCCGCGCTAGCCGAAGAACTGCGACACCAGCTCGTCGGCGGTGCCGGCGTGGCACTCGGTGTAGAGCTCGCGCGCTTCGTCGTCGATCTCGAGGTTGAGCAGCGCGCGGCGAGCGCCGGAGTAGGCCGCCCAGCGCACGAAGCTCGCCGCGGGCATCACGGTGCCGCTCGTGCCGATCGCGACGAACAGGTCGCAATCGCGCAGCGCGCGCTTCGCGGCGTGCTCGGCGGCCGCCGGGATTTCCTCGCCGAACAGGACGGCGCACGGGCGCATCGGCTGACCGCAGTGCGCTTGCTCGGTCGGGAGCTCGACCTCGGCGTTGCAGACCTCGCAGCGCCAGCGCGCGAGCGAGCCGTGGAACTCGCACACCCGCTTGCTGCCGGCGGCCTGGTGGAGACCATCGACGTTCTGCGTGATGAGCAGGTAGTTCGCGGTCTCGGGGAGCGCCGCCTCGAACGCGGCGAGCGCTCGGTGCGCGGCGGTCGGCCGAACCTCGCGCGCGCTCGTGTAGAGCGACCAGAACATCGCGCACGCCTCGTCGCGGCGCGTCCGCAGCGCAGAGACGTCGGACAGCGCGACCTTGGCCGGGTCGTTCCACAGGCCGCCCGGACCGCGATAGGTCGGCAGGCCCGCTGCCTGCGAGATGCCCGCGCCGGTGAGGACGACGATGTTGCGGTAGTCCCCGAGCGCCATGGCGCTCAGTGTAGCAAGTACAATATGACGGCGCTACCGACGAGAATCAGCGCCACTCGTTGACGGTCCCGCGCAGCTCGCCGAGCCGGGCGCGCGACAGCGAGCCGACGGCGGCGAGCGCGAGGTGACTGGGCGCGAGCACGCGCTCGGCGACCGCGACGACATCGTCGACGGTGACCTTGTCCATCTGGGCGAGGCGCTCCGACAGGCTCGGCGGCGGGTAGTAGAGCGCGGTCCCGCCGAACCAGCCGGCCATCGCGGCGGCGTCGTCGATCGAGGCAAGCGTCTCGTAGCGGTAGCGGACGCGCGCCTTGGCGAGCTCGTCGTCGGTGACCTTGCCGCTGCGCAGGCCGTCGAGGAGGGTCAGCAGCTCCTTCACGAGCGACGGGACCTTCGCGTTCGCGGTCGCGCCGGCGATCTCGAACAGCGCGGCGTCGGCGAGCGGCTCGATCGCGGCGTGGATCGAGTAGGCGAGGCCCTTCTGATCGGCGAGCGTGTAGTGGAGGCGCGTCGACATGCCGTCGTCGAGGACGCGCAGCAGTGCGACGAGCGAGACGTACATGGGATCGAGCTCGGGGACCGCGCGGAACAGGACGGACAGCGAGGTCTGCGAGCCGGCATCGCGCACGTGCTGGAGGCGAGGGCCGGGGATCGGCGGCGGCGCGGCCGGGACGATCGCGCGCGTACCGGCGTGCATTCCGGCGAGGGTGCGCGCGGCCTGCTCGACGACGCGGCCGTGCTCGATGGGGCCGGCGACGCACAGGTTCGCGTTCGTCGCGCCGTAGAACGTCTGGAAATGGCGCTCGACGTCGGCAGGCGAGAACCGCTGGACGTTGGCGCGCGGGCCGATGATGCGCTGGCCGAGCGGATGGTCGGCGAACACGAGACCGCGCGCGATGTCGTCGACGTTGATCTCGATGTCTTGCTCGTTGTAGTCCTCGTTGATCTCCTCGAGGATGAGCGCGCGTTCGAGCTCGATCTCGGCAAATCGCGGACGGCCGAGCAGCTCGCCGAGGAGCTCGATCGCGGCCGGGACGTGCGCCGGCTCGAGGGCGAGCTGGAACAGCGAGTAGTCGCGGCCGGTCTCGGCATGGAGCGTCGAGCCGAGCTTCTCGACCGCGGTATTGAGCGCGAGCGAGGTCGGGTAGCGCTCGGTCCCGCGGAACAGCATGTGCTCGACGAAATGGGACAGCCCATTGTCGTCGGGAGCTTCAAATCGGGCCCCGACCTTCACGAACAGCGCACATACCGCCGTATGGAGGTGAGGGAGCGCCACAGTGGTGACGGCGAGCCCGTTGTCGAGTGTCGTCGTCTCGACGGCCGGATCGAGCACAGAACAGCCTTACCATGTGGTATCAACGGGTCGATCCGATGCTCCTCAAAAAGATCGTGATCGCGGAAGACGACGACGCCATCGCGCACATGGTCAACATGGCGCTCGGCGATGCGGGTTTCTTGTGCCTGCGCGCCAGGGACGGAGACGAGGCGCTCAAGCTCGTCAAAGCCCACGATCCCGACCTCCTCGTACTCGACGTGATGATGCCGAGGGTGGACGGGCTCGAGGTCGCGCGCCGGCTCAAGGCCGACGTGATGTGGTCGCGTACCCCGATCCTCATGCTGACCGCGCTCGCCGGTGTCGACAACGAGGTCTCTGGCCTCGAGGCCGGCGCCGACGCGTACATGTCCAAACCGTTCGATCTCCGCGAGTTCGGGGCGCGCTGCAAGGCGCTCATCCGGGCGGCGCGGCGCGAGCGCGATCGCAATCCGACGACGAACCTGCCCGGTTCGCGTGCGATCGACGAGGAGATCGAGGGCGCGCTCAAGAGCGGCAAGCCGACGAGCGTCGTCCACATCGACATCCTCAGCTGGGACGCGTACGCCGACTCGATTGGCATCGCGCGCTCCGAGGACACGGTGAAGAACCTCGGCGCGTGGCTGCTCGAGGCCGCGCGCAACGCCTCGGGCGGCGGTGCATTCGTCGGCCACATCGGCGGCTCCGACTTCATCGCCGTGCTCGCTCCCGAGCACAGCGAGGCGTTCGTGAAGCAGGCGGAGTCGGCATTCGACGGCCACCGCTCGACGCTGCCCGGCGACGCCAAGGCGCTCGCGCTCGTGCTCGCGATCGCGACGACCGAGGGCCTCACGCTCAACACCGGCGCCGACGAGCTCGGCCGCCGCCTCGGCAAGGCGATGAAGGCCGCGAAGGCCGCCGGCAAGACCGGCCACGTGGTGTACTCGGGTAACTGAGGGTGCCCGACGGTCCGGATCGCAGCCACGATACGGATCCCCTCGCCGATACCCAGTCGTCCGACGCGGGCGCTGCGCCGAGCGCGTCGACGACGAAGCGCCGCGCCGTTCACGTCGGCGACGTGCTCGGCCGCTACGAGCTCGTCGAGGAGATCGGCGAGGGCGGCATGGCGACCGTCTATCGCGCGAAGGACAAGGAGCTCCGCCGCGACGTCGCGCTGAAGGTCCTGTTCCCGCACCTCGCGCGGCGCGAGGACGTCGTGCGGCGGTTTCACCGCGAGGCGCGCGCGGCGGCGGGGCTCGAGCACCCGAACATCCTGCGCGTCTACGACGTCGGCGGCGCGACGGTCACCGACTCCGCCAGCGGCGCCATCGACCCGCCGTACATCGTGATGGAGCTGATCCGCGGCCGCTCGCTGCTCGGCGAGCTCGAACAGCGCGGGCCGATGCTCGCCGAGGTCGTCGCGTGTCTCGGCGCGCTGCTCGCCGACGCGCTGGCCGTCGCACACCAGGCCGGCATCATCCATCGCGACGTGAAGCCGGCGAACGTGATGATCGCGGCAGGCGGCCGCGTGCTGCTCGCCGACTTCGGCGTCGCGCGGCTCGAGACCGAGGATTCGCTCGTCACGAAGACCGGCGCGCTGCTCGGCACGCCGGCGTACATGAGCCCGGAGCAGGCGAGCGGCGACACCGCGACGGCGAAGAGCGACCTCTACTCGCTCGGCGCGACGCTCTACCAGCTCGCGACCGGCGTGCTGCCGTACAGCGGGTCGCCTGCGAAGGTGATGGCGCAGATCGCACAGGGCCAGCTCGTATCGGCGGTGCGGCGGCGCTCCGCGGTCGGGCCCGATCTGTCGCGCGTGATCGATCGGCTGATGGCAACGGAGCCGACGGCGAGGCCCGAGCGCGCGGCTGACGTCGCCGACGAG
>JABFXX010000180.1 GCA_013368795.1 Kofleriaceae bacterium
GGATCGCAACTTAATCAACTTAAGACCGTCCCCACTGACCGCAGCACTACTAGCGGCGGTTTGACCTGTAGCGCGCGACGCTACAGCACACCTCGTCGGATATGTAGATCGACCGCGACGCGACGATCTCGCTCGCTTTGAGGGCGCTCCACATCTGAAATGCGAAGGATGAGGATCGTTGTCTTGTTGCTGGGGTTCCTCGCGACGCTCGCTTCTTCGCGGCGAGTCGAGGCAGCATGTGGTTGCTCCGCGAATCCAGGAACGATCACGTCCGATGCGACGGGCGCGTGCATCACGTACGCGTCGCCCGCGGGCACGGCGTACGACATCACGTATCGCTTCGACAAGGCGTACGCGTGCGGTCAGTACGCGACCGGCGAGTACTTCGTGGTCGTCGACAGCGGTGGTCACGCGGTCATCACCTCGATCTCGCCCGCGATGAGCGGTGGGCAGAACGGTGCCGCGGTGAATCCTTCGGGCAAGGACCGTCAGCCGTGGGACCAGCGCGCCGGCGACTATGCGGCGCCGACGCTGACGTTTCCGCATAGCGGCGCGGCCGGAGAGTCCGTCGTCAAGTACGCGTCGAAGCCGACGTGCGGTGGCGCGTCCAAGTCGTGCGGGCAGGCGGCCGCAGTGGTCACACTGGTGAGTGCGGCGCCGGCAGATCCGGCGAACACGTTCAGGCCGCCGTATGTCGGGACATACAAGCCGACGTTCACCGTCGGGCAGCTGCAGACCCAGCTGCTCGGCCGGCTCGATGGCGGGTGCTGCAGCGACAAGCTCACGCGCGCACGCGCAGAGAAGCAGACGCGGTACTTCCGGCTCAACTACGTCACGTCGTCGACGTCGAACGACGTGTTTCCGCCCGACGATGGCAGCGGCAACTGGCCGTGGACGACGGATTTGTGGTCGCAGGACACCAACGTCGTCGAGTGGCTCAACCTCGCCAACGTCTGCGATAGCCCGCCGTGTACCGAGGAACAGGATCGCCAGGCGAAGCTGCAGACGTTGATCGGGTTCGTGCAGGTCGGCATCGACACGTGGGCCGGCAACAAGATGGGCACGAGCTTCGAGCGCGGCGGCGGCGGCAACGGCGGCGGCATGTTGTTCTGGTACGTGTTCGCCGCGACGATGCTCGACTCGCCGGAGATGCTCACCGACCTTGCGCTGATCGAGGAGGGGCACTTCTTCGAGACCGAGAGCTACTACCGCGGCAAGACTCCGGGCGGTGCGCCGGGGCCCGCGCTGTGGGGCCAGCTCGCGCAAGGCACGGAGCGAAACTACTGGGACAACCTCGGCCAGGATCCGGCGGCGCAGCTCTACCGGACGATTCGCGACCCGTACGGCTTCATCGACGGCGGCGGCATCCCCGGCACGTCGTATCAGGAGAACACGTCGAGGCCGACGGTCTACACGGCGCTGATCATGCAGCTCATGCCGTCGGTGAAGGCGAACTGGCCGATCAACGGCGACGTCATCGTCGAATACGCGGAGCGATGGATGGCGCACAAGGCGCACGCGGTGCCCGATCCGTGCGCACCGAAGCAGGGCACGTATGGCGTCGACTACGGCCCCGACGGCAATGGCGGATGCATCCTGGGCACGGGACGGATCGCGCAGGCCGACGGCACACAAGCCGGCGTCTCTGATCGTGCGCAGGCATTCGGCGACCAGATGTGGGACGCGTTTCATGCGTGTGCCGTGACCTGCACGTGCCCCGGTCAGGTGTGCACCGCGCCACCGGGCCACGGCGATGACGACGCGGGTGCTGGTGGTGGCAGTGGTGGCGGCGACGACTCGTCGAACAGCGGCTGCTGTCAGGGCAGCAGGGCGCCGTCACCGGTGAGCATCTTCATGTGCGCCGCCGTGCTCGTCGCGATCGTGCGGCGGAGACGGCGGTCGTAGCGATCGGCTCAGGGCCCGGGCCGGATCACACGGCAGGTGAACTGCGCGTCGTGGGGGCTGCAACGCTTGTCCCAGACCTCGATCTCCGTGGTGCCGTCGTCGAGCTTTCTGACCGCATGCCGGAGGTGCCATTTCTCGAGGCTGCCTTCGAACAGGAGCGCGGGGGCTCCGTGCGGTCGACGGCCGACGATCTGGTACTCGGTCACGACATCCGGGAAGCCATCGCAGTTCTCCCGCAACGTCGCCTCGACGCGACCGGTCACCGTGTCATCGACCCACACTTCGGTGCGCCACGGTCCAGGCGTGCATTCCGACCACGCGGGGGCGTACTCGCACCCGGCGAGGACGAGAACCACGAGGAGCCGGTGCATGCCGGGACAACGCGTCCGCGCGCGCGTGCATTTCCGGCTGCGGCCGGGGCCTGTCAGGGACGCAGCGTCGTGCCGACGGAGCCGGGCTCGCGGACGGCGCGGACGAGGTCGCCCGGGCCGAGCTTGCCGAGGATGTGGATCGCGCCGACGCCCTGATCGACGACGGCCATCGCCTCCTCGAGCTTCGGGATCATGCCGCCTTGCACGGTGCCATCCTTGATCGCGGCACGCGCTTCGGCGCACGTGAGCTGCGGGATGCGCGACGACGGATCGTTGATGTCCTTCAGCACGCCGGGCGCCGACGTGACGAGGAATAGACGATCGGCCTTGAGCGCCGCGGCGAGCTGGTTACCGACCATGTCCGCGTTGATGTTGTAGACGCCGCCGTCGGCATCGGCGCCGAGGCACGCGATGACCGGGACGTGCTTCGCCGACCACAGCGTCTCGAGGAGCTCGAGGTTGAACCCGACGACGTCACCGACGAAGCCCATGTCGACGGGATCTGGACCCGCGTTGGCGTAGACCTTCGGCGGGCGACGCGTGGCGCGCACGGTCAGGCCCGACGCGCCGTGGAGGCCGACCGCGGAGACGCCTGCGGCGTTGAGCGCGGCGCACAGGTCGACGTTGAGCTTGCCGGCGAGGACCATCTTCATGACGTCGAGCGTGGCGGCGTCGGTGACGCGCCGGCCGGCGACCTGCTTGGTCTCGATGCCGAGTTGCTTCTGGAGGGCGGTCGCCTGCGGGCCGCCGCCGTGGACGATCGCGACGAGCGCGCCTTCCTCGACGAGCACGCGCAGGTCCTTCGCGAGGAGCTGCGCCTCGCCGGAGCCGATGACCTCACCACCGATCTTGACGACGATGCTCATGGTGGATCTCAGGGCCAGTTGCCGACGTCTTCGAGCGACGCCTTCTCGTCGCAGCCGAGGACGAGGTTCATGTTCTGGATCGCCTGACCCGCGCCACCCTTGATCAGGTTGTCGATCGCGGAGAAGCAGGTGACCGTGCGCTTGCCGCCGGTGACCGGGCCGACCGCGAAGCCGACCTCGGCGTAGTTGGAGCCTGCGACCGCGACGACCTCGGGCAGGCGCGACTTCGGACGGCGCACGAACGCCTCGCGCGCATACGACTCGTCGAACAGGGCGGTGAGCTTGGCCTTGTCGACGCCCGCGTCGAGCTCGAGGAAGCACGTCGCGAAGATGCCGCGCGTGAGCGGCGCGGAGACAGGAACGAAGCGCAGCTCGACGTTCTTGGCGCCGCCGTCGGCGAGCGTCTGCGTGATCTCGGGGACGTGCTGGTGCTCGAGCGGCTTGTACGTCTTGAGGTTGCCCGCGCGCGACGGGTGGTGCGTGCCCGCCTGCGGTGCGATGCCCGAGCCCGACGAGCCGGTGATGCCGGTGACGTGGACGGTCGCGTTGTCGAGCATGCCGGCGCGCGCGAGCGGCAGGAGCGCGAGCTCGATCGTCGTCGCGAAGCAGCCGGGCGACGCGACGTACTTGGCCGCCTTGATCTCCTTGCGGTTGAGCTCGGGGAGGCCGTAGACGAACGTGCCGAGCAGCTCCGGATGCGGGTGCTTGGCGCCGTAGAACTTCTCGTACGTGGCGGCATCGCGGAGGCGGAAGTCGCCGCTCATGTCGACGATCTTGACGCCGGCGGCGATCAGCTCGGGCACCTTCGCGGCGGTGACCTTGTGCGGCAGCGCGAGCAGGGCGACGTCGCAACCCTTGGCGGCGTCGGCAGGCGCGAGGTCCTCGAACACGAGGTCGGTCGCACCATCGAGGTTCGGGTGAACCGCACCGAGCGGCTCGCCGACGTGATCGATCGACGCCACGCGCACGAGCTCGACATCCGGGTGCATCAGCAGCCGGCGAGCCATCTCCGCGCCGCCGTAGCCGCTGCCACCGATGATTGCTGCCTTGAATCGCTTTGCCATCGTGGGCCCTGGTATGCCATGCCCACGCCGATGGGAAAACTACCTGCGACACTCGATAGCGCGCTCGAAGCCGTCCGTGCCCGTGGTCCGGAAATGCTCGCGTTCACGCGGAGCTGGGTCGAGATCAACAGCTACACGTCGAACCTCGAAGGCGTGAACCGGGTCGGCGGGATGCTGCGCGAGGCGTTCGCGCTCCCATCGCTGACCGGCAGCGTCATCGCCGGTGGTCCCGAGTACGGCGACCATCTCGTGTGGCAGACCTCGGCGCCCGGCGCCAAGATCGTGCTCGTCGGCCATCACGACACCGTGTTCCCGCCCGGACACTTCGAAGGCTGGAAAGAGGAGGGCGGTCGCGCCACCGGCCCCGGCGCGCTCGACATGAAGGGTGGCCTCGCGATCATTCGCACCGCGCTCGCCGCGCTCGACGACGTCGGCGTGCTCGCGCGCCTGCCGCTCGCCGTGATGTGCGTCGCCGACGAGGAGGTCGGCTCGCCAAGCAGCAAGCCGCACCTCATCGAGCTCGCGAAGGGCGCGGCGTGCGCGCTCGTGTTCGAGTCGGGACGCGCGCAGGACATGATCATCACGCGTCGCCGCGGCGTCGGTGCGATGACCGTCATCGCGCATGGCAAGGCCGCGCACGCCGGCAACAACCACAAGGACGGCGCCAACGCGATCTGGGCGCTGTCGAAGTTTGTCGACGCCGCGCAGCAGCTGACCGACTACAGCAAGGGCCGCACCGTCAACGTCGGCCAGTTCTCCGGCGGCACGTCGAAGAACACGGTCCCCGAGCGCGCCGAGGCCAAGCTCGACCTGCGCTACGAGACGGTCGCCGATGCCGAGGCGCTCGTCGCCAGCCTGCGCGCGGCCGCCGAGCATGCCCAGATCCCGGGCGTCCGCCTCGAGGTGATCGGTGGCGTCAACCGCCTGCCGCTCGAGCGCACCGAGGCATCCGCCGCACTTCGCGACGAGTATGCCGCGTGCGCACGCGCGTCCGGTCTCGGCGACGGCGAGGCACCGCAGCTCGGCGGCGGCTCCGATGCGAACACGGTCGCACCGCTCGGCGTCCCCGCGATCGATGGCCTCGGCCCGCGTGGCGCCGGCTTCCACACGACCACGGAGTACGTCGAGCTCGACACGTTCGTGCCCAAGTGCGAGGCGCTCGTGCGCTTCCTGTGGGGACGCATTCCGGCCTAGCGTCCGGCGTCCGGACAGTTGCACGCGCCTCACCCGTTTGGGTTATCCTCTCCGCATGCAGCGGCTCGCCCTCGTTCTCCTCACGGCACTCCTCGGGTGCGGCTCGTCCGACGGAGATCGGGGCGGTGCCAATGCGATGGCCGACGCGGCCACGACCGTCGACGCGACCATGCCGGGCGACCCGCCTGGCGTCCCGCCGAGCACGGCGGCGCGCACGCCCGTCTCGGCCACCGGGACCACACCCGCTGGATCGCTCGACGAGGCCCGGTTCATGTCTGTCGACTACGTCGGCGGGCACTGCCCGGGGACCTACTACGTGAGGCTGTACCGGACCGACGCGCCCGAGGACCAGGGGTTCGTCATGTTCATCGTCTCGATCCCGCGGAACGCGACGCAGCCGCCGACCGGGACGATCGGGGCAAGTGCGTGGGCAGGGGCCGCCAAGACGGATGACGCGAGCTTCGAGATCGTGCAGCTCGACGCTCCAGGGCCAGACGATACGCAGACGCTGACGGTGCGGATCGCGGGCCGTCTCACGATCAACACGCCCGGGTGGAACGTCGACCTCGACGTCGACGCGACGACGCCCGCCAACGTCTGCCTGATCCTGTAGGCAGCGCTACTCCAGTGCGGACGCGATCGCGGCTGCCGTGGGCGCGACGAGCGTGACGCGATCGCCGGCCGCGTCTGTGATCTCCAGCTCGCGGAGATGGCTGAACGCATCCGCCAGCTCGACGAGCATCGGCGCCTCCCGCTCCTCGGCGCTGAACGTCAGGCTCAGCGATTCGAGCTGACGCAGGAGCGGCGAGCGCGCGATCATCTCGACCCACGAGGGCGGATCGTCGCCGTCCTCGTCGAGCTCCGCGTGCTGATCGTCGTCGACGTCGAGCTCGTCGAGCACGAGGCGCCGCAGGGACGGCAACCCCTTGCTCCGCAACAACGCGCGCATGCCGGCAAAGCGCAGCTCCGGGTCTGCAAACAGGTCGCAGGAGAGCTCGAGGTGCGCGAGCGCCGGTAGCTCGAGGCGCGCGAGCTCGCGCAGGTTCGCAGTGCTCACGCTCGAGGTGAGGCGCAGCGTGTGAAGCCGTGGCAGTGCCAGCGCTCCGAGGCGCTCGACCCCGGTGAGATGGAGATGCTCGACGGCCCCGAGACGGCCCGCCAGTGGAGACAGGTCACCGAGCGGGAGGTAGCCCAGATCGCCCCCGTGCGCGACCAGGCCCGACCGCGTCAGCGACAGCCGCCTGGTCATCGCGGGCAGCCCCTCGCGGGCCAGCAGCCAGATCGGGTCGCCGAGCAGGCTGACCGCTTCGTCCGACGTGCATGCAACCTCGTCGATCTCGAGCACTTGGATGTGCCTGCACGCCGGTTGGTCGAGCACCAGGCGATACAAGCGGGCGCCGATCGCGGAGAGCGGCGATGACTCGGCGTACACCTCGAAGCGAAGCGAGTGCACCTCGTCGCCCTGCCAGTCGAGCGCGAACGGCGCCGCGAGCCGACCGTCGACGACGGGGAGCGCGGCACGGTCGTCCGGCGACAGGCCCGCCAGCGCGTCGAGCTCCGCGAGCGTGGGAAGTGCCGCATGGAGGACATCGAGTGTCTGCGCGCGTTGGGTCGATACCACGGGCAGCGTGTATCACGCGGCGGCAGTCCCGCAGGCGAGCCCAGCGATCGACCGTGTCGGCCGTCACGCCTGGCGATATCTTCACCGGATGCCGAGCGCCATCGAGACCGCCTTCGATACGTACGTGCGCGCGTTCACCGAGCCCGATCCTGCCGCGCGCGCCCAGATGATCGAGGCCTGCTGGGCCGTCGACGGTCGGCTCGTGTCGAAGAGCCGCGAGATTCGCGGCCGCGAAGCGCTCGCCGAGTTCATGGCGCAGTTCGCGCCGAGGGTCGCGCGCATTCGCCGGATCAGCGCGCTCGACTGCGGCAAGACGATCTTTCGCATCCGCGGGATCGCCGACCTGCGCGACGGCACGAGCGCGGAGTCGTTCGACGCCGGTGAGATCGACGCCGACGGCCGCATCAAGCTCATCCTGACGTTCGCGGGGCCGCTCGTCGACGCATAGGTCAGTGAACGAGCAGGCGCGACGCGTTCTCGAGCGCGTTCTCGAGCACGACGCGCTGATCTTCGAGCACGGCGATCTCGCGATCGAGCTCCTCGTCGCGCTGCTTCTTGAGCGCCGCGATGGCTGCATCGCACTCGCCGATGAGGCGCACGCACAGCTCGCGGAAGTCGTAGAGCAGCTCGGCATCGAGGTCCTCGCCGGGGACCTCGCGCTGGGCGAGGCGATCGCGAACGAGCCCGATCCAGGCGGTCGTCGGCTCGCGGAGCGTCGCGCGCATCAGCGCCGACAGCGGCATCTCGTCGAACATCGACGGATTACGCTTGGCGAGCGCGCGGACGAGCGCGATGTCGTCGCCGATCGCCGGTGCGAGGTCCTTCCACGAGGCCGCGCGCACCGATTCGACGAGCAGCCGGCGCAGTCGCCGCGACGCGGTCGACAGTGCCTCGGCACACGCGCGCACGCGACCGCGCGCACTCCAGCGCATGAGCGCGAGGCGCGTCTCCGCTTCGGGCGCCTCCTCGAGCCACATCAGCGCCGCGGCGTCGCGGCCGATGCGGAACAGCGCCTCGAATGCCTCGTAGCGAACGTCGGCGTCGCGATCTTCGAGCAGCTTCTCGGCGAGCTCGGCGAGCCACGACGGCGCGCCCGCGAATGCCGTGCCGAGGACCGCGATCTTCACGTCGGGGGTGTCGCTCGTGACGCGCTCGACGACGAGCGAGTGCGGGAGCTTGCCGTCGATCGCGAAGCGCGAGACGAGCTGCATGGCGGCGGCGCGGACCTCCGGAGCGGGATCGCGCTTGGCGAGCGCAACGAGCAGGTCGAGCTGACCGTGACCGGCGAGCACGACCGCGAGATTTCTGCGCACGCCGGCATCCGGCTCGTGGCGCGCGCCGAGCCCCGCGACGGAGTCGGCATGGCGCAGCGCGAGGGCCCAGATCGCCCACACGCGCTGCTCGGGGCGACCGCGATCGAGCAGCTCGTGAAGCTCGCCCTCGGCGAGCGCCCGCACATCGTCGAAGGACTCGAGCTCACGCCCCGTGGCCATCGCTACCAGTGTAGCGCTCGCATCTCACGGACGCCGGCCCGCCGTTTCGGCGACAAATCTGGCGCGGCTGGCGGCCGGGGTACATCATGTCCAGGTGCGCGGGATCCTGATGGTCGTGGCGGTGTTCGCCGGCTGCTGGACCGGCTCTTCTCCCGTGGTTGAGAAAGCTTCCGACGCATCCGGGGCCACTCCTGCGTCACTCGACGCAGGCGCCCCTCCGATCTCGCTGGTCACGTCGTTCGTCGTCGTCGAGCAGTGCCCCGACTCGAAGAAGCTCGATCCGAAGCTCGCCAATCGCGAGATCGACGAGCTGGTCGGACCGTGCAAGAAGGTTCCAGGCGGCGCGGCCCACTTCTCCGCGACGCTGATTCCCGGCGGCCGCGTCGAGCTCGCGTCGCCATCGGGCGATCCGGCGGGAGGAGTGGTGCCGACCTGCTTGCTCCAGAACCAGGGCCAGCTGAAGCACAAGCTACGGCTCGTGCAGCGGTGCAAGTTCGACGTGAAGCTCGAGGAACGCCTGGCCGAGTCGCCGCGCTAGCGCTGACTACGCGCGAAGCGCCACACAAGCCACGCGAGCACCCCGGCGCCGCAGATCATCCCGGTGATGCGACCGAGTTGATACGGCGTGAGTCCGCGATCCGCGTCGTCGGGAATCGCGACCGCATCGACCCCCGGGCTCAGCGTTTGCTGTGCGGCCTCGCAGCTGGACAACCACTCGCCCTGGCCTGTGCAAACCAGCATCGCGACGTGCACGACGCCACTCGCATCGACCACATAGCGGCGCTCGGCGTGAACCAGCTGGCCCTCGATCTTGTCGGTCGACTGCGCGACCAGCATGTCGCCTTCGAAATGCGCATTGTCGGAGACGTGCTCCGTTCCTTCGCCTCGTTGTCCCGATACCGCGCCGCGCTCGGTCTCGAGCAGCAACTTACGGCCTGGCGTTCCGTGCTGGAACGCCCAGTCGATCAGCGTGGCCTGGGCCTCCGCGTTCGGCGATATCCATGCGCGTCCACTCACGTCGACGGTGCCGGGAACGGCGCGCACGTTGTCGAGCTGCGGCTGGATGAGCTCGCCATCGACCAGCTCCCAGTCGTCGAAGCCCTCGACACGTGCCTGTGCCTGCGCGGTCGCAGCGCTGCACACGATGGCCAACGCCCACAGGATTCGCATCACTTGCCGAGCAGGTGCTTCTCGAAGAACGCGATCGTGTGGCCGATCTGCAGCACGATGTTGCCGCGCTTGCTCGCGCCGTGGCCCTCGTCGGCGAACAGGATGAGCCCGCCGGGAATCTTGCGACGCTCCATCTCGCGATAGATCGCGAGCGCCTCGCCGACCGGCGTGCGCGGATCGTTGACGCCCTGGACGAGCAGGAGAGGGGCCTTGAGTCGCGAGATGTACGTCATCGGCGACAGCTTCCCGAGCGCCGCCTTGTCCTTCACCGGGTCGCCATACTCCGAGATGCGCAGGATGCGGCGGTACGGCGCGGTATTGAGGAGGAACGTCTCGAGGCTCGAGATGCTGTACAGCGCGACGCCGGCATCGAACGCGCCGCCGAACATCGTCATCGCGATCAGCGTCGAGTAGCCGCCGTAGCTGCCACCGACGACGCCGACCTTCGGCGCGACGCCGTTCTTCGCCCACGCGCTCTTGATGTACTTCGCGGCGTCCTCGATGTCGGTGATGACGTTCAGCCGCTTCGGGCCGTCATCGCTGTGCAGCCACGCCTTGCCGTAGCCGGTCGAGCCGCGCACGTTCGGCTCGACGAACGCGAAGCCCGCGTCGAGATATAGCTGCGCGCTCGGCGAGAAGCCCGGCCGCGCCTGGCCCTCGGGACCACCGTGGAACTGGACGATCACCGGGCACGGATCGGCGGCGCACTTCGCGGGACGGCGCACGACCATCGGGATCTTCGTGCCGTCGCGAGCAGGGTAGGTCTCGATCGTCTGCTTGCCGAACAGGCTGACGTCGACCTCGGGCGTCTCGGGCACGCGCCACACCGTCGACTTCCTCGTGTTCCAGTCGTAGACGACCGGCGTCGCCGGCATCTGCGAGCCGCTGACGGTCAGCTGGACGTAGCGACCGTCGCGCGACAGACCGGAGACCGACGTGTGGTCCGCCGCCGGCAGCTTCGGCAGCGCGATCGGCTTCAGCGTCCTGCCGTCGAGGACGTGCAGCTTGGAGTAGCCCTCCTCGTTGATCGTGAAATAGACCCGCTTGCGCGCCTCGTCGATCGTGAAGCCCTGGACGTCGTACTTCACGTCGGGCGTGATCGGCGTCAGCTTGCCGCCCTCGAGCGAGTACAGGCGCTGGAAGTCGCCGAGCTTGTTCGTCATCACGAGCACCTGGTTCGGCTTCGAACCGAAGCTCACGGCGTACTCCTCGACCTCGTTCTGACCGAGGAGCGGCGTCAGCTTCTTCGCCTTGAGGTCGTACTGGTAGACCTCCTGCTGCGTGTTGCCGAGGTTCTTGACGAGCAGCCACTGGCCGTCCTTCTGGTCGGCGAGCTCCCCCTGGCCCGGCGTGTCGAACACGAGCTCGCGCTTGGCCGACGCGTGGTCCCAGCGATAGATCGCGTACGAGTCCGGCTTGATGTCGTTCGCCGAGAAGTAGATCGACTTGGAGTCGTCGCTGATGTACTGCAGCGACGTCTGCACCTTCGGCGTGTGCTGGATGAGCTCGAGCTTCCCGCCCTTGGGATCGAGCAGGTAGAGGCCCGGGTTCTCGCTGCCGCCGATGTCGCGGCTGACGACGAGGAACTTGTTATCGGGCGAGAGTCCGGCGATCGACGTGTTGTCCTCGCCGCCGGTCAGCTGCACCGGCAGCTTCATCGCGCCGTCCTGGCGCCACACCTGCGTCGTACCGGTGACGCGCCAGTTGAAGAACATGCGCGCGCCGTCCTTCGTCAGCGCGCCACCACCCGCACCGCGCACGTCGAGCATCGTCTGGATGCGACGCGAGACCTTGCTGTCGAGCGGCGGCGCCGCGAACTTCGCGATGTCCTCCGCCGTCACGCTCTCGGCGCCGAGGCCGGAGTAGCCCTGCTGGCCGGGCTTCGTCATCGCGGGCCGCGCGCGTGGGCTGTTGGATGGCGTGGGCTTGTTGTCGGCGAGCGCCGCCTGTGAGAGGAGCGCCAGCGACAACGCGGCGAAAGTTCCGAGCTTCATGCGCCGGTTGTAACACCGACGACGCCCCTTCTTGCTCCCGACGATCGCTGCGACACCGGGTGTCGCGGGTGCGTCACTCGACGTTCGCGAGCTCGCGATCGAGGATGTCGTCGTACTCGGTCCGAGGCGGCGGGGCATCGTGCGCGGCGCGACCGATCGCGGGCTGACTTGCGAGGAATCTCCCGAGGTCAGCGAGCAGTGCCGGCTCGTCACCACGGTCATCGAGCACGAGCGTCGACAGCGTGCGCTTCTGCGTGCTGCACGAGAGCTCGATCAGCTTGCCCCGCGACACCCGTGCGACCGTCATCAAGGCCAACCGATAGTTCACCAGCACGTCGCGAACGGTCACCGACAGGCCCTCGCGCGGGAACACGAGCGGCGCGCGGCGCGACACGCTCGGCACCTCGATCCGGTCGGCGTAGATCCGGATCAGATTGCGCGTACCGCCGACGCGGTACGCCGACATCGACGTCCAGAACGCGATCGTCGCGCCGGCGAGCCCGACCGCGAGGAACACCGCGAGTGCCGGCACGTGATCGAACATCAGCATCGCCGCGAACACGAGCAGGCACAGCCCGGCGAGCAGGCCGTTGGCGATCCACAGCGACAGCGGCGTGCGGACGACGTACCTCGCTTGCTCCCCGGCCATGCGCGGACGCTAGGCCGTGCGCGCCGCCCGGGTCAACGGGAATCCCGAAAACGAACACGGCCCGCGAGGAGCTGTCCTCGCGAGCCGTCGGTACCCGAGGGAGGGCGCCGGTTGACTACATCTCGACGTGGCCGCGGTGCTCGCGCTCGAGCGCGCGCTTCAGCTTGACGAGGGCCGAGTTCTGGATCTGACGGATGCGCTCGCGCGACAGGTGGTACTGATCGCCGATCTCGCGGAACGTGCGCTCCTCGTCGTCGCCGAGTCCGAAGCGCTTGGTCAGCACGTCGGCCTCGATCGGCGAGAGGTGATGCAGGAGCCGCTTGACCTGCGACGTCAGCGTCTGCGTCGTCAGGTCGTCCGCCGGCGAGTGCTCCTCGCTGTCCGGATCGGCCATCGTGTCGCCGAAGCTGCGGTCGTCGTCATCGTGGACCGGCCGGTCGAGAGACATCGGCTGACCCATGATGTAGCGGTGCATCTGGTTGAGCTTCGCGAGCGGAACCCGCGCAGCCTTCGCCAGCTCCTGCGGCGTGGGCGGACGACCGAGCTCGCCGACCAGCATCTGACGCACCTTCTCGAGCTGCTGCTGCGCCTCGAGCATGTGCACCGGGATGCGGACCGCGCGGGCCTTGTCGGCGAGCGCACGACCGATCGCATGACGGATCCACCAGCACGCGTACGTGCTGAACCGCAGGCCGCGACGGTAGTCGAAGCGCGACACCGCGTGCATGAGGCCGAGGTTGCCCTCCTGGATCAGGTCGGCGAGCGGCATGCCACCACGGTCGTAGCGACGTGCCATCGTGACGACGAGACGGAGGTTCGCGCGGACGAACTCGTCGCGGAGGTTCGCGGCATCGCGATACGCCTGACGAACGTCGTCGACGTACGCGCCCGCATCCTTCGCGGCGCCTTCTGCCCACCACGTCTCCGTGCCGGCGATCGCGGCCTCGCGCGCCCGATACAGCTCGCGCATGATCGCGTCGATGTGAACGCGGTCGAGGTCCAGCGCACGCAGCTCACCCGCGGCTTCCTTGGCGGCAACCGCGAGCTTCTTGCCGAGGCGCGAGTCCTTCAGCGTCTTCTTCGACTTGGTCATGTCATCGGCGCACTTGAGCAGCTTCGGGAACTTCACCGGCTGCTCGAGGTTTGGCTCGATGAGGGCAAGCAGTGGGCGCACGACATCCGCGCGGGCGAACACGCGCTCCCACGTCAGGATCTCGGTGTCCTCGATCCCCTGCGAGAGCTCGCGCTCGTCCTCCGGCGTCAGCAGCTCGTGCTCGGCGAGCTGACGGAAGTACGCCGCCAGGTGATCGTCAGAGTCAGGCGTGCGCATCGGCTTCGGCGTGCGCGCCGGCGTCTCGACAACCTCCGCCGGGATCGGCGTATTCGCCACGGGAGCGGGCTGGGGCGCCACATCGACCGGCGCTGCCGAGCGATTCTGTCGCGCACCATGAGCCCGCGCGTGCGTAGTCGTCCGGCGCGTGGTAGGGCGCTGCCGGCGACGAGCTGAATGAGTGGTGGCCATGGTGGGTTACTCCTGATTCCGTTTGATCGACGTGGGTTGCGAACCGTTGCAAACTCGATCGAGATTCCCTTCACGTGGGATACGAACGAGGCCGCAATCCCGGTCCTTTGCACGTTGCGCACCGAAGCTAAGCGCGGCAACGAGCCATCCAGCTAGGTAGGGCCGATCACCGCTTTTCAGCTGGTTGGCCCGGTGAACCCAGGAGGACGAGTACAACTACGGCAATACAGTGTTGCCACACCGCGCTTTTTTGTCGAGCAGAATCATCTGCGTGTCAGGAACAGCGACACGTGTCGGTGTTCCGAAATTCTCGACGAAGAGCGCTCAGGCCGAAGTCTTCTCGGCACTTGCGTCGTCGGTGTTCGCACCGATGTGACGCTGCAGGCGGTCGAGCAGGGCGGCCTGATCGGGATGAATGATCCGGCGCGCGCGGCTGATCTCGATGAACTCCGCCTTATCGACTTCCCACGATGCGCAACGAGGCGCGGCACCTTCCGGTGCCTTCGCAGCGAATGCGTGCACGCGCTTCTTTGACCGCGTGTAGTCGACGTGGCCGAGGTGGACGAGCGGTCCATCGATCTCGAGGCCGGTCTCCTCGCGCGTCTCTCGGCGCGCCGTCGCCTCGAGCTCCTCATCGGGATCGGGCGCGCCTTTCGGGATCCCCCAGGGCGCGCGCCGGTTGTAGTTGCCGGCCGGATGAACGAGCAACACCTCGACCTGACCGTCGACGAATCGGTAGAGCAGCGTGCCCGATGAGAGCTTTGCGCGGGTCTCCGACATCCTCGATCGACCGTGCAAGACGCCTCGCGGCAATGCAAGCTCTCTCCTGGGATTTCGGAGGCGGACGCGAGCTAAATCGGTGTACCGTCAAGGGATGTCGGATCAGCGCCAGGCTTGGTTCGCTCGCGTCGTCGAGTCCGGACTGCAGAACCAGATCTTCAATCCCGCAGACGTCCTCGCTCACGCGACGCCCGACGTCCTCGCCAACCATCTCCCGCCGGATCTATTGAGCAAAGTGCTCACGGCCTCGCTCGCCGCGGGCTCGATGACCCCCGAGCGCGTGCTCGAGACCGTCACGCCCGAGCTGCTCGCCAAGCACCTGCCGCACGAGGTCCTGTGGGCCTGCATCGCTGCAGCGGCGGCACGCGCGGGCGTGACCAACGTGGTGGTGTCGTGAACATCAAGGCGTTCTACGTCGACGCGCTCGGCAGCGCGCTCGAGCAGGGGATCGGAACGCCGGCGGACATCCTTCGTCACGTCACCCCCGACGTGCTCTCCGCTCACCTGCCGCGTCCGCTCTGGGCTCGCCTCCTGACCGCATGCCTCGGCGCGCCCAATGTCGATGCTCAGCTCGTGATCGAGACGATCGGGGTGCCGAACCTCTGCGAGCACGTCCCGTCCTCTCTCATCTGGTCTGTGATCGCCGACATCGCTGCGCGCGCGCTTGGCAAGCCCGTCGAGGTGAATGCGCCCGCTCCGGTCGAGCCCCGCCCGTCGACCGGGTCGGCATTCGCGACTGCATCACGGTCGGTGCTCTCACCTCCACCTGACGTCGTCGAGCGTCCGAGCGGCACGCCGCCGCATGCGACGCCGATCGCCGTCGGTCCTTCGATTCCCGCGCCGAGCGCACCGATCGCCGATCTCATCAACGAGCTCGAGCAAGACGATCGGCCGGTGACCTCCGCCGCGCGACCGCGTTCGCCAACCGCGCAGCGCTTCCGCCAATCCAACACCAACGCGCGCGGCACGCTCGGTTCGACCACGCGCCGTCCGCAAGCCGTCGTCCCGTCGACGCTGCCGACCGGCACCGGCCGACAGCCGCGCCAGAGCACCGAGGTGTCGGACGCCGAGACCGAGACCGCCGTGGGCGACTGGCCCGGTCGCGGCCCGGAGATCCCGGTCGATGACTCGCAGCTGGTCGAATGGAAGACGGAGTCGAGCGGCACCGCGATCACTGGCGACGACGACTTCAGCGACCTCGGCAATCGCAAGCGCTGACCATGCAGCTCGGCGCTCGCGCACTCGCGCTCCGCGATCCGGTGCAGGGCATCGAGATCCCGCTGCACCTCATCTATCCGACCGAAGCGGCCGCGACCCCGCACGCGTTCGGTCCGCACGCGATCGATCTCGCCATCGACGCGCCGCCGGCTGGCCGTGCGCTTCCGCTCGCCGTCATCTCGCACGGCAACCAGGGCTCGCCGTGGGGCTACCGCGGCCTCACCGCACATCTCGTCCAGCACGGCTTCGCGGTCGCGTTGCCCGAGCACATCGGCAACTCGCGGCGCGACAACTCGCTCGCGGGCACACCGGCCAACCTCGCCAATCGCCCGCGCCATGTCCGCCTCTCGATCGATGCCGCGCTCGCGGACCCCGTGCTCGGCCCCTCGCTCTCGGGCGCCGCCTCGGTGATCGGCCACTCGTTCGGTGGCTACACCGCGCTCGCCGTCGCGGGTGGCCGGCCGATGTCATTGCCGAGCGAGGAGCCCGATGGCGTCGGCAAGCCCATCGCCGTCGAGCGCGACGCGCGTGTTCGCGCGGTCGTCCTGCTCGCGCCGGCGCTGCCGTGGCTCATGTATCCCGGCGCGCTCGCCGAGGTCACGGTGCCGATCCTCGTGCGCACCGCCGAGCGCGACGATGTCACGCCGCCCGCGTTCATCGAGCATGTCCTCCGTGGCCTGCACGTCGACGCCCGGAGCATCGCCGGGGCAGGGCACTTCGCGTTCTTCTATCCCGTCCCCGATGCGCTGAAGCGCCTCCCGGTCGGCCAGGATCCGCCGGGCTTCGATCGCGCGTCGATCCAGCCCGCGCTCTATTCCGACATCGTCGCGTTCCTGCGGACCGCGTTGGCGTGATCGATTGCGAGGCGCACGCCCAGCTGGCGAGCGCGGAAGTGAACCTCCTCTGGATCCTGGACTACAACGACATGATCCTGTCGGGGATCCTCGAACACGCTGGCCGGCTCTTCTATTACGAGCTGGCCGACGGAACGCCCGACAATCTGATTTACGCGGTCCGCGCGCTGCCCCCGGCCCAGGAGGCCGAGGAAGCTCGCTGGCTGCCGCTCTACCGCCAGCACGTCGATGGCCGGCCGTCCGAGGAGTGGCGCGGGTTCTATGCGGCCTACAACGCGCGCGAGAACAAGATCGACTACTCGAGCCAGCCGGTCGTCGCGTGGTTCGAGCTCGTGTAGCTCAGGTCCGTCTGGTCCGCGGCGCGATCGGTCGATAGACGCACGCGACCCGTCGCCTCCTGAACTGCCACGTCGGGTCGTGCTGATCGAGGCGAGCGCGCTTCGGATACGTGATCTCGAGCGTCGCATCGTCGAGCCAGCGCATCGCGATCGCGTCGTACCGGCACTCCGCGGCGAACACGCTCCCGCCTCCGTTGCGGGCCTCGATGATCACGTAGCAGCTCTTCACGTCGTGACCGACGACGGTCGCGGTCAGCGATCGATTCGGGCTCCTCACGCTCGCCGTCGGACTCGGCTCGAACACCGTTCGCGCACGAGCTGCGTTCTTCCTGCTCTTCACGCGCACGCGCTTCGCCTTCGCACCGAGTCGCGCGATCAGCTTCTCGATCTCGCGAACCCACTTCGCTTCGGCATCCCAGAGCTCGCGCAGCTCGGAGCTCTCCCGCACGCGCGCGACCGCCTTCGCGGCAAGCTCCGCGTGCGCGTCCACGATCTCGCTGCTGTGATCGTCAACCCACACCGCGAGCAGATCCGGCTGGCGACCCGGTCGCGGATTTCCCCGCGCGGCCGCGACGACCTCGGCTGCCGCGAGCGCGGCTTGCGCATCATCGACATCGCTGTACTTCGCCCGCGCGACGCGACCGAGCACGCTGCGGATCGCCGCGACGCCCTTGTCGTGCAGCTCGTCGAGCCAGTCGTGCGCGCCGTCGTTGTCGAAGTTGCCGTGACCCCAGGTGCCCATGCGCGCACATTACACACGGGCGGCGCATGCGCGCTCGGCCGACTACACTTGGGGCATGGACCTCGTGATCGCGCTCCGCTCGACCGCGGCCCGGCTCGCGGCGGGCTCGTCCTACCAGTGGGGCCACCTCGGCATGTGCAATTGCGGTCATCTCGTCGAGACGCTGTGCGGGCTCGCGCCGCAGCAGATCCATCGCTTCGCGCTCGAGCGCGAGGGCGACTGGGAGCAGCTCGCCAACGCCTACTGCCCGACGAGCGGCTACGCGATCGACGACGTGATCACGCGCCTGCTCGACCATGGCCTCACGACGGAAGACATCGGTCACCTCGAGAAGCTCGACGACCCGCGCGTGCTCGGTCGCCTCGGTGTTCTCTACCTGCGGCGGAACGTGCGCGAGGACGTCGTCGCGTATCTCGTTGCGTGGGCGGACATCCTCGACGAGCAGCGCCGCGTTCCGTGCGCTGCGTGACGCTAGAGGCCGAGCTCCGATAGCGACGGGTGATTGTCGGGGCGGCGGCCGAGTGGCCAGTGGTACTTCCGCTCGCTCTCCTTGATCGGCAGGTCGTTGATGCTCGCGATCCGCAGCCGCATCAGGCCCTTGTCGTCGAACTCCCAGTTCTCGTTGCCGTACGAGCGGAACCAGTTGCCGGAGTCGTCGTGTGACTCGTACGCGAATCGCACCGCGATCCGATTCTCGGTGAACGCCCAGAGCTCCTTGATGAGGCGGTAGTCGAGCTCCTTGGCCCACTTCCGTCGGAGGAACTGGACGATCGCGTCGCGGCCGACCAGGAACTCGGCGCGGTTGCGCCACCGACTGTCGGGCGAGTACGCGAGCGACACGCGTTCGGGATCGCGCGAGTTCCAGCCGTCCTCGGCGAGCCGCACCTTCTGGGCCGCCGTCTCGCGGGTAAACGGAGGAAGCGGCGGCAACGGGTTCGAGGTCGTCATGCGCAAAGCTAGCCCTGTCGATCGGGAGCAAAAGATTCGCGCTTCTACACCGCGTCTCGGCAGACCGCTGATGGTCGCCGCACGGCGGAGCGGTACCTTCGATCATGCAGTTCTCCCATCAATCGATCGCGGTGCGTGATCACGAGCTGCACGTCGTGACGTCGGGCGATCCAGACGCCGCACCCTACGTATTCCTGCATGGCTGGCCGCAATCGTGGCTCGCGTGGCATGACGTGATGATCGCGGCGGGCGAGGGCGCGAGATGTATCGCGATCGACTTGCCGGGCATCGGCGCGTCGCGCGGCGGCGTTGCCGGCGGCGACAAGCGCGCGATCGCCGAGGTCGTCCACGAGCTCGTCGCCAAGCTCGGGCTCGACCGGCCGACCCTCGTCGGTCACGACGTCGGCGGCATGATCGTGTACGCGTACATGCACGCGTACGCCGACCTCGCCCGCGCGGTGATCGTCAACACGGTCATCCCGGGCGTCGACCCGTGGGACGCGGTGCGCTCGCGTCCGGAGATCTGGCACTTCGCATTTCACACGGTGCCCGCTCTCCCCGAGCTCCTCGTCCACGGCCACGAGCGGCCGTACTTCGACTTCTTCTTCGATCGACTCTCGGCGGCGCCGGCGAAGGTCACGCCCGAGCGGCGTGCGCAGTACGCAGATGCCTACGGCAGCGAGGACGCGCTACGCGCCGGCTTCGATCTCTACCGGGCGATGCCCGACGACGCGAAGCACAACGCGAGCGCAGGCCCGTGCGACACGCCCATGCTCTACCTCCGCGGCGATCACGATCCGACCGACATCGCGATCTATGCCGATGGATTCCGGGCAGCCGGAATCCGCGATCTCGAGACCGCCGTGATTTCGGGCGCGGGCCACTTCGTCGGCGATGAGGCTCCCGCCGCGCTCTGGGCCGCGATCGAGCGCGACCACCGCGTGCGCCGCGCGGCGTGAATGTGATCGAACGCGCCAAATGATCGGCTCGTCGTGGGGGATCGCCGACGGCGGAACGCTCGACGGCAATGCGGCCGTCGTGATCGATCCGACGCACGTGGTGCTCGCGCAGAACAACTCCGTCGCGTTCTGGAACGGCACGAACTGGACGGTGCGCGTGGTGCCGGG
>JABFXX010000260.1 GCA_013368795.1 Kofleriaceae bacterium
GAGGCCGAGCCCTTTCGACGCGGTGGTGCCTTTCACGAGAAAGGTCGCTCGCGTGCTGTTCGATCGATCGCGACCGCCTCTCACGACGGTCATCGCGGGGACTGCGTCGGCGGGCCTGCGCAACGCGCCGAGCAGCGAGCGCGCGTTGGAGACTTTGCGGTCGGGCGGCAGAGGTCGCTCGGCCGGCCACGTTGCGCGGTCGGGCAGTCGCAGGCGATCCACGACGTCCGCTGGCATCAGCTCGCGAAATGCGGCTTCGAAGTAGCTGCGCTGGTTTGGTTCGAGCTCGTCGACCACCGATCGGAACTGCTTCGAGGTCGCGTCTCGCGCGCCGAGCTGAGCGGCAAGCAAGAAGCTCATCGTCTCGGGCGACAGTCCGCCGAACTGCTTGTGGCTCCACGTCGTGATCGCGACCTGGCCGCGGAGCTCGCCCGTGGCGCGATACTGGTACGATGCGTTGGTCGTCACGATGCCGAAGCCGAGGTAGATCGTGGTGACAGCGAGGGCGCCAGCGCTTGGCTCTTGCGAGTCGTCGAGATCTTGGATCGTGCGGTATGCGCGCGCGACCTCGTAGGCAACGGTCGCTACCACGATCATCGGATCGTCGAGGCCGGCGAGCGTCGTACCGAACCGGCAGGTCGTTCCGTCGACGCCGACGAGCCACACGGCCGCGGCCGGGTCGATCTCGGCGTCGGTGCGACACTCGACGACGGCGTCGTAGGCACCGAGGCCGGCGTACTCGAGAAACCGCTTCGCGAGCCGCGCCAGCGACGAGTCGTCCCCATGCCACTCGTCGGGAAAGAACCGGTCATTCGGTTCGAGCAGCGGCGCCGCGACGAACGGCTCGATACCCTGGCGCGCGATCAAGGCGGCGAGCTCGTCCACCGCGCTCGCATGCGGCTCCCAGGGCGATGCTCGTAGTGCCATGGATCCTGCGTTAACGCGGAATCGGCGGGTTGTAAATCCTCGCGTTTTCCGCGGCAGCCTCCTATTACGCGTCCACCCGACGGCTGACTCGAAAGCCCTCACCATGCACGAGCGTGACGAAGCACCGCGAGTGAGGATGGTAGGCGTCTGGCCTCAGCGAAGCGTCGGCCGCGACACGCTCGCCGGTCATGACGTCCCACACGGTCGAGCCCGTCTGACGATCATGCGCCACCAGGTAGGGCGCATCGAACGTGAAGTCACCCGCCGGCCCGTCGAACGAACGTAGCTCCTCGCCGGTCTCGACGTCGAAGATGCGTGCAGCAGGCGTGAGCTCGAGATCGTCCTCGCCCGCTCCCCAGACGGCGACCGTGCGCTCGTTCAGCCAGCAGACGGGGCCGTCCCAGTAGTAGCTGCGTGCGCAAAGATCTTTCACCGAGGGACCGTCCTCCGATTCATAGGGATTGCCGTCGACCCAGCGGCGCAGGCTGAACGCTCTGACCACACCGAACGGGTGCCAGACCCAACCGTTGTCGATCACGCGTTCGCCCGACGGCGAGATCACGAGCCCGGCATGAAAGTAGTCGAGGTAGTGCTCGGGACGCGCGTCGCCGCTATAGACCAGCGCGTCTCGCTTCGAGAGCAACGAGCCGCTGATCGGATCGGAGACCTCGAGCCGATTCCACGCGACCGCGTGCACGAGTAGTAGCCGACCATCGAGCTCGAAGAATCCGAGCGGAAACCGGCACCGCTCTTCGTGGTAGTCGTCGCGTAGCAGCGAGAGCGTGACTCGGCCCGATGCAGGCTCGAGCACGATCGCACGTCGGCCGTACCGCTCTGCGACCGCTGCGAGGCGCCCGTCGGAGGCGACGTGAAGATCGAGCGGAGCGCCGAGATCGACGGAGCCCTCCGGCACCACGCCGCCAGCCTCGGCGGTGCCACGATCGAGATCGACGCGGTGAAGGCGTCCGGCACCGTCGAGCATCAGCCAGACGCCGAACACCTTCGGGACTGCTGCGACCGCAATGATGCCCTCGGGCTCGACACCGCTGGGCCGGACGATCACGTGCTCGTAGCGAACATCGGTCGTGCGTGCGCGATGCGCGGGCGCGCCGAGATCGCCGTCGCGGTGGCCGTTGAGCAGCCACGAGAAACAATCACCGCACACCTTGCGAAGCTCTGCTCTATCGACGGCACAGGCCGCGCAGACCATCTCGAAGTCTGCGGCGTGTCCGGTGAACCGGCGATGATAGTGACGGACGGTCTCTCGGCTCGCGAGTAGATGACTGCAAGCGAACCGCACCGAGTCAGCCGTCTGGTGCTCGCACTGGATCGCGTCGGGATCATTCGCGCGCTGGCGCACGAGCGTACGGACCTCCATGAGAATCGGTCCAAGGGACTCCCACGGCGGCGCCGACTCGATGAGCTCGTCACCCGTCGCGACGAGGATCGCGCGCACGCCGAGGTTCGCCTCGAACGCTCGCAGCACCGCGTGTCGTAGTGTCGCCTCGGCGCGCTCACGCCAGTCCGGAACCTCGATCATGGTCGCGGCGAGCTCGGCTGCGTGGTCTGCGTCGCGCGCCATGCGCACGCGTTCACGGTCCTCGGCCGCCGCGAGGCGTTGCGCGATGCAGTAGTGCGCGACGGTCGACCAGTAATGATCGCCCTCTCGGAAGCTGTGACACTGGCTCGCGGGATGGAAGCAGCCGTGAGGGCCCTCGCAGCTCGTGACCGTGATCGTCATGGGCGGCTCGATGGTACCTGGCTGGGGCCAGGAGAGCTTGACGCGCGGGCTCAGCGGCGCAGGACGTAGAGGACTCCGGCCACCGGCGCTCCGTTGTCGACGCGGAGGATGGTCGGCTCGGCGTGTTCGACCGCAAGACCTTGTGTGCTCGCGAGGCTCAGGATGTAGCTGTCGGCGTGCGCGTAGCGCAGCGTTTGCTGGAGCACGACATCGTCGGCAACGCTGCGCTCGACCGAGAACGCGAGCAGGCCGCCGGGGCGCAGCGCGGTCGTGCACGCCGCGATCGTCGCATCGAGTGGACCGACGTAGATGAAGACGTCGGCCGCGACGATCAGGTCGATATCGCGCTCGCGGGCAAGTGTCACCGCGAGATCCTCGACGTGGAGCTCGTCGTAGATTGCGCGCTGACGCGCCCGCGCGACCATGCGCGGCGACAAGTCCGAGCCGATCAACGTGCGCGCATACGCGCGGAGCTCGATGCCTGCAAGACCGGTCCCGCAACCGAGGTCGAGCACGCGCCAGCTCCGATCCGGCATCGCGCCGGCCGTCGCGACGAGCGCAGCGAGCGACTTGGGCACGCCGTACTGGAGCTCCTCGACGAGGTGCTGGTCGAACCTTGCCGCGTACGTATCGAACAGGTCCGCGATCAGCGCGGGCGGGGGCGACTCGACGATCTTGGCGGTGCCCCTCGCTTCTTCCGCGCGGTCGATCTGTTCCCGGTTCTCGGCCGTCGGAGTCTCCACGATCGCGTCCTTGGAACGGTCGCCCGTGAGACCCGCGAGGAGAAACTTCGCATGCGCGTGCGTCGGATCGCGGCGCAGGATGCGGCGCAACAAGCCGACTGCTTCGCGCGGTCGGCGCGCAACGATGTGGTGCCTCGCGAGTCGCTCGAGGGGAACAGTGCTGGTCGTGTCGAGCTTGATGGCGACCTCCATCGCAGCGACCGCGAGCCCGTCATGTCCGGCGGCCGCGTAGGCAGAGCCGAGCGCGAGCTGGACCGGGGCGAAGCCGGGCGCGACAACGCGCGCGCGCTCGAGCAGATCGATCGCGCCATCGATGTCTTCGCTGTCGACGAGCAGCAGGCCGAGCAGGGTGAGCACGCCGAGGTGATCGGGGGCGATCGCGAGCGCTTCACGATAGCGAGCCTCCGCGTCCGCGAGCTCGCCGCGCTCTGCATGCTGGCTGGCCACCTCGATGAGCGCTTCCAGCGTGCGCGCCGGTGGGCTGGCTTTCTTCCGCTTCATGCCGCGTGAGCTCGTAAACTAACTCTGTTCAGCTAAGCGGCGACGAGCTCGCATTCGGAAACGACAACCATGGTGACGATCCGGCGCATCGATTGCGGCTTTGTACACCAGGCGGCCCGTCGTCCTCGGTCAGGGCAGCGCGGCCCGGCCCGCGTGCTCGCCTCTGTCATGAAACGTTCGAACCCATCGAGCGAGCTCCGCCGTCACCGCAGCGAGGCCCTCGCGCGCGGCCATGTCGAGAAGTTGGCCATTCACGTCGAAGCAGTGGCTGGCATTGCTCACGTACAGGGCTGGACCCGGAAGCACAAACGCACCTGTCGCCATCAAGGTCTGCCGCGTCGCAGCCTGTGCGAGGCGCGTACCCCACCGCCCCGATGTCGCGCCAATGACTGCAACGGGCTTGCCGGCAAGGTTTGTCGAACGCGAAAGCCAGTCGATCGCGTTCTTGAGCACGCCAGGAATGGACTGGTTGTACTCCGGCGTCGAGAGCAAGATCCCATCGGCCTCCGCGACCAACTGGTCGAGCTTCGTGACAGGCTCGGGCAGCTTTTCGTCAGCCTCGAGATCCTCGTTGAACAGAGGGATCTCTGGGAGTACCTCGCAGTGGCGGATCGCGATATCGACAGGAGCCACGTCGTCGGCCGCCCGCAGCAACATTCGGTTGTAGGAGTTGCGGCGAATGCTTCCCGGTAGCGCGAGCACCGTGAAGCGGCGTGCAGTGGCAACAGTCGGCCGCATCACAGCTCCACAACGAGCGCGATGGCCGAAGCCACGAGCGTCGCCCCCATTGCTCGGTCGAACCAGATCGCGATCGCCGTTCGCGTCAGGGCGTGCGACAGCGCCGTGCCGAGCGCGGTCCAGACCGCGAGGCACGCGGCAGGTACCAGCGAAAACACGATGGCCAGATTCCAGAAGCCTGAATCTGCGGCGGCCGAGGTCGCCGTCAGGACCATCACCCAACCCTTCGGGTTGAGGAACTGAAACATGAAGAGCCAGAGCGTCCCGCGGAGCCGCGACTGGTTGTCGGGAGCAACGGTAGGTGACGATGCACGCCCATGCGACGTCGCGACCGAGATTCCCAGCCACATCAAGTACACGGCGCCGAGGATCGCGATGACCGCACGGAGCTGAGGCGCGGCGGAAAACACGACCCCGACGCCCGCGT
>JABFXX010000095.1 GCA_013368795.1 Kofleriaceae bacterium
CCGGACTCGAGGCCGGCGAACGCGGGGCGCAGCGCCTGCGCGAGCGTCGCCGCGCTGACGCCGAGCTGACCCGCGAGGTCGCGATCGAGCGAGACCTCGACCTCGGGCCGCTGGCCCTTGCTCGACAGGCCGACGTCGACGGCGCCGGGGACCTGGCGGACCTCGGCGGCGATCCGCTCGGCGAGGCCGTTCAGGATGTCGGTGTCGGGACCGATCAGCTGGATCTGGATCTGGCGGAAGTTGCCAAAGCCCGTCGAGATGTACGCGGTCACGCCGCTCATCTGCCGGATCTCGTTGCGCAGCGCCTGCGCGACGATGTCCTGGTGAATCGCGCGATCCTTCTTCGGGGACAGCCGCACGTAGATCTGCGCCGTATCGGTGCCGGTCTGGCCGCCGATCGTCGAGTACGTGTACATGACCTCCTTGTGCTTGCGCGCCAGCTCGACGGCGGCGATCACCTTGCGCTTCGTGTACTCGAGGCTCGCGCCCGGTGAGCACTCGAGCGTGATCTGGAACTCGGAGCGATCCTCGACGGGGAAGAACCCGCTACCGACCGCGCCGGTCGCCGGAATCGCGAGCGCCCCGAAGAACGCGACGAGCGCGAGCACGACCATGAGGAAGCGGTGGCGGAGCGCCCAGCCGATGACGCGCTTGTAGAACCGCGTCAGGCGATTGAACGCGCGATCGAAGATGTCGAGCTTGCGCGACAGCCACGACCGGCCCTCGTGATGGCCGACGTCCGGGTCCTCCCAGACGGCCGACAGCATCGGGTCGAGCGAGAACGACACGAACAGCGACACGAGCACCGAGCACGCGATCGTCAGCGCGAACGGTGCGAACCACTGCTGCGCGATGCCGCCCATGAACGCGATCGGGACGAACACGACGACGATCGAGAACGTCGTCGCGGCGACCGCGAGACCGATCTCGGATGTGCCTTCGGCGGCAGCGCGGAGGTGGTCCTTGCCCATCTCCATGTGCCGCACGATGTTTTCTCGAACGACGATCGCGTCGTCGACGAGGATGCCGATCGCGAGCGACAGCCCGAGCAGCGACATCACGTTCAGCGTGAAGCCAAACGCGAGCACCGCGATGAACGACGACACGACCGACACGGGCAGCGCGAGGCCGGTGATGACCGTCGAGCGCCACGACTTGAGGAAGATGAAGACGACGAGGATCGTCAGCAGCGCGCCCTCGAACAGCGACGACTGGACGTCGGTGACCGACGCCTCGACGCGCGCGCCCGAGTCGCGCACGACCTCCATGGTCGTGCCCTTCGGCAGCTCGCTCTGGAGCTCGTCGATGCGCTTCAGCACGCGCTTGGAGACATCCGTCGTCGAGTAGCCGAGCGCCTTCTTGATGTCGATGCCGACCGCCTGCGTCGAATTGTAGAGCGCCGCGGTCTTCGGCTCCTCGCTTCCGTCCTTGACGTCGGCGACGTCGCCCAGCCGGACGACGCGGTTGCCGTTGCGGCCGACGACGAGCTGCTCGAACTCCGCGGGACCGGAGAGCCGGCCGCGCAGGCGGATCGTACGCTCGTCGAGCGAGCCCGACAGCTTGCCGACCGGCACCGCGAGGTTCTCGGTCTGCAGCGTCTGGACGATCTGGCCGATCGCGATGCCCGACGCGCGCAGCGCATCGGGGCGCAGCTCGACGGTGAGCTCGCGCTCGAGACCGCCGACGACGTCGACGCTCGCGACGCCGGGCAGCGCCGTCAGCTCGCGGCGGATGCGATCCTCGGCGAGCTGGGTCAGCGGCACGGGCTTCAGCGTGTCGGACGTCAGCGTCATCGAGATGATCGGGAAGTCGGTGCTCGCGAAGCGCGTCAGCACCGGCTCTTCCATCTCGAGCGGCAGGTCCGCGCGCGACTCGGAGATCTTGTCGCGGATGTCCTGCGTCGCCTGCTGGATGTCCTTCTCGAACACGAACTGCACGGTCAGCACGGCGTAGCCGTCGACCGCAGTCGAGTTGATCTGGTCGACGCCCGAGATCGAGCGGAACGACTCCTCGAGTGGATCGATCAGCTCGCGCTCGACGACCGCGGGCGACGCGCCCGGGTAGACGATCGACACGTTGACGACCGGCGCGGTGACCTCGGGGAACTCGTCGGTCTTGAGCTTCAAGAGCGCGATGCCGCCGAACACGACCAGCGCGATCATCACGACCGTCGTGATGATCGGCTTCTTGATCGCGTAATTACTGACCCACATCTATTTCTTCTCCGTCGGCACGGCGACCGGGGGCGGCGCCGCCTTCTCGGTAGCCGAGCCAGCCGGCGCGGCGGAGCCTGCGGGCGCGGGCGCCGGCTTGTCGTTGCCGATCGTGACCTTGCTGCCCGGGACGACGTTCTTCGTCGCGCGCGCGAGGAGGAGCACGTCACCGGGCGCGAGGCCGGTCAGGATCTCGACGACCTCGGCGCGCTCGTCGCGCACGCCGAGCGAGACCACGCTGCGCTCGATCGCGCCGTTCTTCACGCGCAACACGGTCGGCTGGTCACCGGTCATGTCGATCGCACCGAGCGGCGCGATCAGCGCCTCGCGCTTCTCGACCGCGACGTGGCCTTCCGCGTAGAGCCCGGCGATCAGCTTGCCGCCCGGGTTCGGGATATCGACGAGGATCTGGATCTGACGCGTCACCGGGTCCGCCGCGGGCGCGATCCGCGCGATCGTGCCGGCGAACATCTGGCCCGGGTAGCCGCGGACCGAGAAGTCGACCGACTTGCCGAGGCTGATCGTCGATAGGGCCTCCGACGCGACCGACGCGTCGAGCCGCATCGTCGACGGGTCGATGATCTCGTACAGCTCGGCGCCCGGCGACACGACGTCACCTGCACTGACCGAGCGGCGCGCGACCACGCCGGCGAACGGCGCGCGAGCGGTCGCATCGCCGAGCTGACTCTTCGACGACGCGAACTGCGCCTTGGCCTGGTTCAGCTGCGCCTGCGCCGCGGTGACCTGGCTCTGCGCGCGATCGAGCTCGCGCTGGGCGAGCGCGCCGCCCTTGACGAGTGCCTCGGTGCGCTGGACCTCGCGCTTGGCGAGATCGAGCTGCGCCTGCGCGTTCGCGACGGCCGACTGCGCGGAGCTCGACATGTCGCCGAGCGCCTTCGCTTCGATCCGCGCGAGCAGGTCGTTCTTCTTCACGGGCTGACCGAGCTCGGGGCCGATCTGCAGCACGGTGCCGCCCGTCTCGGCGCGCACGACCGAGCGAGCGCTCGCCTCGAGTGCGCCCGAGATCCGCGGGCCGGTCTGGAGCTCGCCACGCTGGATCGTGACGATGTCCTCGGGGGCCAGCTTGATCACCGGCTCCTCGCCCTTCGCCGACGGCTCGGGAGCTGACTGCTTCTTGCACGCCGCGAGCGAAGAGGCCGCGACGATCGAGATGAAGACCAACGATAGACTACGCATAAATCTCCTAGAACCCTTGCCCGCCGATCGGCGCAGAAGTCGCGGTCGCCGCGGAGGTCGCGGCGGCCGGCAGAATACCGCCGAGGCGGAGCCCGACGAGCAGCTCCTGGCGAATACGTGCGAGGCGCAGCGAGTGCTGCGACCGCGCCTGGTTGACCTGTGACTGCTCGAGCTGGACGCGCGCATCGACGAGCTCGAGGTGCGTCGACGCACCTTGCGAGAAGCGAAGCTCGGCGATCTGATACGCGCGCTTGGCCTGGTCGACGGTGCGCGTCGTCGTCTCGAGCGTCACCGCGCTCGCCTGGACGTTCGCATCCGCCTGCGCGGCCTCGACCTGCGCGACCTCGGTGACGTTCTGCAGCTGCGCCTGCGACGACTTCAGCGCCGCCTTGGAGCTCGCGATGTTCGCGTTGCGCCGGAGCCCGTCGAAGATCGGAATCGTCAGGTTCACGCCGAGCGTCCAGTTCGTGCGCCAGTCGCCGTTGAACGGCTGGTTTTCGTAGTTGACGAGGCCGAAGTCGGTGCCGGCGGCGAGCGTCGGGTACCACGCCGACTTCGCGGCCTTCACGCCGGCCGCGTTCGCATTCACCTGCTCGTTTGCCTGCGTGATCGCGACGCGCTGGCCGTTCGCAGGCAAGCCGGCGGCCGTGCGCGCGGTCGCGAGCATCGCGTCGAGGTCATCGGCGTCGAGCCGCGACGTCAGCTGGATCGGCTGGTCGAGCCGCACGCCGACGAGCCGGCGCAGCTGGACGTATGCGACGTCGCGCTGCACGCGGAACTGGATCATCTGCGTGCTCTGGTTGTCGCGCGATACCTGTGCGCGCACGAGATCGAACTCGGGCGCGGTGCCCTGCTTGAACTTGAGCTGGGTCTCGGCGAGCGTCTGCTCGGCCTGCTGCAGCGTCACTTCACCGATCTCGACCTGACGATCGGCGAGCACCGCGTCGTAGTACGCGGTCGCGACCTGGAGCACGAGCTCGGTCTTCGTCGTCGCGACGCCGAGCTCGGCGAGCCGCACGCCCGCCTTCGCCTGATCGATCTGCGCCGAGGTCCGGAAGCCGTCGAACAGCGGCTGCGACGCGGTGATGCCAAGGCGCCAGTTGTTGCGGCGGCCGAACGGGAGATCGATCTCCTCGTCCGTCATCATCGGCGCACCGAAGCTGATGTCGTCGAACTCGGTCGCGAGCGTCCGCTGATACGAACCGGTGCCGTTGACCGTCGGAAGGTATCCGGAGCGCGCCGTCGTGACGGCCGAGCGCGAACGCTCGACATCGGCACGTGCGACTTCGATCGATTCCGACGCCTTCTCGGCGGCATGCAGCGCCTCGTCGAGCGAGAGTGGCGTACCAGTGCCGGGCGCGGTCGACGGTGGAAGTCCCGGCGGACCGGACGGATTTTGTTGTGGCGACTTACCCGGCTGAGCCGCCGCGGGCGAGACCAGCGCGACGCTGGCCAACCCGGCCACGATAAACGAACGAAGCATGGGGGCCCCTTGGTCGCAATCGTGAGGCCAGACGGTTCCATCGAAACCAGGTCTCCAGCACCCCGGCGAAGCGGAGATCGTCCTCGCGACTGTACGGGAACCCGACAGCCTGGACTGCGACGCCAGGGCAACCGACGCGACACTCGGAAGTGTCGCGCCTGAGGTCCGCTACCGCCTCGATGACACGAGGAGCATCATCGGTCGCTCGAGTTCTTCCTCCAGCGCCGGGATTCCTCGGATCTGTTCCGGCGACGGCGCGAACTCGTCGACTGTCTCGATGACGAATCCGGCTCGGATCAGCGCATTGAGCGTGGTGCCGACCCTGCGGTGGTACTTCACGACGCCCTTCGCAAACCAGTCGGTGCGACGCTCGCCTTCGAGCGCGTAGCGATTGACCGGCCAGGTCTTTCGCCCATCTTCATCCTCGATCCAGTGGGGATGAGTGGCAGCCATGAAGATCGGATGCTCGATCGAGAAGACGAAGTGGCTACCCGGCGTGAGGGACCGCTGGACCATGCGAGCCAGTCGATCGAAGTCGCGGATGTAGTGGAACGTCAGCGAGCTGAAGGCAAAATCAAACGCTGCTTCGGGAAGCTCGAGCGTCTCGATGTCTGCGATCTGATAGGCGACTGCCGGGTCGGCGGTGAGCTCTCGTGCCCGAGAGATCATGTTCTCGGACAGGTCGATGCCCAGAACCGTCTGGGCACCGTTCTCGTGCAGCCAACGCGAGACCCAGCCGAAGCCGCAGCCGAGATCGACTGCGCGCTTGCCGGCCATCTCGGGGAACATGGCGCGCAGCGCTGGCCATTCGGGTGCGCCGGCGAGGCCGTGCACCTGACGCGGAAGCTGGCTGTAACCTGAAAAGAACTCGGGGTTGTCGTAGACGTTCTGTGCCATGGCGTGCTCCGCCCGGGACGAGGCACGGAGCCCCGATCACTCCCACTCGATCGTGCCGGGTGGCTTACTGGTGATGTCGTAAACGACGCGGTTGATGCCGCGGACCTCGTTGATGACGCGCGAGCTGATCCGGCCGAGCACGTCGTACGGCAGCTGGACCCAGTCGGCCGTCATGCCGTCGCGCGAGTGAACCGCGCGCACCGCGAGCGTCTCCTCGTAGGTGCGGGCATCGCCCATGACGCCGACTGACTTCACCGGCAGGAGCACGCCGAACGACTGCCAGATCGACTCGTAGAGGCCCGCCGCGCGGATTTCCTCCTCGATGATCGCGTCGGCAGCGCGCAGGACGTCGAGGCGCTCGCGGTTCAGGTTGCCGAGGCAGCGCACCGCGAGGCCCGGGCCGGGGAACGGCTGGCGCCACACCATGTGGCGCGGCAGGCCGAGCTCGAGGCCGAGCTGGCGGACCTCGTCCTTGAACAGCTCTCGCAGCGGCTCGACGAGTGCGAGCTGCATCCGCTCGGGCAGGCCACCGACGTTGTGGTGGCTCTTGATCGTGTGGCTCGGTCCCTTGAACGAGACGCTCTCGATCACGTCGGGATAGAGCGTGCCCTGCGCGAGGTACTTCGCGTTCTGGATCTGCTTCGACTGCTCTTCAAAGACTGCGATGAACTCGTAACCGATGATCTTGCGCTTCTTCTCGGGGTCGGTCGTCTGCGACAGCTGATCGAGGAAGCGCTTCTCGGCGTCGATGACGCGGAGGTCGACATGGAAGTGATCGCGGAAGATCGCGGCGACCTGCTCGCGCTCGCCTTTGCGGAGCAGACCGTTGTCGACGAAGATGCAGGTGAGCCGGTCGCCGATCGCGCGGTGGATCAGCGCCGCGGCGACGCTCGAGTCGACGCCGCCGGACAGACCGCAGATGATCCGGCCGTCGTCGCCAACCTGCGCGCGGATCTTCGCGACGGCCTCGTCGACAAAGCTCGCCATCGACCAGTCGCCGGCCGCGCCGACGATGCCGAACAGCCAGTTGCCGAGCAGCTCGGCGCCGCGCGCCGTGTGGACGACCTCGGGGTGGAACTGCACGCAGTGGATCCTGCGCGCCGCGTTCGTGAACGCCGAGTAGAAACAGTTGTCGCTCTCGGCGGTGTGGACGAAGCCCGGCGGAATCGCGTCGACGTGATCGCCGTGGCTCGCCCAGACGTGGAGCTCCTCACCGGCAGTCACCGTGCGGAACACACCCTCGCCGCCCTCCTTCACGCGCACGACCGCGCGGCCGTACTCGCGCTTGTCGGCCGGGTGGACCTTGCCGCCGAGCAGGTGCGCCGTGAGCTGCGCGCCGTAGCAGATGCCGAGCACCGGAACGCCGAGCTCGAAGATGCCGGCGGGGACCGTCGGCGCGCCCTCGTCGTAGACCGAGTTGGGGCCGCCCGACAGCACGATGCCGACCGGCTTCAGATCGCGGACCTTCTGCAGGTCGCTCGCGACCGTGTACGGATGGATCTCGCAGTAGACGCTCTGCTCGCGGATCCGTCGCGCGATCAGCTGGGTGTACTGCGAGCCGAAATCGAGGACGAGAACGAGCTGGTGAGCCACTGCGAGTTACTCCACGCGATAGTTCGGGGCTTCCTTGGTGATGATGACGTCGTGGACGTGAGACTCGCGGAGCCCCGCGGACGAGATCTTCACGAACCGGGCCTTGGCGTGCAGCTCTGCGATCGTCGCGCAGCCGAGGTAGCCCATCGACGAGCGAAGGCCACCGACGAGCTGATAGATCGACTCGCGCAGCGAGCCCTTGTACGGGACGCGGCCCTCGATGCCCTCGGGCACGAGCTTCTGCGCGCTCTCGACGTCGCCCTGGAAGTAGCGATCCTTCGAGCCTTCCTTCATCGCGCCGATCGAGCCCATGCCGCGATACGACTTGTAGCTGCGGCCTTGATACAGGATCACCTCGCCGGGCGCCTCGTCGGTGCCGGCGAATAGCGATCCGATCATCACGGTGTCGGCGCCTGCAGCGAGCGCCTTCGCGACGTCGCCGGAGAACTTGATGCCGCCGTCGGCGATGATCGCGACGCCCGAGCCCTTGGCCGCGGACACCGCGTCGGAGATCGCGGTCAGCTGCGGCACGCCGACGCCCGCGACGATGCGGGTCGTGCAGATCGAGCCGGGACCGACGCCGACCTTGACCGCGTTGACGCCGGTCTCGATCAGCGCCTTCGTCGCCTCGGCCGTCGCGACGTTGCCGGCGACGAGCTGGATGTTCGGGAACTTCTTGCGCGTCTGGCGCACCGCCTCGAGCACGCCGGCCGAGTGACCGTGCGCGGTGTCGATGCAGATGACGTCGCAGCCGGCGGCGATCAGCGCCTCGATGCGCGCATCGCGATCGGTGCCAACGCCAACCGCCGCACCGACGCGGAGACGGCCGAGGTCGTCGGTCGCGGCGAGCGGATTCTCCTGCGCCTGCTCGATATCGCGGATCGTGATGAGACCCTTGAGCTTGCCGGCGCCGTCGACGACGAGCAGCTTCTCGATCCGGTGCTTGTGGAGGAGGTCCTTGGCTTCGTCGATGCCGACGCCTTCCTTCACGGTGACCGGGCTCTTCGTCATCACCTCGCCGACCTGGATGTCGCGCCGCTTCTCGAAGCGGACATCGCGGTTGGTGAGGATGCCGACCGGACGCTTGTCGCTATCGACGACCGGGAGGCCGCTGATGCGATTTGCGCGCATGATCGACAGCGCTTCCTCGAGCGTGCGAGACGGCGCGATCGTCAGCGGATCGACGACGATGCCGGACTGGGCCTTCTTGACGCGATTGACCTCGCGGGCCTGGTCCTCGATCGAGAGGTTCTTGTGGATGAAGCCCATGCCGCCTTCGCGCGCCATGCGAATGGCGGTGGCGGACTCGGTGACGGTGTCCATCGCCGAGCTGACGAGCGGCATGCGCAGCGGGATGAGCGGCGTGAGTCGCGTGGTGACGTCGACATCGCGCGGGATCACTTCGCTGTGAGCCGGGACGAGCAGGACGTCGTCGAAGGTGAGGCCTTCTCGAAGAGGTTCCTCGAGCATGGCGCACCTTAGATGAGACGTCTGATCGTGGCAATGCGCCCACGACCTAGCCGAGATGCCTGCGCCGGGGCCCGAGACCCCGCCTGTGGGGCGTTCAGCCCCAGCGTGGGTCACTGCAAGAAGCTGTATTTGCAGACGTTAGGCTGGCATGTGCATTGGAGTTTCTCGCGCGCGGGAGAGAGAGCGTGATGCGCAGAACCCTTAGCTTGTTCCTTGTGGCCGGGATCGCCGGATGCCCTGGCGCAGCCCCCGACGACCAGAACGCCCAGCCCGACGCGCCGACCGCCGACGGGCAGGTGACGACCGCGCTGATGCTCAGCGGCACGGTGATGGACTACTTCGGCGCGACAGCCGTGCAGGACGCGATGGTCGCGACCGACGGCCTCGAACCGCCGCGCCAGGCGACGAGCGCGACCGACGGCAAGTACGAGGTCGAGGTCGCCGTCGGCAGCAAGGTGTTCCTGCTCGCGTCGAAGACCGCGTATCGCACGACCCGCAACTCGTCGGTCGACATCGGCGACATGCCGGTGACGCAGGACATCTACGTGATGGCCGAGCAGGACGTTCGCAACCAGTACACCGCCGTCGGCGCGCTGCCGACCGCGGGCACCGCGATCGTGATCGCGGATCTGCGCCGCAACAACAACATGCCGCTCGACGGCATCCCGCTCACGAACATCCAGCTCCTCGACGCGAACAACCAGCCCGTCGCGACCGCGAAGGGACCGTTCGGCTTCAACGCCGGCGGCAGCGTCGACCAGGCGGCGACCACCGTCACGACGTACTCCGGCAAGGCGCGCATCGCGTACCTCGACGTTCCGCCGGGCACGTACACGCTCGCGGTCACGTACCTGAACGGGATGAACCAGAACACGACGATGAACACCTCGCTCACGACGGCGGCCGACGGCGGCACGCTGCTCGTCGCCGGCGGCATGGGCGGCGGTGGTGGTGGCGATGGCGGCGGCGGCGGCGCTGTCACCGACCCGTCGTTCGCGACGCACATCTATCCCAAGCTCCAGCGTGCCGGCGCGGGCGGCCTCGGCTGCGCGAACTGCCACACGCTGACCGGCCCCGCCGCCGTCCTCAAGTACGACGAGGCGCCGGGCACGGTGCTCGCATCGATCACCGCGCGTCCCGGCGTCATCAACGCGACGACGCCGGCCGACTCGCTGATCCTGAAGCGGCCGCTCTACGAGGCACCTCCCCTGCCGCAGGATCACCCGAACGCGACGTTCCTCGACGTCAACGACGCCGACTACAAGCTGTTCCTGCTCTGGATCGAAAAGGGCGCGAAGCCGTGACGCGAAGCTCGCGCTTCCGGATCGAGGTCATCGAGCTCGACGACACCGAGAACGAGACCCGGCCGTTCGCGCGAGCATTCACGTCCGACGACGACAAGACCGATCTCAGGGTGCTCGCCGCTGTCGCTCAGCGCCTCGCGACGAGCGAGCTCGACATCACCGAGCTGCCGCGCAGTCGTGCCCCGCGCAGCACCGCGTCGGGGACCGCGCCGCTCGAGATCGAGGACGAGATCACGACGATCATCGCGAAGCGGTAGCACACAGGATCTGCCTCGGTGGCACGATGCTGTACGGATGCCGGTCGCGCGCCTCGTCATGCTCGTCACCCTCGCCGCGTGTGGCGCGCGCGGTCCGCGGCCGGCGATCCGCAATGACGTCAGCACCACGTTGCCGCCACCGACCGATCCGACGGCCCCCTGGACGCAGCGGTTCGACTTCGACGGAGACCACGTGCCCGATGTGGTCGACGTCGCGTTCTCCGGAGGCGGCCACTGCTGTTACACGCTCGCCGTCCATCTGACGAAGACCGGCCGCACGGTCGCGGTCCCGTTCGAGCTCGACGGCGGCTACGTTGGCGGGCTGTCGCTCGACCAGCCCGACAACTTCAACATCGAGGTTGCGCCGGACGGCGTCGCCACGATGACGATGTCGATCGCGACCTACAACGGCCGTGGCGAAGCCATCCCGGTGGAGTGGCAGCGCACGTACGCGATCCACTCGCACTCGATCCGCGTCACCCTCCGCGACGGGACAGTCCGCGCGGAGGATCGGCGCTGAGAGCGATGGGGGTTACTCCATCGGTTAGCGAACGCGGCCGCGGATCACGATCTCGCCGCGCGGCTGCCACGTGCCGCGGACCCAGACCCAGTTGCGGCCGTTGCGGGTCCACCGCCCATCGCGCCAGACGTGACCGACACGCTCGCGCTCGTAGTGGCCGTTGCGCCAGTGCCAGCGGCCACGATCGCGCTCCCAGTTGCCGTGAACCCACACGAACCCCGGGCGAACCGCGACGTACTCCTCGCGCAGCGGCGGTGGAGCATCGTCGTATCCAGAGTCCGCGACGACGTACGCGCGGCCCGAGCCCGCACATGCAGACAGCGCGGGAACGCTCGCGGCGGCGGCACCGGCGAGCAATAGGCTAACGAGTTTCGACTTCATGGGAGACCTCCTTTAGTCGCAACCGCGAATGAGGAAGATGAGAAGGAGGATCGGGATCGGGATACCGAGCACCCACGCAAGCACGTAGCCGATCGCACCTTTTTCGTATGGCTTCGGAGCTTTGATGAGAGCGTTGTTCATGCCCTGCAGAAATTGCATCGACCATGCCCGCTACGCGAATGTGCGGACATGACTCGAATCGCCGTGTTTGGAGCGGGCGCGATCGGTTGCTGGGTAGGCGGGCGCCTCTCGTCGGGCGGTTCCGACATCACGCTCATCGGAAGACCTCGCGTGATGAGCGAGCTAGCGTCCGGTCTTCGTACGAGTGAGCTGCACGGCACGACGCGCACAGCGACACCAACGCTCGCAACCGACGCCGCGGCCGCTGCGAATGCCGATCTCGTGCTCGTGACGGTGAAGTCCGCAGCGACGGAGGAAGCCGCGCGCGAGCTCGCGCCGCACCTGAAATCGAGCGCGGTGATCGTCAGCCTGCAGAACGGCGTGCGCAACGTGCGCGTGCTGAAGGACGCCCTGCCCGACCACCGCGTGCTCGCCGGCATGGTGCCGTTCAACGTCATCCGTCCCCGGCCGGGCCAGTATCATCGCGCGTCGGCGGGCGCGCTCATGTTCGAGGCGCACGACGCGGCTGCGCCGCTCTCGGAGGCGTGCGTGCGCGCCGACCTGCCGTTCGAGCTACGCGACGACATGCCGGCGGTGCAGTGGTCCAAGCTCGTCATGAACCTCAACAACGCGATCAACGCGCTGTCGGGGGTGCCGCTCGCACGGGAGCTCGGCGATCGCGAGTTCCGGCGCTGCCTCGCCGCCGCACAGCGCGAGGCCGTGTCGCTGATCCGCGCCGCCGATCAGCCGCTCGCGCGCGTGACGCCGTTGCCGACGGCATGGCTACCGAGGCTGCTGACGGTGCCCGACGGCGTGTTCAAGCTGCTCGCCGGCAAGGTCGTCGCGATCGATCCGACCGCGCGCTCGTCGATGTGGGACGACCTCGAGGCGAAGCGGCCGACCGAGATCGATTACATCTCGGGCGAGATCGTGGCGCTCGCCGATCGGCTCGGTGCGAAGGCGCCGGTCAACGCGCGCCTCGTCCAGCTCGTGCGCGATGCGGAGCGCGGCGGCAAGCGCGACTACACCGGCACGCAGCTGCGCGACGCGCTCGGCGTCTAAGCCGCCCAGAGCATGACGGCGAGCGCGCCGACGATCGACAGCACGAGCAGCCCGTCGAGGAACTTGCCGTAGCTCTGCAGGCGCATGCGCAGCGGCGCGGTGCCCGCGTGCTCGGCGAGCGGCAGCTCGGTGCGCCTCAGCTGGCGGACGAGCGCGTCGAACCGGTCCCAGTCGCGCGCGGCGAGGAACCAGCGCGAGCCTCGCTTCGCCTCCAGCGCGATGCCATCGCGATAGACGTGCGCCGTGACGATGCGCGATGCCTCCTGCGTGAACGCGAGCGCCTCCCAGCCCCAGCGCACGCCATCGCGCGTGATCGCGACGCGCGCACGGCGAACCGCGAAGCCGAGCGCCGAGAATGCGGCAAACGCGATCGGCAGCACGAACTGCGTGCTCGCATGCCAGCGATACGGATGGCGCGACACGAACGCCCACGTGATGCCGCCGAGGATCACGACGGAGACCAGCGAGATCGTCGCCAGCCGGCGCGCGCGGTGCGGTGCGCGGAAGATGCCGAGCGGCGTCCCGACGAGCCCGATGCCGGGCGGCAGGTCGACGACGCTCATCGCCTAACCGCCGGTGAGGCCCGGCGCTTCGACTGCCATGCGCAGGCGCTGCAGCATCACGGCGCGCTCGACCTCGTCGGTGATGCGCTTGCCGCCGCGGGTCACGTAGAACACGTCGGCGACCTTCTCGCCCTCGGTCGAGACCTTCGCGAGCGAGATGTCGAGGCCGAGGTCGGCGAGCGTCTGCGTGATCGCGTACAGCACGCCGACGCGGTCGAGCGTGAACACCTCGATGATCGTCGCCTGCGTCGAGTCGTCGTGGATGCGGATGTCTGTCGCGACCGCGGGCGTCACGCGCTTCGGCATGCCCGACTTCGGCCGGCGACGCGCGATCAGCGACGCGACCGCGGTCGGATCCGGCGTGCCGGTGAGCAGCTCGCGCAGATCGTTCGCGAGGCGCAGCCAGCGCGCATCGTCGTCGGGAATCGCCTCGCCCTTGAGGTCGCGCACGTAGAACGTGTCGATCGCGACGCGGCCGCTCGGTGTGTCGATGTGACCGAGCACGGCGCCGAGTACGTCGACGCGCGCGGCGGTCAGCGCACCCGCGATCACGGCGAGCACACCGGGCTCGTCGGGCGCGACGACCGCGAGCTCGGAGTGGCCCTTCATCGGGAAGCAGTGGACCTCGACGGCGACCGGCGGCTGCTTGTGCGCGGCGGTCGCGACGAGGCGGACGTGGCGCGCCGCCTGGCGAGGCGTGAGCTGGGTGAACAGGCGGGCGTCGATGCCGTCGGCGAGCGCGCGCGCATTGTCGATACCGGCGAGCTGGACGATCTTGTCGCGGGTCTCCCGCTCGCGCGCGTCGTCGGCGCCGCGCGTCTCGCCGGTCGCCTGACCGCGGAAGTACTCGCGCGTGCGCAGCATGAGCTCGCGCAGAAGGCCCGCCTTCCATGTCGTCAGGTTGTCGGGCGCGGTCATCGCGGTGTCGCACAGCGTGAGCAGATACAGCTTCACGAGGCGATCCTCGGTGCCGACGCGCTCGGCGAACCGCGCGATGACCTCGGGATCCGAGAGGTCGCGGCGCTGCGAGAGATGCGACATCGTCAGGTGCTGGCGAACGAGGAACTCGGTGACCTCGATGTCATCGGCGGTCATGCCGAAGCGCCTCGCGATCGAGCCGGCGACGACCGCGCCCTTCTCGGCGTGACCCTTGCCGAGCGGCTTGCCGACATCGTGGAGCAGCGTGCCGAGAAACAGCGAGGCCGGACGCTCGAGGCGCTTCCACAGCTCGGTCGCGAGCGGATGCTCGTCGGCAAGCTCGCCGCGCGCGAGCCGCTTCTGCATCGCGAGCGCGTACAGCTGATGCTGGTCGACGGTGTAGACGTGATAGAGGTCGTGCTGCACGCGGCCGGTGCACGGCTGCCACTCGGGCATCAGCGCCGACAGGATGCCGACCTGGTGCATCATCTCGAGCGCCGACGGCTGCTCGGCATCGCGCACGTCGAGTAGCGCGTCGAGGAACAGCCGCGCCGACGTCGGATCGTGCGCGAGCGGCGCCGGATCGCGCGCGATCGTCTCGGTCGCGAGCTCGCGCGTGTGGCCGTAGACCGGCAGCTTCTCGTCGACGGCGACGCGGAACAGCCGGATCATCTCGCTCGGCCTCTCGGCGAACAGGCGCGGATCCTTGATCGCGAGCTCGCCGTTGAACGTGATGAAGCTCGAGTCGATCTGCGCGATGCGCGGCTTGCGGCGCGCGGGCACGCGAGCGGACTCGAGCAGGCGGTCGGCGACCTGCACGACCTCGCGCGCGTGGAGATAGTAGTCGCGCATCAGCGCCTCGACCGCGGGCGCGACCGCGGCGCGCGGGTGCATCGGCCCGAGCTTGCTCTCGTCGCCGGGCGCGCGCGCGTCGGGATACAGGCTCGGCGCGATCGCCTCCTGGATCTCGAACGTCAGCTGATCGAAGCGGCGCTTGCCGGTGAGCTGCACGAGCGCGCGGATGCGCAGCAAGAAGTCGCGCGCGCCGACGAGCACGTCGCCCTGGCGGCGCGTCAGGTGACCCATCGCGACGAGGTTTCCAATCAGCGTCTCGGCGCCCTCCGGATCGACGCCCGGGCGTGGCGGATGCCAGCGCACCTGCGCCGCCCACAGTGCGGTCGCGAGATCGCGCAGCGCGCCGATGCCCTGCTTGAGATTCGGCTCGAGCAGATACAGCGACGCGCCGAACCGATCGTGGCGCGCCTTCTTCTCGTTCGCGAGCATGCCGATCAGCTCGTTCGGATTGCCGCCGGGTGCGAGCGCGCCGAGCGTCGCGCGCACGAGATCCGAAGACAGCCGGCGATCGCCGGCGATGTGCCGCGCATCGAGCAGCGCGGTCGCGGTCGCGAGGTCCTCGCGCGCGAGCCTCGCCACGGCGCGCGCCTCGCGCAGCGCATGGCCGATCGCGAGCTTCTCGTCCCACAGCGGATACAGCAGGCGATCTGCGACCTGCTTCGCGGTCGCCTCGTCCTTCTCGTAGAGCACGATGAAGTCGATGTCCGAGTACGGCGCGAGCTCGCGGCGCGCCCAGCCACCCGTCGCGACGAGCGCGAGCGGCAGCGTCACGCCTGCAGCTGCCTCGTCAAACCTCGCCGCGATGCCGGCGTCGTAGACATCGCTGATCGTGCGGCACCCGGCGCTGCCGGCGCCCGGCACGAGCGCGCTGTTCTCGCGGGCACGGAGCATCGCCGGCAGGGCGGCGAACGCGGCGTCGAGCGCGGCGCGCAGACTCGGTCGGACGGCGGCGGACGGGCTGGCCACGGCCTAGATCTAGCGTATCCGGGCCAGGTTGCGGGGTGCCGGATCTAATGAACGAGCCACTGCCAGCGCTCTGCGCGCTCCACGATCGCCTGATGGCGAGTCGCCGCGCGCGCGGCCGCGGCCATCCGCTGCATCTCCGGCTCCCGGCCGAACATCGTCGATACCAGCGCGAGCGCGGCCTGCAGGTCTTCCGCAGAGAGGCCGTCGAGATGCGAGCGGTGCGTTCCGGCTGGCACCACGAACCGACCCGAGGTCGGATGGACCGGCGTCTCCAGCGCGGCGCCACTCCACGGATCGTACTGACCATAGAGGAGGAGCAGGTGCTCGGCCTGGTCGCGGACCCACGTCCGGGTCGCGGCCGTTACCGTGCCGTTGTACGCGGGCAGCGGGACCTCGGGAAACTGCGCGACGAAGCTCTGCTCCATGGTCCTCATCACGATCGGGTCGGCCAGCAGCGGCGCCACGTGGGCACCGACCTGGAGCGCGTAGCCCTGCTCGGTCAACCATTCGTAGGTCAGGGCGCCCTGCGACCGCACCGTGTTCGGGCTGCCCGGCTCTCCGATGTCGGACATATCGACGACGAACGCGACAAAGTTGGTGTCGCTCGATGCGTCGGTCGGGATCGTGTTGCAGTTCGTCTCGCCGTGGTACTGCCAGAAGTGCCAGTCGAAGCTGTCCATGATGTACTCGAGCGACCTCGCCGCGTTGGCCGCGCCGACATAAGGCGTGATGCCGGCGAGCGTGACGTCGCGCCGGGTGGTCAGCGCGGCCACCTGCACGTCGCGTACGGCTTGCGCGCATGCCGAGGGCAGCACCGCCGACATGTTCGTCTGATATGCGCCATCGATCCGCGCGCGAGACGCCGGCGCCACGTACGCGACCGTGCCGTCGACATCCTCGGGGAAAAAGTACCTGTGATAGGTCGCGGTGATGCCGCCCTTGCTCGAGCCCGTCGAGACCCACCGACCGGCGTAGTACGGCTTCATCGCGGTGATGATGCGGTGCATGTCGTTCGCTGCGTTCTCGATCGTCAGTGCATCCCACGCCCAGTCGGCGCCCGCCGGAATCGACAGGCCCTGATAGCGGTGCTCGATCCACAGCACGTTCGTCTGGTAGAGCACGCTCAGCTCGCTGTCGTAGAACCTCGAGTTGGCGTAGCCCTGGTCGCCGACCAGCGTCGGCGCGCTGCAGCTGCGGTGGACCAAAGCCAGATACTGCGGAAACTGGCTCGTCGGATTGGCGTGATCGATCGGCTGCTCGACCACGATCTCGAAACACTTCGCCGTGCCGTCGACGGCGACGCCGCACGGTTTCTCGGTCACGGCGGTGACGTTCGGCACCGCACGCAGCGTCGCCGCGAGATTGTTCTCGTCGCATGCCACGACGGACGATGCATCGACGCCGGCGTCCGGGCCCGCCAGACCGTCGTCACCACACGCGACCGCGAGACACGACAGCAACGACACCACGAAACGTCCAGACCCGACGACGATCCTCATATCCTGTCCTCCGAGCTCCCCCGCGAATCGGCGACGCGTGAGACGGCCGCTGCGAGGTTTGGGTTGCTTTGGGCTGTGGCGACGCGCACGGCCTCCACACGCGTGGATGTCGTGACGTCGTGAGGAAGTCGCCGCACCTGACAAAAAATCGACCAGCGCGCAGGCCAAACGTGGCGTATGCTCCGGCCATGGCTCGCACGTTCACCGAACGCATTTGATCGAGAGTCGCGGCCGGCCTCGCCCGGCTCGCACCCCATAGGGTCGGCGCCGCCATCGCGCGGCTTCTCCCCGTCACGACGCTGCTGTTCGGACTCGCCGCGATCGACGAGCTGGCCTCCGGCGTGCCCGTCGTCGGCGGTCCCGACATCGAGCTGACGTTCGCGACCGCGCACGCGGTCCTCGCGCTCACGGTGTTCGTCGCGCCGGGTGCGATCGCGCTCGTCGTCGAGCCGATCGTGTTCCTGCTCGCCGACCGCTATCCGCGCCGGTGGTTCATCCGCGCGGGCCTTGCCGGCATGAGCCTCGGCGCATTCGGCGCCGCGCTCGCGCCCGGCCCCATCGCGCTCGCGATCGCGCTCGGCTTCTCGTACATCGCGAGCGGCACGTGCACCGCGCTCGCGCAGGCGACGCTCGTCGATCGGTTCGCCGACGAACGCGCGCGCGCCCTCACCCGCTGGACGCTGTGGTCGGTCGCCGGCGACATGCTCGCGCCCGCGCTCCTCGCCGCGCTCGCGCTCGCAGGTGCATCGTGGCGCTGGGGCTTCGTCGCGATCGGCGTGCTGCTGCTCGTGTGGCTCGCCGCGCTGTCGGCCGCATCGTTCGAGGTCTCCGCGCCCAAGGACGACGAAGAAGAAGCCGACGCGACGCCGGCGAAGGGCCTGTGGGCGACGCTCAAGGACGCGATCACCGATCCGCTCCTCGTCGCGTGGCTGTTCGGTACCGCGCTCTGCGACCTCCTCGACGAGATCCTCGTCATCTTCGCATCGCTCCACCTCCGCATCGATCTCCACGCAGGGCCGTTCTGGCAGAGCCTCGCGGTCGCCGCGTTCACCGCCGGCGATGCGCTCGGCCTCGTCGCGCTCGAGCGCCTCCTCAAGACACGCAGCGAGCGCAACCTTCTCGCCATCTGCGCGGTCGGCTGCATCGTCGCCTACGTGCCGTGGCTGCTCGCACCGACGCCGCTCGCCGCGACGCTGCTCGCGATTCCCGTCGGCATGTTCGTCGGCCCGCTCTACCCGCTCGCCGCCGCACAAGCGTACGCGTGCCGCCCGAATCAATCCGGCAGCGTGCTCGCCGCAGGTCACCTCTTCACGCCGTTGGGCCTCATCCTGCCGTTCGCGATCGGCGCCCTGGCCGACGCCGCCGGCACCACGGCCGCGCTCGCCGTGCTCGTCGTCCAACCTCTCGGCCTCCTGCTGCTCGTCGCGCTCACGCGTCGCAACTCCGCATGACGACGGGGTGGCTCCTCGAGCTTCCTCCTCGGAAACGACTGACCCAAGGCCGGCCGTCTCCACGCGCGCGTCGAACTCCGCATGTCTCCTCGAAACGTCCGATGGCACGCCGGCTGCTCTTGGGACGGAAGCCATGAAGACCATCCTCGTCGCAGTCGTCGGCACCGTCGGGCTTGCTGCCACGCCCGCGGTCGCTGGATCCAAGAAGCCGTCCCCCACCAAGCCGTCCGTCGAGCAGAAGCGCATCGCCGAAGCCGACGCGACCAAGCCCGCCGTCGCGCACTCGCGCCTCGCCGATGCCGCCGCGGCCAAGGCCGTCGACGCCCCAGCGCCGGCCGTCGTCGCTCCCGCGCCCGCCTCGGAGCTGCTCGACATCCCCGAGCTGCCCGCGGACACCTCCAACGCGTTCACGCAGCTCGCTATCGAAGCACCGAGTGCCATCGTGCTCGCGCCCGCGAAGAAGGCGAAGCCCGAGAAGGCGCCCGTGCTCGATCTCGGCGACCACTACGTGCTCGGCGGCCACAAGGTCGAATCGACCGCGCCGCGCGAGGAAGTGCAGCAGTTCGTTCCGCGCGGTCTCAGCGACGCGCAGGTCTCGACCGTCGTGCAGAAGTCGAGCGCCGACCTGCAGGTCTGCTGGGCGAAGCTGCCCGCCGCGCAGCGTGCCGACCGCTGCACCGCGATGATGAAGCTATCGATCGACGATGCCGGCAAGGTCACCGCGGTCGAGGTCGGCGGCGATGTCCCCGCGAGCACGCACGCGTGCATCACGTCGGTCGTGAAGCGCTGGCAGTTCCCGACCGCGGAGACCAGCACGGTCGCCGAGACCGGCGTGTCGATGCGCTCGCTCTGATCACCTTCGTCGTCGACCACCGACGCGACCGTGCAGGTCGCAGAGCTCGGCGAGTCGACGAAGCCTCCGACCTGACAACCGAATATCCGAGGCCCCTGCACATGCAGGCTCCTCGGCGAGCGACGGCGGATCGTCGCTCTCCTTTTCCGAGGCCCCTGCACTT
>JABFXX010000124.1 GCA_013368795.1 Kofleriaceae bacterium
GAGGCCCACGCGACGCCGAGCCGCAGCGATGCGGCCATGCCCTCGCGCCACTCGGGCGCATGCACGGTCGAGACGGCGAGGCCCGCGAGTGCGCGCGTGACCTCGTCGGCGCCGGCGCCGATCACGACGCAGGTCGCGTCGCAGGCTGCCGATGCACGCTCGGCGATCCGGCGGACGAGCGGCTCGCCGCCGATCGGCAGGAGCTGCTTGGGCTGGCCGAGGCGGCGCGATCCGCCGGCAGCGAGCACGAGCGCGGCGATCGTCATCGCGATGCTCCGAGCGCGAGCTCGATCGACGAGTGGATCGGTCCGACGCGATCGCGCAGCCGCGACGCGGGCGCCTCGGCGAGGACCGCCTGCACCTCGGCGACGATCGCGACCGCGATCTCCTCCGGGGTCTCGGCGCCGAGCGCGAGCCCGACCGGCGCGTGCATGCGCGGGTCGAGCTTCATCGCGAGCTCGCCGAGCATGCGCGTCGTGCGATGGCGAGGCCCGAGCACGCCGAGGTAGAGCGCGTTGCTCTTCGCGAGCGCACCGAGCGCGTCGCGGTCCTGCGCGTAGTTGTGGTGCATGATGACAGCGGCGGCGCGGTCGCTCTCGTCGATCGCGCGCACGACGTCGGCGGCAGGGCCGAACACGAAGCCGTCCGCCTGCGCGAACCGCTCGTGGGCCGCGGGCCTCGCGTGCGGGAGGCACACGAACACCTGCCAGCCGATCGCGCGCGCCATCGTCGCGAGCGGGGCCGCATCGTGGCCGCCGCCGAGGATGAACAGGCGCGGCGGCGGGACAAACACCTCGAGCAGCACGCGCACGCCGCCGTAGGTGGCGACCGAGGTCGTGCGCGCGCGCAGCGCGTTCTTCGCCGACGCGACGATCGCCGTCGTCATCAGGTCGTCGCCGATCGTGCCGAACAGCTCGTCGCCGCGGACCGCGAGGCGCGTGCCGAGAGGTACCTGCTCGGCGTCGCTCGCGATGACCGTCGCGACCACGGCGCAGGTCTGCGTGCGCACGCATGCCTCGAGCACCGCGAGCGGATCGATCGCACTCTCGCCGGCACGCTCGAGCAGCACGTCGATGACGCCGTTGCAGCCGAGCCCGAGGCCAGAGCGCAGCTCGTCGTCGGACTCCGCCTCGGCATCCGTGCGCGAGTCGTAGGTCATCACGATCGGTCCCTGCGACGTGCGCCAGAAGCCCTTCTGGATGATGTCGCCCTCGAGGCAGCCGCCGCTGACCGAGCCGCTGATCCAGCGCTCGCGCGACACCAGCATGCGCGCGCCGGGTCGCCGGTACGACGAGCCGCGCACGTCGACGACCGTCGCGATGATGAACTCCTCGCCGGCCTTCTTCAGTCCCGCCCAGCCTTCCAGTAGCGCCCTCGTCGTCATGCCCGCCCCTCCGGTAGCAGCTTGTCGAGCCGGATCGGCAAGTCGCGAACGCGCTTGCCGGTCGCGTGAAACACCGCGTTCGCGATCGCCGCGTTCGCGCCCGTGTTGCCGATCTCGCCGATGCCCTTCGCGCCGACCTCGTTCACGAACGCGTCGGCCTCGTCGACCATGATGACGTCGAGCGCGGGGACGTCGGCGTGCACGGGCACGTGATAGTCGGCGAGGTCGCGCGTGACCACGCGGGCCGTCCGCGGATCGCGCACGGTGTCCTCGTGCAGCGTCATGCCGATCGACCACACGATGCCGCCGAGCAGCTGGCTGCGCGCGGTCTTCGCGTTGAGGATCCGGCCACCGGCGTATGCGGCGACGAGCCGTGCAAGCCGGATGATGCCGAGCTCCTCGTCGACCTTGACCTCGGCGAAGATCGCGCCGAACGAGTGCATCGAGTACGCGTCGTGGTTCGGCATGAGCGCGCTCGTCTTCTCGACGACGATCTCGGGCATGCCGCTCTGCTTCACGATCGCCGCGTAGTCCGCTGCGGGAATCGTCTTCTGGGTCGCGAGCTCGGCCAGCTTGTCGCGGAGCGCGAGGCAAGCGGTCTTCACCGCCGAGCCGGTGCTCGACGCGGTGAACGAGCCGGCCGAGAGCGGCGTCTCCGGCAGGTTCGTGTCGCCGAGCTCGAACGTGACCTTCTCGATCGGCAGGCCGAGCGTGTCGGCCGCGATCTGCGTCATGATCGTGTACGTCCCGGTGCCGAGGTCCTGCGTGCCGGCCTGGACGAGCAGCGTGCCGTCGGGACGCATGCGCGCCCGCGCGGTCGCCGGCAGCTGGCGCGCCGGATACGTCGCCGTCGCCATGCCCTGGCCGACGAGCAGCTTGCCGTCGGTCATCGAGCGCGGCGCCATCTTGCGCTTCGCCCAGCCGAACTTCTCCGACGCACGCTTGTAGCACTCGAGCAGAGACTTGCTCGAGAACGGCTTCTGCTCGCCCTCGTCGGTCTTCGCGTGGTTCACGATGCGCAGGCGCAGCGGGTCGATGTTCGCGGCGTACGCGAGCTCGTCCATTGCCGACTCGAGCGCGTAGGTGCCGGTTGCCTCGCCGGGCGCGCGCGTGAACGTCGGCGTCGGCACGTCGATGCGGACGACGCGATGCGAGGTCGCGACGTTCGGGCACGAGTACAACATCCGCGTCTGCAGCGCCGACGGCTCGACGAACAGGTCGAACCTCGACGTCTCCGACGTCACGTGGTGTGCGACCGCGGTCAGCTTGCCGCCGGCATCGCAGCCGAGCTGGAGCTTCTGCACGGTCTTGGGTCGATGGCCGGTGAGCGAGCACATCTGCTGCCGCGTCACGACGAGCTTCACCGGTCGGCCGACCGCCTTCGCGGCGAGCGATGCGAGCGCGACGTGCGACCACGGCGAGCCCTTGCTGCCGAACCCGCCGCCGACGAAGTGGTTGATGACGCGGACGTTCTCCCTCGGGATCCCGAAGATCGTCGCGAGCCGCTTCTGGACGTTGAAGATGCCCTGCGTCGAGTCGTAGGCGGTCAGGTGATCGTCGCCCTGCCAGACCGCGATCGTCGCGTGCATCTCCATCGGGTGGTGGTTCTCGACCGGTGTGATGTACGTCGCCTCGATCTTGAACTTGGCATCGGCGATGCCCTTCGCGAAGTCGCCGCGCGCCGTGTCGGGCTCGCCGCGCGGCCCTGCGTTCTTCGGCGTCATCGTCTCGCCGCCGCCATCGATATCGGCGATCGGCGCCGCGCCTCCGCCGTAGGTCACCGCGACGAGCGATGCCGCGTACTGCGCGCGTTCGAGCGTATCGGCGACGACGAGCGCGATCGGCTGGTCGGCGTAGTGGACGTCGTTGTCCTGGAGCGCCTGGAGGATCTTGTCCTGCGGCGTGTCCTGCTTGTTGAGATTCGGCAGCTGCGGCGCGTTCTCCTTCGTCAGCACCGCGATCACACCGGGCGCGGCCTTGGCCACACGCGTGTCGATCGACGCGACCGTGCCCGTCGCGACGCGGCTGCCGACGATCACCGCGTGGGCGATGTTCGCGACCTGGACCTCGGCCGCGTATGTCGCCTTGCCCGTGACCTTGGCCCGGCCGTCGACGCGATCGATCGGCTTGCCGATGAGCGTTTCCTTCATCGCATTCCTCCGACCTCGAGGAGCGCGCGCACGAGCGTGCGCTTCGCGAGCTCGACCTTGAACTGATTGCCAGGCTGCGGCGCGGCGGCGGCGAGCGCGGCCTCCGCGGCGGCCCGGAACGTCTCGGCCTTCGCGGGCGCACCGACGAGCGCGGCCTCCGCCTCGCGGCTTCGCCACGGCTTGGTGCCGACGCCGCCGAGCGCGATGCGCGCGGCCTTGATCCCGCTCGCGTCGACGTCGAGTGCGACCGCGGCCGATGCGAGCGCGAACGCGAACGACGCGCGATCGCGGACCTTGAGGTAGTGAGAGCGCGGCAGGTTCGGCGGCAGCTCGACGTGCGTGATCAGCTCGCCGGGTCCGAGGACCGACTCGATCTCCGGGTGGTCGCCGGGCAGCGTGTGGAAGTCGGTGAACGCGACCTGGCGCGTGCCCTTGGGGCCGTTGATGTGGACGATCGCGTCGAGCGCGGTGAGCGCGACGTTCATGTCCGACGGGTTCGACGCGATGCACTGCTTGCTCGTGCCGAGGATCGCGTGCGACCGCGTGTAGCCGCCGATCGCGGCGCAGCCCGAGCCGGGGTTGCGCTTGTTGCATGCCGGCTCTGCCGCGTCGCGGAAGTACGGGCAGCGCGTGCGCTGCAACATGTTGCCGCCGGTCGTCGCGAGGTTGCGGATCTGCGGCGACGCGCCGGCGAGGATCGCCTCGGCCAGGACCGGATAGCGCTGCATCACGGCCGGGTGATAGGCAAGGTCGGTGTTGCGAACGAGTGCGCCGATCTTGAGGCCCTGTCCGCTGTCCTCGACGGTCGCGAGCGGCAGCGCGGTGATGTCGACGACCTGCGACGGCCGCATCACGGCGAGCCGCATGTAGTCGACGAGGTTCGTGCCGCCGGCGATGTACTGCGTGTTGGCGGAGCCCGCGGCCGCGATCGCGCGCGTCTCGTCGGTCGCCTTGACCCAGGTGAACGGCTCCACGTCAGGCTCCCTTTCCGCGCGCGGACTGGATCGCCGCGATGATGTTCGGGTACGCGCCGCAGCGGCAGAGGTTGCCGCTCATGTGCTCGCGCACCTCGTCGTCGGTCTTCGCGCGACCTTCGGCGAGCAGCGCGACGCTGCTCATGATCTGCCCCGGCGTGCAGTAACCGCACTGAAAGCCGTCGTGCTCGACGAACGCAACCTGCACGGGGTGCAGCGTGTCGCCATTCGCGAGGCCCTCGATCGTCGTGATCTTCTGGCCCTGCGCCATCACCGCCAGCGTCATGCAGGACAGCGCGCGCCTGCCGTCGAGGTGGACCGTGCACGCGCCGCACTGGCCGTGATCGCAGCCCTTCTTCGTGCCGGTGAGCGAGAGCCGCTCGCGAAGCGCGTCGAGCAGCGACACGCGCGCCTCGACCTTCAGCGGGTAGTCCTTGCCGTTGACGTTCAGCGTGATGTCGTACTCGGCGGGCGGCGGCAACTGGGCCTGTTGCGGCGGAGGCTCGGCCTTCTTCTCCGCGCGCTTCTTCGGC
>JABFXX010000215.1 GCA_013368795.1 Kofleriaceae bacterium
AGGCTCGAGTCGAGGTCGACGACGCCCGGAACCTTCCTCATCGCATCGAGGATGCGATTGCCGTAGACGGTCAGCTTGTCGAGGTCGGGCCCCGAGATGACGTACGACACGATCGCGTTCTGACCGCCGATCGAGAAGTCGTTGACCTGCTGGACGGCGACGCGGATCTCCTTCGGGACGTCGGCGAGGATGAGCTTGCGAACCTCCTCCATGACCTCGGCCTGGCTGCGCTTGCGCTTGGCCGGGTCGGTCATGTGCGCGTAGACGTTCGCGACGTTGCTCTGACGCTGGTCGCCACCGGCGACGGTGACGAGCGTCGAGTCGACCTCGGGCATCGTGCGCGTCTTGCGCGCGAGCCGCTCGGTGAACAGCGTCGTCGCCTCGAGCGAGGTGCCCTCGGGCATCTGCACGTAGATCTCGAACTGCGCTTCGTCGTTCGGCGGGAGGAAGTCGCCGCCGACCTTCTTGCACATCGGGATGGTCGACGCGCACGAGCCGATGATCGTGACGAGCACGATCCAGCGATGGCGCAGGCAGAACGCGAGGATGCCGGAGTAGAGGCGCGCGATCGGGCGATAGACGAAGTCACTGCCGCGCTCGAGCCACGACCGGCGGCGGTGCTCACCCTCCGGCGGAGGCGCCGGCAGGAGGCGCGCTGCCATCAGCGGGGTCAGCGTGAACGCGACGATCATCGAGATCGCGATCGCGAACGCCATCGTGAGGCCGAAGCTGTAGAGGAAGCGGCCGACGATGCCGCTCATGAAGGCGACCGGAAGGAACACGGCCATGAGAGACAGCGTCGTCGCGAGGACGGCGAGACCGATTTCCTTCGTCGCGTGGATCGCGGCGGGGAACGGCTTCATCCGCTTCTCGTCGATGAACCGATAGATGTTCTCGAGCACGACGATCGCGTCGTCGATCACGATGCCGACCGCCAGCGCGAGCGCGAGCAGCGTCATCATGTTGAGCGTGAAGCCGGCCATCATCATCAGGCCGAACGTCGAGATGATCGATACCGGGATCGCGATCGCGGCGATGATCGTCGATCGCAGGCTGCCGAGGAACAGCAGCACGACGAGCGCGGCGAACAGCGCGCCGATCACGAGGTGCTCGAGCACCTGCTCGGCCGACGTGCGGATCTGGATCGAGTTGTCGCGAACGACGTCGACCGAGTAACCGGCCGGCAGGTTCTTCTGCAGATCCGCGGCCGCGGCCTTGACCGCGTCGACGACGGCAACCGTGTTCGTACCAGTCTGCTTGCGGACCGACAGCGCGATCGCCGGGATGCCGTTGCGGTTCGCCGCGGTCTCGGCCTCCTCCTCGGAGTCCTCGATGTCCGCGACGTCGCTGACGCGGATCGCGTGGTCGCCCTGCTGGCGCACGACAATCTCACCGATCTGCTTCGCCTCGATGGCGCGGCCCTCGATGCGCAGCGTGCGGTTCCTCGGTCCCATCTCGATCTGACCGCCCGGAACATCGACGTTCGAGGCGGAGATCGCGCGCTGCACCTCGAGCGCGGACACGCCCGCCGAGGCGAGGCGGATCGGGTCGAGCTGCACGTTGATCTGGCGCTCCTGACCGCCGAGGATGACGATCTGGCCGACGCCCTTCAGGCGTTCGATGCGCTGCTTGACCTGCTTGTCGGCGAAGCGCGTGAGCTCGCGCGTCGACACGCCTGCGGGTCCCTTGACCGAGAGCACGATGACGGGCGCGGCATCGGGGTCCGCTTTCCGGACCTCGGGGCGAGTCCCCGGAGGGAGCTCGCGGAGCACCGTCGCGATGTGCTGATCGATATCGTTCGCGGCCTTGTCAGGATCGACCTCGAGATCGAACTGCGCGATGACAAGCGACACGCCCTCGGTCGACACGCTGGTGAGCGTGTCGAGGCCGCTGACGGTGTTGACCGCCTCTTCGACCTTCTGCGTGACGTCGGTCTCGACGGCGCCCGGCGAGGCGCCGGGGTACGGCGTGACGATGGTGATGAGCGGGAAGTCGACCTTGGGGAACTTGTCGACACCCAGGCGGCTGTAGCCGACGATGCCGACTACAACGAACACCATGATCAGCACCGAGGCGAAGATAGGTCGCCTGACGCTGATGTTTGCTAACCACTGCATGGACTACTCCACCACCGGGGTTCCATCGACCATCTTGTCGGTGACCACGGAGACGACCTTGTCGCCCTTCTTGAGGCCCTCGTCGATCGAGACGTGATCGGGGTCGGGCGCGGGACCGAGGAGGACGATGTGGTCCTCGAGCTCGCCCTTGTTGATGACGAATGCATGGGCCTGCTTGCCCTTCTTGATCGCCGTCTTCGGCAGGACGATGCGGTTCTTCTCGCCCGTCTTGATGTGCGCCTCGACGAACATGCCGGGAACGAGCCCGCTGTCCTTGTCGATGGTCGCCTCGACGATCAGCGACCGCGTGCGGCCGATCTCGGCGCCGAGCCGCGAGATGGTCGCGCCGACCATCTTGTCCTTGAGCGCGACCGAGAACAGGTCGACGCGCGCCTTGTCCTTGACGAGCGGCACCGAGACCTCGGAGACCGAGAGCTCGACCTTCAGCGGATCGTCGTCGACCAGCGTGAACAGCGCCTTGCCGGGCGCCACCCATTCACCGGGCGACACCATCTTCTCGGACACGATGCCGTCGAACGGCGCGCGAACGAGACCGTCGGAGACCGACTTCGACATCATCTCGGTGCGAGCCTGGACGGCCGAGACCTGCTCGAGCGCCGAGGTGCACTGCGCCATCTGGCGGTCGTACTCGGACTTCGTGATCGCGCCCTTGTCGAGCAGCGACTTCGTTCGCTCGCACTCCTGATCGGCGAGCTGCTTCTGGGCGCGCGCCGCGGCGAGATTCGCCTTGGCTTCCTTCGCACCGAGTGCCGCGCTCCGGACGTCGAGCTGGACGACCGCTTGGCCCATCTTCACGCGCTGACCGCGCTCGATCATCACGTTGATGACCTTGCCTTGCGTATCAGCCGTGACGTCGGAGCGGTTATCCGCTTTGACGAGGCCGGTAACGACCATGACCTCGGGAGTTGGAGCTTCGGCCGCAACGACCGAGCTCACCTTCACCGGGGGCGTCGGCGGGGGCTTGGCGGAGCCCGAACCGCTGTCCGCAGTCTTCTTGCAACCGATCGCCGCCAGGAGGATCAACGCATAACCACGCATCGCGGGGCGTACGATGCACGGTTCCTGCCACTCGCTCCATTGGAGAGACGCTTGGTTAGGAGGCGATCGCCTGTATGCCATCCCGACAGTGTCGAGGGTCCTTTGACGACAGCCAGATAGACGAACGGCCCGCCCCGAAGAGTTCGGGTGCGGGCCGTGGTTCGACCTGCGGCGAGTCGTCGCGGATTACTTCGGAGCGTGGACGTCGTCGCCCAGGGCGTGGGCGAGGTTCGCGAGCGCGACGCGAAGGTCGACGCGCGCGTTGAGCGACGCGATACGCGCCCGGGTCAGCGTCGTCTCGGCATCGACGAGCTCGACGGCGGTCGCGCGCTCGGCGTTGAGCAGCTCCTTGCGAACGCGATAGCTCTCCATCGCCGACTCGAGCGCCTTCTGCGACGTGTTGAGCGAGAGCTGCGCGAGGTCGACGTCCTGCTGTGCCGACATCACCTGCACGCGCGTGCCGCGGACGAGGTTGTCGCGATCGGCGCGGAGCTGGTTCGCCTCGGCGGCGAGCCTGTCGAGCGTCTTGCGGGTGACGAGCGTGTCGTTGAGCGTCCACGACAGCTGCACGCCTGCCTGCCAGGTGAACGCGAACTTGTCCTCCTGCGGGAAGATGCGCTGGTTCGGGTTCGCGTAATCGGCCTGCGCGAACGCGGACAGCCGCGGCACGAGGCTCGCCCTCTCCGCCTCACGCTGCTCGAGCTTGGCATCGATGCCCTGGTTGATCGCCTTGAACTCGAGGCGGTTCTTCTCGGCATGCTTCAACAGATCATCGACGCTCTGCTGCGCCGGCGGCGCGATGTCGCCGCGAACGTCCTCGCTGATCGCGAGTTGCTCGTCCTGGCGAGCGCCGATGAGGATCCGCAGCTGCTCTTCGCGCAGCTGGAAGAGGTTGTTCAGCTGATTCAGCGTCTGCTCTGCGGTCGCTTCTTCGGCCTCGACGCGCATGAGGTCGGCCTTCGACAGACGCTGCACCTCGGCGAGCGCGCTCACCTGCTTGAGCGTCGTCTGCACCTGCGCGAGCTGGCGCTGGGCGATGAGCACCTGGAGCCGCGCGCGCAGCCACTCGAAGTACGCGACGCGCGCCTCGTGGCTCGCGTTGACCTCGCTCGTCCGCTGGTTCGTACGCGAGGCGGCCTCGCCGAGCTTCGCGGCGCTGATCAGCTTGGGGAACCGCCAGACGTACTCGGAGAGCGGCACGCCGATGGTGCCGCTGAACACGGTGCTGTTCTGCGGGAACGCGATGTTGAAGCCGCCAAACGCGAGCGGGTCGACAGGCGAGAGCCGCGTGTACGACGCGTTGCCGCTGATCTGTGGAACGAGCGCGAGCTGCGCCGTCTGACGCTGAGCGATCGCGGCGTCGACCTCGGCGGCCGACTTGATGACCTCCGGCGAGACCTTCATCGCGCGGGCAGCCGCCTGGTCGGCGGTGAGGCCGCCTTGCACGAACAGCGCATCGACCTCTCTATCGAAGTCATCGCCGACCGCCGCGGCGGCGGCGTTTCCCTTAGAAGGAGTCTTGGGCTGCGGCGCGGGCTGCGCGAACGCAGGGGAAACCGCGAGAAGGCACGAGGCCAGGCACAGGCAGAACTTCATTGCCGGCGACCAAAGCACCGGCCGTGCCACGGCGCCAGTCGGCCAGGCCCTAGACTTCACAGTGTCCGGCGGCAGATCTGTCGGCGGTCTATACACCTTGCAGTCACGTTTCGTGACATGGCGGGTCACGTTCTGATCGTGGGGCGCGCAACCAATTGTTCAGGCTAGAGTTGCGCTCATGGCGACTGCCACTCGCACCGTCACCGCGGCTGGCACGACGCTGGCAACCGATGCGGCCGTGACCGAACCTCGCCCGAGCGACGT
>JABFXX010000540.1 GCA_013368795.1 Kofleriaceae bacterium
TGGCAGAACGGGATGCCGAAGTGCGCGGCGCAATCGCTCGCGTCGGGATGGTTCGAGACGATGAGCGCGATCTCGCACGGCGGCAGATCGCCGGCGCGATGGCGGACGAGCAGGTCATAGAGACAGTGCTCGTACTTCGACACGAGGATCGCGACGCGCTTCCTGCGATCGCCGTAGAGCCGGTAGTCCATGCCGGTGCGGTTGCAGACCTCGCGGACGCTCGCCTCGAGCTGCGCGCGCGACGTGTGCAGCTCTGACAGGTCGAAGCGAATGCGCTCGAAGTACATGCCGCCGCCGGAGTGCTGCGCGGAGTTGAGGATGTTGACGCCGTGGACGAGGAACAGCTGGGCGAGCGTCGCGTGGATTCCCTTCTGGTCGGGACCGCCGATCAAGAGGGTGCCGAGCTCGCCCGTCGCGCGTGGGCTCATCAGGGACGACTTGCGCGCGAACGCGTTCGGCGTCCCTGTCACCTCGAGCGGAGAGACGACGGATTCATCGGTCCAGGTCACGCTCTTCTGCCGTGGATTCAACGACGTCATAGGCATCCTGGTTTGAAGATCTTCTTCTTGCCTTCGAAGTAGAACGGCGTGCTGCAGTCGACGCCGGCAGCGCTCGCCTTCGGTGCAGCCGCGGTTGGCGTGCGGGCGGGTGGCGTGGTGCGTGCCGGAGCAGGGCGGACGGTGCGGACCTTCGTCTGGCGGGCGGTCGACTTCTTGCGCGGTGGATCGGTCGTCACGTCGCGAGGCTCGTGGGGCTCGGCGCGCGCCGCGTCGGGTTGCTCGGCAGGCTGCTCGTCGGGCTGCGCGGCGGTCTGCTCCTCGGTCGGTCCTTCGGCCGCAGCGCTCGGCGATGTGGCCTCGTGCGTCGTGGTCGCGCTCGTCGCCGGTGTCGCTGTCGGTGTCGCCGTCGTCGATTCGGTCGTCGGCGTTGCTGCAGGCGCCGCAGCGGGCCGCGCCTTTGTCGCGGGTGGTGCTGCTTCGGTGGCGACCGGCTTGTCGACGTGGGCCGGCTGCTCGCTCTTCTTCAGATCCTGGATGAGGAACGCGATGCCCATCCCGAGCAGCACGATCAGCGCGGCGATCAGGGCGGTCGGGAAGCGCGCGCGGATCGAGATCTTCGACGGCGGCACCTGGTCGGGCTCGGTCGCCGTGCTCGTCAGCTCGAGCCGCTGCGTGCCCATCGCGGGCTGCGAGCCGCTGCCGTTCGCGGCGAAGCGTCGCCAGCTTTGCTCCTCGGCGGCGATCATGCGCTCGCGCTCGTCGAGGAAGTCCTTGCCGACGGCGCGCAACCACTGCGAGACATCGGCGGCGGTCGCGATCGGCACCGCGGCGGCGATCGCCTCCTCCATGTCCGCGGCCGTGGCCCAGCGGCGGCGCACGTTGCTGTCGAGCGCCTTGCGGATGATCGGCTCGAGCGCCTCGAGCTGACTCCACCGATACGCGCCGATCCACGACCGCTCCTCGGCGAGCGCGTCGGTGATCGTCGGCAGCTTGCCGGCGAGGATCTCGGCGATCAGCGCGGCCTCGCCCTTGGTGTTGCCGTGCATGCGGTGGCCGACGATCAGCTCCCACATCACGACGCCGAGCGCGTAGATGTCGCTCTGGCGCGTCGCCTCGCCGCGGATCTGTTCGGGCGAGCTGTAGCCAAGCTTGCCCTTGAACGTGCCCTTGCGCGTGACGTGCGCGCTCATCGCCGCCTTCGCGACCCCGAAGTCGAGCAGGCGCGCGCTGCCGTCGAGCGCGATCATGATGTTCTGCGGCGACACGTCGCGATGGACGATGTTGAGCGGCGTGCCGATCTCGTCGCAGGTCTCGTGCGCCGCGTGCAGGCCGGACAGCACCTGACACGCGATCGATGCGGCGACCGGAATCGGCACGTGCGCCTGCGCGGCATTCGAGTTGTGGAGCAGCAGCGACAGTGGCGCTCCGTGCACGTACTCCTGGACGAGCATGACCTCGCTGCCCATCGTCACGACGTCGAACACGGGCACGACGTTGCGATGGTGGACCTTCGAGGCGATGCGCGCTTCGTCGAGGAACATCGCGACGAACTCGGCATCTCCGGCGAGCTCGGGATGCATCCGCTTGGCGGCAACAATCCGGGAGAATCCGACGTCGCCCATCAGGCGGGCGATGTGGATCGATGCCATACCTCCGCGTGCGATCTTGCGATGGAGCAGGTAGCGACCGACTGTCATCGAGTGTTGATCAGTCATCGCGCTCGCCCACCGTTGCACGACACGCTGTGTCGGTCGCAAGGGTGTGCAGGGTCCACACGATGCAGCATTGCAAGGGTTCTTACGAACACCTTCGCAGCCGCAAAAGTACGTGTCCGCTAGCTCACGAATCTGTCGCGGCGAGAATTCGCGCGAGCACGGCGCGCGCCGTCGACGATAGACCCTCGGAGTCGAGTGCCGCTTCGAGTGGACGCTGCACGCGCGCGAGCTCGTAGGCACGGATGCGACCTTCGGCGTCCAGGTCGTGCCACGCCTTGTGATAGCCGATCGTCGCGTCGCCGACGCGCGGGCGATACGCACCTGCGACCTGTTCGACGAGGAGGTCTTCTTCTTCGCGCGTCATGTGCCGAGCTCCTCGACGAGGATTCCGCGCTTGCGCAGACAGTCCGCGAGTAGCTGCCGCGCGCGCGTGAAGTTCTGCAGGAACGTGTTGAGCCGCATGCCGACCGACTCGGCGAGATCGGCATCGTCGAGGCCACCGCCGCTCGCGAGCCGCGTGTCGAGCGCCTGGCGCGGCTTCGGCGGGAGCTTGTCGCGACACAGCGCGATCGCCTGTCGCAGCATCGGATCGGGTGCGCTCGGCGCGGCGTCGGTGTCTGCAAGCGACTCGAGGTCACTTTCGTCGACCGGCCTTGCCTTCGTGCGTCTCACCTCGCTGATCGCGAGATTGCGCGCGATCCGCACGGCGAGCCGCAAGAGGCCGTTCGGTCTGCCGTCGGACTCGAATCGAGGCGCGACCTGCCAGACGCGAAGCAGTGCCTCCTGCAGCACAGCCTCGACGTCGACGACCGCCGCGAACGAGCGCAGTGACTCGCGCACGCTCGGCTCGGCGTGGGCCATCCACACGCCGAACGAGCGGGTGTCGCCGTGCGCGATCGCGGGAACGTAGACGTCGAGATCCAAGCTCACCTCGCGAGCCACCAGATGAGGACGGAGATCGCGACGACGAGCGCGGCCAGCGCGAGCACGAGCCACGGGTTCATCGGCCGCTTGTGCGGCGCCGGCTCCATCGGCGCGACCTTTTGATCGAGCGAGAGCATGCCGTCGGCGGTCGAGCGCGAGGGTGCCTTACCGGCGCGCGTGCGGCGCGTGGTCGTCGCGTCATCTTGCTCCTCGGCGCGCGCCTCGGATTTCGACACGTCGGTCGGCTCGACCGCGCGTGCCTTGCGCTTCGCCGTCACCTCCGCGGGGCCATCGACCGTGCGAGCCCTGCGTTGCGTGATCGCGAGGTCATCATCGGCCTTCTCGTTGGCGACCGGTTGTGCGGCCTTCGGCTGCGCGGGCGCGGCGGCGAACAGCTCGTCCGGCGGCAGCGGCTCGGGCATTGGCGCGGACTCCATCGGCCTTGGCGCGCGCGGCTGTCCCGGCGCGGGCGGCAGCGGCGCCGACTCCGTTGCCCTCGGCGCGCGCGTCTGGTCGGCCGGCGGCTTCGCGACGGGCCTTGGCAAGCCCATCAGCGTCCGCGACTCGCCGCCCTTGTCGGCCGAGCCCTCGAAGTTCTCCTCCTCCTGCATCGGCTCCGGGATCGTCGGGCTCGCCGCGCGACCGCGTCCACCGAATGCCTGCGCGGGCGGTGGCGACTCGAGGCGATCCATCGCCGCGAAGTCGGCGCTCTCGTCGAGATCGAGGTCGGCGAAGCGCGCGTCCTGGCCGGTCGCCTCCTCCTTCGCGAAGTCGTACTCCTTCTTGACCTCCGCCGAGAACGAGCGCGGTGCGATCGACGAGTCATCCTCGAAATCGGACTCGGGCGGCCCCGATTCGCCGATGTCGTCGAACGATGCGCCGCGCCCGAGCTGCGCTCTCAATGCCTCGAGCTCGGGCGAGCGGATCATGCCGCTCTGCGTCCGGGCTCCGCGGTCGTGGGAGCCGCGCAGGCCGAATGCCTCGGCGCGCGTGCCGTACGGCAGCTCCTGTGGGACGAGCTGGTCGCGCGTCGGGCCGGTGACCTTGCGCGCCTCGTCGATGGCGACCCACGACGTCATCTTCGTCGCGATCTGGAACGTCAGACCGAGCTCCTCGATCTCGCCGTCGGACGTCGCGAACACGCTATTGGCCTCCACGTCGGCGACGCGCTCGCGGCCGTACAGTGCGACGATCGCCGCGTTCCCCGCACCCGACCGCTGCGCGGGCACGGTGATCGTCTGCGTCCAGGTCTCGCGCGCGGTCTGGCCGCGAACGACGAGCTCGCCGCCCTCCGGCTTCACCGCGAGCGCGGCGACGAGCGGCGCGCCCTCGAACACGTCGGGGATGCGCTCCGGGGCGTGGCGCAAGAGCGCGCTGCCGCTGATCTCGACGTTGGTCAGCATCGGCATGCTCGTGCGATCGAGCAGGCGCTTGGCGCCGCGCTCGGCATCCTCGTCGATGCCCACGATCACCTCGGCGCCCTTGCCGGCGCGCGCGATCGCGGTCGCGAGCGAGCGGTTGACCGCCGAGCCGAGGCCGAGCACGTGGACGCGGCACGACTTCGGTAGACGGCGATTGATCGCCTCGATGATCTGCTGCTCGCCGCCGACATAGCCGTCGGTGACGACGACGACCTGGCGCTGCGCACCGACGCGCAGGCTCGCGAGGCCCTCGACGACGGCGGCGCGCATCTCTGTCCCGCCGTCGGCCTGGCGCGAGCGCACCCAGTTGATCGCCTTCTGCTTCGCCTTCGCGGTCGCCGTGATCGGCTCCGGCGAGTAGCGATGTGGCTCGTTCGAGAACTCGATCAGCTCGAACCGATCGTGGTCGGCGAGCGAGTCGAGCATCATGCAGACGACCTGCTTGGCCTTGTCGAGCGGGCCGC
>JABFXX010000085.1 GCA_013368795.1 Kofleriaceae bacterium
CTCGAGCGCGCCGAGCTGCGCAAAGGCGCCGTGAAGGCCCGTGATCGGGCCTGCGTCGCGCAGCGCATGTCCCACCCGGGCCGTCGCACGCGCGAGCGTGACCTCGAGCGATGGTCGGAGAACGACATACGCGAGTGGCAGGTCGGCGCCATGCGCGGCCTCGACGAATGCGGGCAGCCACCACGGCCCGAGTACCCCGTCGAGGATGACGTCGTAGTCGCCGCGCGCGTAGCCGAGTGCCGCGTCGATCATCACGCGCGTGACGACTTCGTTTTGCGCTGCCGACGCCGGGAGAAACGGCAGCACGAACCCGGTCTTGATCCAGGTGAAGAAGCTGTCGGTCGGGATGTGCACGGTCGGCCGCGCCGCGGACTCGGCAAGCCGCTCCGCGACGGTCGTCTTGCCGGCACCGGGCGGGCCCGCGATGAGCAGAAGCGTCGGCATTCCGCTGTTCTACGACCCGCAGAGAAAACGTCCAGACTTGTTGTTTCGCGCGAAATCCGCCACTAACCGGCGGTCTGCAGGCCCGCCGCGATGCCGCCGATCGTCGTGAACACGATCCGCGTGAGCCGCTCCGCATCGCCGATGCCGGCGCGACGACGCCGCAGCGCCTCGATCTGGACGTGCGACAGCACGTCGAGGTGCGGGTTGCGTCGCTCGACCGATGCGACGAGGTAGGCGCGCGATGCGAGCGGCGGCACCATGCCGAGCGTGTCGCGCAGTGCGTGCACCGTCCTCGCGTGCTCGGCGGCGATCAGCTCGTAGATCTTCTGCGCATCGGGATCGGCGAGCTTCGCGTACTCGCCCGCGACGTCGATATCCGAGCGGACGAGCGAGACCTCGCAGTTGCGCACGAGCGCGCGGAAGAACCGCGACCGCGTGCACAGCTCGCGCACGCTGTCCTCGCCCATCTCGGCGACGAGCGTCTCGATCGCCGTGCCGACGCCGAACCATCCGGGAATGCCGTGCCGGCTCTGCGTCCACGAGAACACCCACGGGATCGCGCGCAGCGACTCGAGCGTCAGCTTCGGCGCGCGCGACGCGGGCCGCGAGCCGATCGGCAGGTGCGCGACATCCTCGATCGGCGTCGCCGCAACGGTGTAGCGCGCGAGCCGATCCTCGTCGGCGGTGAGCGCGAGATATGCCTCGCGCGCGGCATCAGCGGCGTGGGCGAGATGTTCCTCGTCGGACGCAGCCTCGGGAGGCAGCGGGACGCGCTCGGTGGCCGCCGCGGCGAGGATCGCGCCGAGCGTCAGCTCGAGGTCGCGCTCGGCGATCGACGGCTGCGCGTAGCGCGCGGTCACCGTCTCGCCCTGCTCGGTCACGCGCATGCGCCCTCGCACCGCGGCCGCCGGTTGCGCGCGGATCGCGTCGCTCGCCGGACCACCGCCGCGGCCAAGTGCGCCGCCGCGGCCATGAAACACGGTGAGCAGGACGCCGTGCTTCTCGGTGACCTTCGCGAGCGCGAGCTGCGCGCGGCGCAGCGCCATGGACGACGCGACATAGCCGACCTGCTTGCCGGAGTCCGAGTAGCCGACCATCACCTCGAGCTCGTCGCCAAGCTCGGTGCGCAGCACCGGATTGCCGAGCGCAGCCTCGGCGATGTCCTCGGCGCGCTCGAGATCCTCGAGCTGCTCGAGCAGCGGCACGGGCTTCAGCTCGCCGGGCGCGAGGCCGCTCGATCGGGCGAGGAACACGACCTCGAGCAGATCGGAGACGTCGCGCGTGAACGAGGTGACGTAGCGTTCGCACGCGCGCAGACCGAGCTCGCGGCGTGCGCGACCGACGACGTCGAGCGTCGCGAGCAGCTCGCGTGCGTCGAGCGACAGCTCCTCGCGATCGCGGATCGGTGCGATCGGCGCCGTCAGCACCTCGCCGAGCGCGCTCCTGCGCCCGGCTTCGTCGAGCTGGAGATAGCCCGGACGGCCGCCATGCGCGAGCAACTCGTCGACGACGCGATCGTGCACGCCCGAGTGCTGGCGCAGATCGAGCGACGCGAGGTGGAAGCCGAAGACGTCGACGCGCCGGAGCATGTCGCGCAGATCCTCCTCGGCGACGAGCTCGAACCCGGCGGCGCGCAGCGAGCGATCGAGGATCGCCAGGTCCGCGCGATAACGCTCCGCGCCCGGGTAGCCGTGCTCGGCGTGCTCGAGCGTGCCGCGAAGGCGCGCCTGCACGTACCACAGCTTCTCGCGCCACGGCTCGTGCACCGTGCGCGGCATCGCGTGCGCGGCGACCTCGGGGAAGCGTTCACGATCGAGCTCGAGCGACGCGCGTAGCTCGTCGAGCGAGCCCGGCTTCGCGCGCAGCGCCGACATCGACAGCGAGCGGCCGAGCGTCTCGACATCCTGCAGGTAGCGCTGCAGCACGACCGCGCGCATGCGCGAGAACGCGCTCCGCGTGATCACCGACGTGACGTTCGGGTTGCCATCGCGATCGCCGCCGACCCACGTGCCCCAGCGCAGGAACGATGGCAAGCGCCAGTCGCCGCCGAGCTTCTGCTCGAGCCGATCCTCGAGCGTGCGGTACACGCGTGGCGTCACCTCGAGCAGCGATCGGCGAAACACGTCGAGCGCGGTCTCGACCTCGTCGAGCGGTGTCGGCTTGTGCGCGCGCGAGTCCTCGGTCGCGTGCAGCGCGAGCACCTCGGCCTCGAGCGCATCCTCGCCGCGCGCGCTCGCGTCTTCGAGCAGCTTCGCGATCCGGCTCAGGTGATCGAGCGCACTGCGCCGGCGCGACTCCGTCGGGTGCGCCGTGATCACCGGCATCACGAGCGCGCGATCGAACAGTGCGCGCAGCTCGCGCTCGCCGAATCCGGCCTCGATGAGCTCGTCGAGCGCCGCGACGACACCGTCGGAGAGCTGGCCGCCGCGCAGGCGCAGCGAGCGCAGCCGCTCGCGCTCCTCGGCCGTGTTCATGAGATGGCACTCGAGCGCGTTCGCGCGCGCCATCGTCTCGAGCTGATCGTCATCGAGCTCTGCGATCGTCCCCGACAGCTGGCTCCGCGGCAGCTCGTGCGCGCGCAGCTTCGTCGCGATCTCTTCGAGCTTGTTGTAGAGGGCCTCGTTTGGCTGACCTGCGAGCGTCTCGACGGCGTGAAGAAGTGCCGCTGTCACACGGCCGAGATCGTTCCGGAGTGCCTCCGATTCGCTCACGCCGGCGTTCTACCTCGATTCACGCTTCGAGGTAGGCTCACGCGCATGGCTGTCACCACACATCAAGGCGGTTGCCACTGCGGCGCCGTACGCTACTCCGTCGAGCTCGATACCGAAGCCTCCTCGATCTCGTGCAACTGCAGCATGTGCGGCCGCTCCGGCACGCTGCTCCAGTTCGTCACGCCCGACAAGTTCAAGGTCGAGAAGGGCGCGGACAACCTCACCGACTACCAGTTCAACAAGCACGTCATCCACCACACGTTCTGCAAGACGTGCGGCATCAAGCCGTTCGCGAACGGCCAGGGACCGAAGGGCCCGATGATCGCGATCAACGTGCGCACGATCGACGGTGTCGACGCGAACAAGCTGCCGACGAACCAGTTCGACGGTCGCAGCGCCTGACCGTATACTCGGGCGAGTGAAACGGCTCGCGCTGGTGGTGCTCGTCGGGTGCGGTGCGCCCGCGCATCCCGCGCCCAGGTCCGCCGCCCCACGCGGCGACGACATCACGCTCTATCGCGACGTCGCTGTCATCCGGCAGCGGATCGAGCTCGATCTGCCGGCCGCGACGACGATGAAGACCGTCAAGGTCGCCGCCGGCGTGCGCGCCTCGCAGCTCGTCGTCGTCGACAAGGCCGACCTCGACGTCGTGCTCCGCGCACCGACCGACGGCACCACCGACGACAAGCCCGTCGAGATCACGCTCGACGTCACCGCCCGCCATGCAGGTCACTACACGATCGTCCTCGCGTACCTGACCGATCGCCTCGACTGGAACGTCGCGTACACGATGACCGCGAACGCGACGAGACAGCGCGCGCAGGTCCGCGGCGCGCTCGCGATCTTCAACACGACCGGCCTGCCGATCCACGCCGGGTCGGCGCGCGTGATCGATGCCGAGCTCGGCACGTGGCGCACGAAGACCTCCGAGGCGCTCGCCGCCGCGCTCATCTCCGGGACGTCGAGCTCGACCCCGCCCGCCCAGCCGCGCGAGCTCGGCTCTCTCGATCTGGGCGAGGGCGAGACCCGCGTCGAGCTCGTCGGCGCGACGACGCTCCAGATGTCGTCGGTGCTCGTCTACGATCCGATCGGCACCAAGCTCGATCACGCCGGGCCGAGCCCGCTGACCGACCCTGTGCTCGGCATCACGCCACCCGCACCGGGCCGCGTCACGGAGAGCTTCGAGATCACCCGCGACAAGGCGCAGAGTGCCGGCCTTCCGGCGGGCCCTGTCCGACTTCTCGACAGCCGACCCGACGGTTCGCTCGCGGTGCTCGGCGAGGCGAGCCTCTACGATGCGTCGACGCGCGTCGGCGACATCGACACGATCCCGGTCGGCACCGCCGAGGGTGTGACCGGCTCGCGCGAGCGCCGCGAGCTCACCGTCGAGGACAGCAAGCGGATCGTCGAGGAGTTCGTGATCACGATCGAGAACAAGCGCGACTATCCGGTGCGCGTGCTGCTCCGGGAGCACCTGTATCGCGGCCAGAACTGGGTGATCGCGTACCCCCAGTCCGACCCCGACGCGAAGAAGGAGGGCCCGCAGCAGTTCTCGATGCGGCGGAACGTTCCTGCGAGGTCCCAGACCAAGATCCTCTACGTCGTGGTGTACACCTGGGGTCAGTGATCGCCCGCGTCTCCGAGCTCACGATCCAGTACGGCAAGCGCGTCGCCGTCGACCGCCTCGACCTCGAGCTGCACACCGGCGAGATCGCGCTTCTCCTCGGCCCCAACGGCGCCGGCAAATCGACGACGCTGTCGGCGATGGCGGGCGCGGTGTTGCCGAGCAACGGCTCGATCGTCGTCGACGGTGAAGACCTCGCAACCGCGCCTCGCTCCGCCCGCGCGAAGGTCGGCTTCGCCGATCAACCTCCCGCGCTCTACGAGTTCTTCACCGTCGAGGAGCACGTCGGCTTCATCGCCGAGGCGCGCGGCGCCGTCAAAGGTGCCGTCGACAAGGTGCTCGCCGATCTCTCGATCTCGAAGATCGCGCAGCGGCCGTGCCGCGAGCTGTCGTTCGGCATGCGCCAGCGCGTCGGCCTCGCCGCGGCGCTCGTCGGCCCGGTCAAGCTCGTCCTCCTCGACGAGACGCTCAACGGCCTCGATCCCCACGCCGCGCGCGCCGCCCGCGCGACGCTCCGTGCCGCGGCCGACGCCGGTGGCGCGATCCTGATGTCGACGCACCTCCTCGGCGTCGCCGAGCGGATGTGCGATCGCATCCTCGTCATGGACAAGGGCAAGCTCGTTGCCGACAAGCGCGGCGACGATGTCAAAGCGCTGCTCTCGCAGGGCCCGAGCGCCGTCGAGGACTTCTACGTCTCGCTGATCGCCGACGAGGGACCGACGTGACGAGCCGCGAGCTGATCCGATGGACGCGCCTCTACGAGAAGCGCGCGAAGCGAGGCTCGTCGGTGCTCGTCACGCTCGTCGCCGCCGTCGCGATGGCCGCGTTCGTGTACTGGCGCGCCGACGAGGCCGGCCCGCTCGCCGCGAGCCGTGCGTGGATCGGCGCGACGCTCGTCGCGTTCGGCTTCGCGTTCATGCGCGTGCCGTTCCACCTCTACTGGCGCCAGGACGCCGCCCTGCTCGCGCAGTTACCGATCGCCGGCGGCGCGTTGTTCGATGCCGCGTGGTACCGCTGCATTCGCGCCGCGCTCGCGACGACGCTCGTCGTGATCGCCGGCGCCGCACCGCTGCTCGCGCTCGACGCAGGCGAGGTCTCGTGGGCGACGCGGCCGCTCTCGACGACGCCGATCGCCGGCGAGCTGCACGGCCTCTCGCTATTCGACTTCTTCATCCGCCACGTCGCGGTCGCCGGTGTGCTCGGCCTTGTCGCCGCGTGCTTTCTCCCCGCGGTCGCGACCTGGGCCGCGTCGCTCGTCGCGTATGGCGGCGCGACCAAGCTCGAGCTCGCGACGCAGCTCGCCGGTGCGCCGGTGCGCGCCGAAGCTCGCCCGCAGGTGCCTGCGAGCAACTCGGCGATCCTCGGAGCGCTCCCGGGCTTCGCGTCGACGGTCGTCATCGTGTTCGTGATCATCGTCGCGTCGTGGCTGTGGGGACGAACGCCGAAGCTGTCGGCGGCGACCGTGCTCGTCGGCCTCGCCGTGATCAGTGCGCTCGCCCTCGCGGCGGTGCGTGCGACCGCGCCGAAAGTGATGGGGACAATCCTGCGCGACGTCTCGGCGCTCGATCGCCAGCAACTCGCGACGCTCGAGATCCGGCCGCCGACTGCGCTCGAGCGCGCGATCGCGAGCATGCTCGGCGAAGCCGCGCTGCCGTATCGCAAGGATGCCCGCCTGATGCGGCGCCGCTATCCGATGGCGTTCGCGCTCGGCGCGCTCGCATTCCTCGTGCTCGTGATCGTTGGCCTCGCGCGTCCCGCCGATCCGATGCCGTGGCTCGTCGGCGTCATCGTCGCCGCCGGCCTCTATGCCGGTGCGCTCGCCGGCCGATTGTTCCGGCCGCCAATCGAGCTACCGCGCCTCGCTGCCACGCTTCCCATTTCCGCACGCGCTCGCCTGCGCGCGAAGGTCGCCTGGGTCGTCGCGTGGGCGGTGATCTTCGTCGGAATCCCGCTGGTGTTCGCCGCCGTTCGCCTGTCCTGAGCCTGGCACGCGCGCTGCACTGGCCGGCTCTCGCAATGACTCAGATCCGTGACGCCCTCGAGCTATTGACCGCCCAGCACGAAGAGCTCGACCAGCTCTTCGCCGCCGTGAGCCGCACGCGCGACGCGGCCACGTTCGACGAGCTCTCTGACAAGCTGACGATCCACATCGCGCTTGAGCAGGAGCACCTCTACCCGGTTATCGCGCGCCAGGTATCAGGCGACGTCATGACAGAGCTTCGCGCCGAGCACGTCGCGATCAAGCGGCTCCTCTCGGAGCTCGTCTGGATCGACGTCGAGGACGAGGAGTTCCCGGAGCTGTTCGCCGCGCTGGGCGACCTGATGGTCGGCCACACCGCGTGGCAGGAGGACCAGCTGTTCACCGATGCAGCAGAAATGCTGTCGCGCGACCAGCTCGAGGCCCTCGTCGATCAGTTCGGTTCCGTCGCCGCGGCCGCGTGAGGTAACCGGGAGCGTGTCAGGGCGCCTCAGGACGCCTGGAACACGTGGAGCGACCGCACACCGCCGGCGATCGCTCGACTGCTGGTACGAGCGAGGTCGAACAGGCAGACGACCTCGGTCTGGCGTCCCGGATCGACGTTGACGATCAGCGACGCCACATTGGCGAGCACGAGATAGAGGCCCAGGCCCGAGCCGGGGTCCTCGAGGGTCGCGGGATTGGGCCGCCCGCGTTCATCGCGCGCACGGCGCACGTGATCGATCACGTCGCGCTGGCGGATCGCGCCGAATGGATCCGAGACCGAGACCGCGAGCGTGCGGTCGTCGCAGGCCCAGCGGAGCACCGCGCGCCGCCTGCCCTCGTCGAGCGAGATGACCGGCTTGGACTCGCGTGGCGCGTCGAACAGCGCGTTCATCAGGAGCTCGTCGATCACGCTCGCGAGCCGGTGCACGATCGGTCGGCGCGCGCCGCTCGCCTCGGCCCACGCGGTCACCTGGCCGATCGCCTGCCGCTTCTCGGCGTCATCCGCGACCGTGCGCTGGAACGTCCGGGTGCCCGGCGCGAGGTACTTCTCGAGGCCGAACAGGTCGCCCGATACGAGCTTCTCCGAGGTGATGCCCAGCTCGCGGTCGGACGGGTCGCGCACGAGGTGGCTGACCGGCGCCTCGAGCATGAGGGTGATGAGGCCGTCGTCATCGAGGTCATCGCCGACCACGACGACCGGCGCACCGAGGTCGCGAAGCTCGTCGCCGGCCTGCCGCCGCGACTCGCGGTCGACGACAAACAGCGCGACCTCGCCGGGTTCCGCCGGGGCGACCGGGACGGTGTCGTGGTGGTCGACCATGACACCTGCGCCGTCGAGGGCTCGCTCCACGATGCCGCAGACGCCCTCGTCGCGGCAGATGCAGATGGCGCGAGCCCTCATCTCCTGGCCAGGAGCGTACGGGCCTCACCCGGTCAGGTCAACGCCCGCGTTTTCGGCGCCACCTTGAAATTCCCGTTGCTGGCATCGGTTCCGGAACGCCGGTACGATCAGATGTTCATGGCGGATCCGCCACCGATCCGGGGGACCCCGATCAAACCGCCGCCGCTACCGGCGCGCGGTCCGATCGCCGCGCCTGCTCCCGCGCGCACGGACGTGCACAAAGTGCAGTCGGCTCCCGATCCGATCGACGAGGACACGCGCAATCTCGACGTGCCCGATGCCGGCATTCTCGTCGAGCACATGCTCGATCTCGTCGCGAGCGAAGCCGAAGCACTTCTCTCCGGTGACGATACCGATGGTCGGCTCGCCGATCTCAACGTTCGCACCGCACTCGCGAGCTGGGATGGTCTGCACGAGCCCGAAGAGGCGATGCGCTATCTCGAGCTCGCGGAGACGCATCCGCTCGCGCCGCGCCTCCGCCTCTCGGCCGCGCTGAACCTGCCGCACCCCGAGCCGCTCGCCGCCGCCCAGGCGCGCATCGAGGCGCTGCCCGCGACGCCGACGACGACCGCGCTGCTTATCGAACTGGTCGAGGCCTGGCTGTTCCGCTACGACCGGCCCGACACTGCCGCTGCGCTCGTCGACAAGATCCTCGACCGCGAGATGACGCAAGCCGTGCGCGACCACGTGGTCGGCCTCGCAGCTCTCGCGCATTCTGTCGCCGGCACGTGGGACCGCGTCGTCGCCATTCGCCGCGACGCGCTCCCGGTCAACGCGACGCTCGACGACGTTGCAGCGACCGCCGCGATCGTGCTCGACCGCGGCAACGATGCCGCCGGCGCGCTCGAACTGTGCTGGGCCGCGATCGAGCGCATGGACGGACGCGAGACGCGCATCGGCGACACCCAGCCGTCGCCGACGCTGACCCGCAGCGGGATGCTGCGCGTGATCGACGTCGGCGTCGACGCCGCGGCGCGCTCCGGCGACCCGCGCATGCTCGAGCTGCTCGATCGCCGCGCCGAGCTCGTCGCCGGTCTGCCCGGCGGCGCGCTCGAGGCGCTCGCGACGCGCCACGCGGTCGCCGCTGCGCTGACGCGCGACGGCCAGCACGCGGAGGCGACCGCGCTATGGACGCAGCTCGCCGATGATCCCTCCGCCGCGACGAACGTCGCCGCGCGCCGCATCGCGATCCTCGCGACGGCGTGGGCCGCGATCGCCGCCGGCGATGCGAAGGCCGCACTCGCCGCGCGCCGCCGGCTCGCCGCGCTCGATATCGAGGACTGCGCCGAGGTCGCGTCGACGCACGCGTGGCGCGCACTCGAGCTCGCGGCCGTGACCGGCGAGGCGAAGGCCGCGCTCGCCGATCTCGCGCGCGCCGTCGTCGAGTCGACCGACAGCTCGGTCGCCGAGCAATGGCTCGATTTCGTCGATCACGCCGCGCCGACCGCCGGCACCGTCGCGCGCCTCGAGCGGCGCGGAGGCCTCGCGCTGCGCTGGGCCGCCGCACTCGCCGAGAAGCTCGGCGACCCGCCACGCGCACTCGAGCTGTGGCGCCGCGCGTGCGCGCTCGATGCCCGGCTCGGCAGCGAGTACGACCATCTCGTCCGCCTGCTCCGCAACACGGCCGACGACGACGACCTCGCCGAGGCGTACTCGCTGTGGGCGCTCGCCGAGACGGACATGCGCTGCGCGTCGGCGCTCCAGTGCGCGCGCGGCATCGTCGATCTCGTGCGCGGCGACTTCATCGAGGCCGAGGAGACGCTGCAGCGCGCGGCCGATCTCGATCCGAAGGACGCGTTCTGTCGCGCCGCGCTCGCCGCCGTGTATCGCGCGGGCAAGCGCTACGACCAGCTCTCGCGCGTGCTGTCGCAGCTGTCGACGTCGCTGACGAGCCGCGACGCGCGGGCCTCGGCGGCGCGCGAGTACGCCGAGCTCCTCGACGAGCATCTCGGCGATCCGGTCGCCGCGCGCCAGGCGCTCGAGCGCATGATCTCCGAGCGTCCCGAGGACGAGGACGCGATGCTGTCGCTCGCCGTCTTCTACGACCGCGACCAGCAGTGGGACCGCTCGATCGAGCTGCGCAAGAAGGCGGTCGCGATCGCGCGCGAGCCCGAGCGCCGCGCCGAGCTGTGGGTCGAGATCGCGATCCGCGAGGAGCGCCGCGGCGATCGCGATGCCGCACTCTCGTCGCTCGACAAGGCGCAGGAGATCGGGCATCGCAAGGCGGACGTGCTGCGCGAGCAGGCGCGCATTCACCGCACCGCCGGCCGCAACGATCGCGCGCTCGATATCGTCCGCGCCGAGCTCGCGACCGATCCGCCGATCGCGCGCCGCATGCAGCTGCGCAGCGAGGAGGCTCAGCTCCTCACGGCGCTCGACCGCGAGCCCGAGGCTGTCGTCGCCGCGTACCTCGACGTGCTGTCGATCGAGCCCGATCAGACCGAGGCGCTCGCCGGCATCGAGGCGCCCGCGCGCCAGCTCGGCCACTGGGACGAGCTCGCCCGCGCATTCCGCGGTGCACCGGCGACGCCGCGCAACCTCGAGGTGCTCGCCGAGGCGCTCGCGAAGATCGCCGAGTGGCCCGAGCTCGCCGAGGTCCGCCGCCGCCAGCTCGAGGCCGCGACCGCCGTCGACGAGAAGGCGCGCCGCGCGAGCGAGCTCGCGAAGCTGTACGAAGACGAGCTCGGCGACATGGACGCCGCGATCCGCATGCTCGTGATCGCGCAGGCGGCGGTCCCCGATCCGGCGCGCGGCAAGGAGCTACTCCGCCTGCTCCGCGGCGCCGAGCGGTGGGCCGAGGTCGCGCAGGCGCTCGAGCGCGAGCTGCCGCAGATCCGACCGATCGACACCCAGCGCCAGGTCGATGTCCTGCTCGAGCTCGGCGAGCTGCGCGCCGACAAGCTCAACCGGCTGTCGGATGCCGTGCAGGCGTACGAGGCCGTGCTCGAGCGCGACGGCAAGAACCTCGTCGCCGCCGAGCGACTCGAGAAGCTCTACGAGCAGCTCGGCCGCGATCGCGAGCTCGCCCGCATGCTCGAGGCGCGCGCCGAGACGACGACCGATGCCACCGCGCGCGCCGCGCTGTTCGGCCGCGTCGCGACACTGCGCGCGAACCGCGGCGACGTCGACGGCGCGATCGCCGCGTACACCGCCGCGTTCACCGCCGATCCGACGAACCGCGACGTGTTCACCGCGATGGAACGCGTCTGCTACAAGGCCGAGCGCTGGGCCGCCGCGATGCAGCTCTACGAGGTGGCGATCATCCACGTCGAGAGCGGCCTGTCGCGCGCGTATCGCCTCGGCGATCTGTACTCGCGCCGCGGCAACGTGCAGCTCAACTTCCTCGGCCAGGTCGACGCCGCGATCGGCTCGTACCAGAAGGTCATCGAGGTCGACTCGCAGCCGCAGGCCGCGGTGAAGGTCCTCGAGGATCTGTGCAAGCAGCGCAACGACTGGTCGCCGCTCGTCCAGGCGTGGGAGAAGCGCGCCGAGACGCAGCGCGATCCGCAGCGCCGCACCGAGGCGCTCCGCAAAGCCGCACAGCTCGCTTCAGAGCGCGAGGGCGACGTCCGCCACTCGATGCGCCTCAACCGCAAGCTCCTGCAGATCGACCCGAACGATGTGGGCGCGGCGACGACGCTCGAGCACTATTACGAGGAGCAGCAGGACAAGTCGGGCCTCATCGACATCCTGAAGGCACGGCTCCAGAGCTCGCGCGCCGGCGACGAGAGCATCGAGATCATGAAGCGGATCGCGCGCGCCTCCGAGGAGGGTGCGCGAGACGTCGAGACCGCGACCGAGCACTACCAGAAGATGCTCGAGCTGCAGCCGGAGAACCGCGAGGCGCTCGACGCGCTCGGCCGCATCTACGAGTCGACGGAGCAGTGGGCGGACTTCATCGACGTCACCCGCCGTCTCATCAAGATCACGAACGATCGCAACACGAAGGCGCTGCTCTACTTCAAGTGCGGCTCCGTCATGGAGGCGAAGTTCGGCCGCGAGCACGACGCGATTCGCTACTACGACGCCGCGATCAAGACGTCGGCGAACTGCATGCCGGCCGTCCACGGCCTGCGCGACCTCTATCGCCGCCGCGAGGAGTGGCCGCGCGTCATCGAGACGCTCGAGCTCGAGGTCAAGCTGTGGTCCGACGACAAGGAGCGCGCCGGCGTGTTCGCGCAGATCGGCCGCATCTACGCCCAGCAGCTCGGCGATCCCGATCGTGCGATGGAGTACTACGACTCCGCGCTCGCCGTCGATCCGGACTGCTTGCCCGCGAACCAGGCGCTGTTCGAGCACTACTTCGATCGCGCCGAGTGGGACAAGGCGATGCCGATCGCGAGCGCGCTCGCGCAGAAGGCGATGCGCGACGGCGATCCGACGACGCGCAGCGAGTTCTATCGCAAGCGCGGCGTCGTCGCGCGCAACACCGGCGACCCGAAGGCCGCCGCCGACAGCTTCATCGTCGCGCTCGAGATCCGGCCGCTCAACACGGCGGCGCTCGACGACCTCGGCTCGCTCGCGCGCGACCAGCCCGAAGTCTGGGACTTCGACGCGACCTATCGCGAGCTCGAGAAGGTCTACAAGAAGCGCGACGACGCGGGCCCGCTGCTCGCGCGCGTCCAGGTCGCGCGTGCCGCGATCGTCGAGCGCGACGGCGATCTCGACGAGGCCGACACGCTGTACACCGGTGCACTCGAGCTCGCGCCGACCGACTTCACGATCCTGTCCGCGCTCGTCGAGTTCCACGTCGACATGCGCCACTGGAAGAAGGCGGTCGAGGCGATCAAACGCTTCGTCGAGGCCGGCGCGTCGGGCTCCGACCGCCTCGCCGCGCTGATGCGCCAGGCCGAGATCCACGCCGACTGCGAGGTCGACGCGAAGAGCGCGATCAGCGTGCTTCGCCACGTCATCCAGATCGAGCCGGCGCACCAGGACGCGTACTACCTGCTCGCGCAGCAGTACTTCCTGCTGTCGCGCCATAACGAGGCGCGCACCGCGATCGATCGCGTGATCGATCTCGCGACCGCGCCGGGCATGCCGCTCTCGGCCGAAGCGCTCGCGCGCTACTACTACTACAAGGGCCGCATCCTCGACGCGTCGGGCGATGCGCGCACCGCAGCGCCACAGTACCGCCGCGCGATCGAGTACGACCCGGGCTACGCGCCGCCGGCGCTCGTCCTCGCCCGCCGCGCCGCCGACACCGGCGACCAGCGCCAGGCCGAGACGCTGCTCATCGAGGCCGCGCACGCCGCGATGGCGCAGGGTGGACCGCGCGCCGCGGTGCCGCTGCAGCGTGGTCTCGCGCGGATCCTGCTCGCATCGGGCGATCGCCCGGCCGCGATCGAGGCGTACCGCGGCATCCTGAACGTCGAGCCCGACGGCGCGAGCGATCGCGTCGCGCTCGCCGAGATCTATGCCGTCGACGATCCGCAGCGCGCGATCGGCGAGCTCCGCAAGGTGCTCGATCGCGACATCCACCACGCGCCCGCGTATCGCCTGCTCGCGTCGTTCTACAACCGCACCGGCGACACCGAGCGCGCGACGCGCGTGCTCACCGCGCTCGATCTCCTCGGGTTCGCCGAGGCCGCCGACCGCCAGACCGTGCAGCGCCTCAAGGCGACGCGCCAGAGTCAGCCGCTGCGCCGCTCGCTCGACGAGCAGAACCGCGAGCGCCTGATGGCGAACACCGCGCCGCGCGAGCCGCTCGGCGAGGTGTGGACCGCGTTTGCCGAGGAGATCACGAACCTCGTCGCGCCGCCGTCGATCGGCGAGAACGTCGTGCCGGCCGAGGGCGTCGACGCGCGGCTGCTCCAGCTCGCCGGCGAGATCGGCCAGCTGTTCGAGGTCGAGCCCGAGATCTTCGTCGGCGACAAGGTTCCCGGCCTGCTCGCGGTCACCGCGTTCCCGCGCCAGATCGTCGTCGTCGATCGCGCGCTGATCACCGAGGCGGACCTGCCGCTTCGCTTCATGTTCGGCTACGCGTTCGAGGCGATCCGCGGTGGCTACGCGGCGCTGCTCCAGCTCGGTGCGCGCCAGCGTCGCGAGCTCGGCCAGCTCCTTCGCAGCCTGATCTCCGAGGTCGAGCCCGCCGGCGCCGCCGCCGAGCTCGTCGCGAACGCGAGCATGCGCGCCGCCAAGACGCTCGAGCGCCACGCCGGCACACGCGACCTCGACCCCGGCGCGTGGATCGACAACATGCTCGCGTGCGGCAAGCGAGCCGGCCTCGTCGCGTGCGACGACTTCGCCGCCGCGATCTGGATGGTCGCCCGCCTGTCCGGCGAGGCCCTCGCCAGCCACGACGACACGGTCGCGCTGGGCGCCGTGCTCGGTGGCCCGGACCTGGTTCGGTTCTATCTCAGCGACAACTACCAGCTCATCCGCGATCTGCTCGCGCTGCCTGCCTGACGAGGCAGGCACTATCCGTTCGGATGTGTAAGAAACGAAACCACTTAGCCTCACTGGATCCACACGAAAATGGGCGCTAGATTGGCAGCGGACCCTTATCGGTTGTGGTGTAATCGAGACTACCGCCGTTACGTGGCGGAGGTGTGATGAGCCAAAAGTTCCAGGCGACCGTCCAGCATCGCGGTGATGTGAGCTACGTGAAGCTCGGCGGTGTTATCGACGAGGATAACGAGCTCGGCGATCTCGTCGATAAGATCCCGTCGGGCACCGCGGTCATCGATCTCGGCGAGATCGAGCGCATCAACTCGTGCGGTGTGCGCGACTGGGTGAACTGGTTGAGCAAGCTCGAGTCGAACGGCACGCGGTCGGTGCTCGTCGAGTGCTCGCCGGCCATCGTCGCGCAGATCAACCTCGTCAACAACTTCACCGGCAACGGTGTCGTCAAGAGCTTCTACGTCCCGTACTTCTGTCCCGAGTGCGACGAAGAGAAGGTCCTCCTCGTCGAGGCCGGGGACATGGGCCCGCCGCCTCACGAGCCGCCGACATGCCGCTGTGACGAGTGCGATCTCGTCATGGACTTCGACGACATGCCGGACTCGTACTTCGCGTTCCTGTCGAACCAGCGCAAGCTCGCCGAGCCCGACAAGATCAACGGCGCGATGAAGGAGCTCGCGCGCGGTTCCGAAGCGCCGCAGCCCAAGGGCAAGGTCAAGTCGCGCCAGAGCAACCCGCAGCTCGGGGCGCCCGGTAGCAAGCCGAGCGTTCCGTCGCTGCCGTCGATCCAGCGCACGAGCACCGCGCCCGCGAGCGGTGCCCACCACTCGAGCGGCCCTCGCCTGCCGACCGGCAAGAGCGGTCCGCCGTCGAGCGGCAACAACCTCACGGGCAAGGCGCCGAGCAAGCCGCCCAGCGCGCCGCGCCTCGGTGGCAACACGAAGCCGCCGTCCAGTCCGCACATGTCGATGCGCATCCCGTCGAGCCCGAGCTCGCCGGCGGTCGCCGCGCCGGGCAAGAGCAACGCGCTCGTGTTCACGCTCGTCGGCATCCTGGTCGCCGCGATCGTCGTGCTCGCGTACCTCGTTCTGACGAAGTAGCGCGATGGCTGCGCCCGAGCGCAACCGAGTTCTCGCCGGAGAGCTCGTCTCTCGCGCTTCGGTAGAAGCATGCAAGGGCGCGAGCCTCGCCGATATCGATCAGGCGATCACCGCGTGCGACTTCGATCGTGCGGCGAGCGTCGCGATCGCGCTGGCGAAGGCGAGCAAGCCCGCCGACAGCGATGTCATCGCGCGCATCCTGCCCGGCATCGAGCTGCCGGCGATGGTCAACGCGCTCGTCGCGATCGCGCCCGATCGCAAGGCGCTCCTCGACGTCGTCACGAGCCATGCGTTCCCTCGCACGAAGGACGCTGCCGAGCTCGAGGCGATCGTGCTGTTCGGCGCGTGGCGCGCCGGCGCCGACGTCGCAAGGCTCATCCCGGACCTGCGCCGGCTGTCCGCGCGCTCGATGACCGCCGAGGGCTACGCGCTGCTCGCGACGATCGCGCAGACGATCGCTGACCCGAACGTCGCCGCCGCGACCAAGCCGATCGCGACGTTCGCGAAGGAGTACGCGAAGCAGGTCGCCGCCGACGAGAAGGCGATGACCGCGTCGGTCGACGGCGTGATCGCGTCGTTGCCGGCCGAGGTCGAGAGCTCGCGCGGCGGCTTCACGGTGCGCTCGACGAAGACCGTCGGCCGCAACGAGCCGTGCCCGTGCGGCAGCGGGCTCAAGTACAAGAAGTGCCACGCCGACAAGGACGCGGTCGCGACGCCGTCGCCGGTGCCCGGCCTGTCATGGGACGAGTTCCTCGCCGGCGACAAGCTGACGCCAGACCACATCGCTCAGCTCGCGCTCCGCGACCTCGTGAAGGTCGACCTGTCGAGGCTCGGCGCCGAACCGCTCTTTACCGCGTTCAGGAGGTTCGAAGAGGCGAATCTCCTCGGTCACGCCGAACGCGTGATGGCGGAGGCAGATCGTCGTGAGGGGCCCGTGAGCGCCAACATGCGAGGCGAGCACGTCTATCGATTGCTCGACGCCGGTCGGCTGGCCGATGCACGCCGACACATCGCCCTGCTTCCCGACGAGGACGCTCGCGATCACGCGTTCGAGCTCGCGATCCACGAGGGGACACCCGAGGCCAAGTGGCACGCGCTCGTGGCGGCTGCCCGCGACGCGGTCGCCAGCGATGACAAGCATCCAGACCTCGAGCTCGCGTATGCGCTGCTGCGCGCCGAGCCCGCGCTCGGCATCGTCGCGGCGCGCGCCTGCATCGGCACGATGCACGTCGACGACGCCGACCTCCTCCTCGAGCTCGTCGAGGAGGCGCGCGACAAGCTCAACTTGCCACCGACCGACGCCGCGTGGGACGTGCTCGACGCGCTCTCCGAGCCGCAGAAGAAGCACAAGGCCGAGGACGAGGCCCAGCTCAAGGGCGCGCTCGCCGAGTCGTCGGCGAGGATCGACCAGCTCGAGCGCGTGCTCGCACAGGTCCGCAGCGAGCTCGCCGACGCGAAGACACGCCCGGCCGCCGAGCTGATGCGCGCGCCGGAGCAGACGAGCGGGCTCGAGTCTAAAGTCCGCGAGCTCGAGGCGCTGATCCGTGAGGGCAACGCCGAGCGCCGCGAGCTGCGCAAGCAGATCGAGGAGGCCGCCGCCGAGGAGGAGGAGGAAGAGGCGCCGAGCGCCCGCCGCGGCCGACGCACGCTGGAAGAGGCCGACGACGATGTCGGCGACGAGCTCGAGATGGGCGCGCGCAGCCTCACGATCCCGAAATTCGAGCGGCGCGCGATCGACGCGCTCGGCGACGTCCCCGCGAACGTCGCGTCCGAGGCGATGCGCACCGTCGGCACGCTCGCCGCCGGCGACGGCTTCGCCTGGCGTGGCGTGAAGGCCGCGAAGGACATGACGCGGCAGGTGCTGATGGCCCGCGTCGGCATCCACCACCGGCTGATCTTCCGCGTCGAGGACGGCGCGCTCGAGGTGCTCGACCTGATCACGAGGGAGCAGCTGCTCACGACGCTCAAGCGCCTGCGCGCGAACCGACAGTGATACGCTGCCCTCATGAAGGGCACCCTGTACTGGAAGAGCACTTGAACGTCCTGTCGTGACGCGAGGAGTTCCTTGCGCAAGACAGGACTGGACCTGACCGAGATCAACTACGCCAAGACCGGGCTCGACGAGGAGACCGTGAAGACGCTCGTCGCCGGCGCCGGGTCGGTCGCTGCCGTGCTCAACACGCGGCACGCGATCGCGAAGGAGAAGGGCTGGGTCGACAATCCTCCCGATGCGGCGACGTTCGCGAAGGCTGTCGCGAAGGAGCCCAACCTCTTGCGGCGGCCGATCCTGGTCGTCGGCAAGAAGTTCATCGTGGGGTTCGACAAGGCGGCCTATTCCAAGCTCGAATAGAGGCAGATGGTTGACGACCCGCGGAGCTTCGCGATCGCGATGCTCGAGAAGTTGTACGTCGAGCTCGCGAAGTTCCCCGGCGTCGCGACGAAGAACGATCACTACCTGGCGCTGTCGTATGCGGTCCGCGACCGCTTGCTCCATCGCTGGGTGACCTCGGCGCGCTCGATCTTCGAGCGCAAGCAGCGGACCGTCGTCTACCTGTCGGCCGAGTACCTGATCGGTCCGCAGCTCGGCTCGAACATCCAGGCGCTCGGCATCGAGGAGACGGTGCGCGAGGCGCTGACCGAGCTCGGCATCTCGCTCGACGACCTGCTCGAGCACGAGGAGGAGCCGGGCCTCGGCAACGGCGGTCTCGGCCGCCTCGCAGCGTGCTTCATGGATTCGCTCGCGACGCTCGGCATCGCCGCGGTCGGCCACGGCCTGCGCTACGAGTTCGGCATCTTCGACCAGGACATCCGCGATGGCTGGCAGGTCGAGCACACCGACCGCTGGTTGCGTCACGGCTTCCCGTGGGAGATCCGGCGCTACGACGTCGAGCACACGATCGGCTTTGGCGGCCACACCGAGCACGGCACGCACGGCGTGCGCTGGATCCCCGAGCGGTTCGTGAAGGGCGTGCCCTACGACATCCCGATCGCCGGCTACGGCACGCCGACGACGAACTTCCTGCGCCTGTGGAGCGCGGTCGCCGCCGAGGAGTTCGACCTCGGCGCGTTCCAGGTCGGCGAGTACTGGCGCGCCGTCGACGGCAAGATCCGCAGCGAGAACCTGACGAAGGTCGTCTACCCGAACGATGCGAGCCCACCGGGCAAGCAACTGCGGCTCGAGCAGCAGTACTTCTTCGTGTCGTGCGCGCTGCAAGACTGCATCCGCCTCCTGCTCCTCGGCGGCGCGACCGTGCACGAGCTGCCGCAGACGATCGCCGTGCAGCTCAACGACACGCACCCGACGCTCGCGATTCCCGAGCTGATGCGGCTGCTGATGGACGTCCACGGTCTTGGCTGGGACGAGGCGTGGAAGATCACCCACGAGACGTTCTCGTACACGAACCACACGCTCCTGCCGGAGGCGCTCGAGACCTGGCCGCTGCCGCTCGTGAAGCGGCTCCTGCCGCGTCACCTCGAGATCATCTTCGAGATCAACCGGCGATTCATCGACGAGGTCCGCACGCGATTCCCGGGCGACGACGCGCGGGTGCGCCGGATGTCGCTGATCGGCGAGGACGGCGACAAGACCGTGCGAATGGCCCACCTCGCGACGGTCGCGAGCCATCACATCAACGGCGTTGCCGCGCTCCACTCGAAGCTGCTGCGCGAGACCGTCCTGCGCGACTTCGCCGAGCTATGGCCCGAACGGTTCACGAACGTGACCAATGGCGTCACGCCGCGCCGGTTCGTCGCGCTCGCGAACCCTCGCCTCGCGTCGCTGATCGACGACGCGATCGGCGAACAGTGGGTCCGCGACCTCGACCGCCTGCGCGACCTCGAGAAGCTCGCCGACGACGCCGCGTTCTGCGCGAAATGGCGCGACGTCAAGCTCGCGAACAAGGCCGCGCTCGCGTCGCACCTCGGCAACGCGTTCGATCCCGAGGCGATGCTCGACACGCAGTGCAAGCGCATCCACGAGTACAAGCGCCAGCACCTCAACCTGATCCACGCGATCGTGCTGTGGCAGCGGCTCGTGCGCGGCGACGATTCCGACGTGCCGAGGACGATCCTGCTCGCCGGCAAGGCCGCGCCCGGCTACTTCGCCGCGAAGCTGATCATCCGGCTCGCGCACGGCGTCGCCGAGGCGATCGCGAACGACCCACGCACGCGCGATCGCCTGCGCGTCGTGTTCTTCCCCGACTTCAACGTGAAGTCGGCGCAGCGCATCTACCCGGCCGCCGACCTGTCCGAGCAGATCTCGACGGCGGGCATGGAGGCATCGGGCACCGGCAACATGAAGTTCACGCTCAACGGCGCGCTGACGATCGGCACGCTCGACGGTGCGAACGTCGAGATCCGCGCGCGCGTCGGCGCCGAGCACTTCTTCCTGTTCGGCCTGACCGCCGACGAGGTGCTCGAGCGCAAGCGGCGCGGCTACTACCCACGCGACGTGCTCGCGCGCGACGAGGAGCTGCGTGCCGCGATCGATCTGATCGCGGGCGGAGCGTTCTCGCGTGGCGACCGCGCGATGTTCGCGCCGCTCGTGGCGGATCTCGTCGAGCGCGATCCGTTCCTCGTGCTCGCCGACTTCCGCGCCTACGCCGACGCGCAGGAGGACGTCGCGGTCGCGTGGCGCTCGCCGGCGAGCTGGGTGAAGTCGTCGATCCTGAACGTCGCGCGCGCCGGCTACTTCTCGTCGGACCGCTCGATCCGCGAGTACGCCCAGACCATCTGGAACGTCCGCCAGTCCTGAGCCTCGCCTACTTCGGGCGATGTGAGTGCGTATCGGCTTCGTCGGGTATCCCCCGCCGCAAGGTCTGCGCCAACCGCCAGAACATTCGAGAACGACGGGCTTCGTGGTCGAGAGCGGGGGCTAACAACCGGAACGTCTTGGTCGAATCGACCCAGCGATGCCGGGAACGACGAAGGCGACACTCGAGTGTGTTCCGCCCCTCGACCATCAGGTCGAGCTTCGCAACATCCTCAACAACGCGATGCTGCAGCGCATCTGCGAAGGTGTCGACGGCCTTCCTCCGGCACCTCGGATTTACACGGAGTTGATCCAGGCAGCATCGGAGCCGCGCACGGCCGCAAGGGATCTCGGCCGCATCGTCGAGACCGACCCCGCGATCAGCGCAGCCGTGCTCCAGCTCGCCAACAGCGCGTTCTTCGGCCGCATGCGCCGGATGGTCGCGATCTCCGACGCCGTTGGCTACCTCGGGATCGAGCTCCTCAAGGCGGTCGTTCTCAGCGCGCACCTCGCCCGCGTGACGCTGGTCGATCTACCGCGCGGCATGTCTGTCGATTCGTTCCAGGCGCGCTCGCTCCGTCTCGCTCGCATCGCGCATCGCTTCACCAGCGATCGAATGATCTCGAACCTCGTGTTCACGGCAAGCCTGATTCTCGACATCGGGCAGCTCGTCCTGGCGATCCAACGCCCTCGCGTGTACGAGGCGGTGCTCGAGCAGAGCCGCCTGCTGCAACGTCCGTTGCACGAGGTCGAGGTCGATCACCTCGGGGCGTCCCATGCAGAGGCGGGTGCGTTCTTGCTCGCTGCGTGGGGCCTCCCCGAGCCGATCATCGAGTGTGTCGCGTTCCATCACCGCCCGAGCGTCCGTGATGGATCTGTCGGTGCCCGCGCCGTGTTGCACGCCGCGGACGCAATGCTCGCGGTTCAGTCGGGGGAGCAAGCCGAGGAGCATCTCGATCTCGCACTCATCGAGAAAGCGGAATTCCTCGAGTCGATCCCGCAGTGGCGCCGCATCGTCACTGCCGAGATCGAGGGAGCGTCCTGACCGTGGGGAACGTCATGTCCGCGGAGCGCGTCGCTCTGTGTATCTCGCGCGTTACCTCCACGATGCTCGGACGGACGTTCCACGCATCGGCGACGCCGTTCGCAGTCGACGCGTGGCGCAGCGCGGTCTTGCCGATTCCCGGCACCAAGCCGATCACGATCGCGATCTCGTCGGATCGCGCGAGCTGTGTCGCCCTCGCGCTCGCGATGCTCTCGATCGACGAGGACTCGCTCGATCTCGACATGATCGATGACGTCCTCCGCGAGCTCGCGAACATGTCGGCCGGACAGTTCAAGCGTGAGCTCGCCCTCGATCAAGCGCTCGGACTCCCCAAGATCTGCGACCCCACTTCTCTGCACGCACCTGGCTCTCGTTGGAGCCACCACCTTCTCGTGAGCGACCAGATCTGCCTGCTCGTCTCCTTCAGCCCGGAGTAACGCCCATGCCCAGAATCATGACTATCGATGACTCGAACACGATCCGCAGCATTATCACGAAGCAGATGACCGAGCTTGGGTTCGAGGTCGACCAGGCCGAGGACGGCGAGCAGGGCCTCGCGAAGCTCGAGGAGATCGAAGTCGACCTCATCCTGCTCGACGTGACCATGCCCGTGATGGATGGGCCCACGATGCTCGGAAAGCTCCGCGAGCGCGGCAACAAGACGCCGGTCATCATGCTGACCAGCGAGTCGAAGCGCTCGATCGTGGCGGGTGCGGTCAAGCTGGGGATCTCGGACTACATCCTGAAGCCATTCAAGCCCGACGAGCTTCGCGGCAAGGTCCTCAAGGCGCTCAAGATGGACGGCGCCGCCGCTCCGGCGCCCGTCGCCACGAACGCCCAGATCGCTGCCGCCCCTGCACCCGCACCGCTGCCGGCTTCCTCTGGCTCCGCGACGCCGCAGTTCGTCGACGTCCTCGTCATCGACGACATGGAGAACGTCCACAAGAAGCTCAGGTCGCTGCTTCCCCAGCACCTCTCGTTCAACGGCTGTGTGAGCGCGCGAGACGCGTTGCAGCACTGCCAGGAGCGTGTCTACCGGGTCGTGATCATCGATCTCGTGATCCCGGACGTGAACAGCGTCGCGCTGATGAACCAGATCAGGATCCTGCAACCACACGCGGTGATGGTCGCGCTCGCGCTGCGCAGCACGAACGACATCCTGAGCGAAGTGCGCAGCCAGGGCTTTGCAGACTTGCTCTTCAAGCCGTTCGAGACCGGCGTGATCGACGAGTTCCTCTCGAAGTTCTTCGAGGTGAACGACGTGCTGACCGTCGATGGCAACACGCTCACCTGCGCCGCGTTCGAGGGCACCGACGAGCGCATCGAGCGCTACTACGCGCGCACGCGCACGCTCTCGCGTGAGTGCCTCGAGAAGCTCGCCTCCGCTTGCTACGAGGACGCGATCGTCGACCTGTCGAAGATCCCGCTCAACAGCGACAAGCTCGTGCGGCTTCTGATCGACATGGACAAGGAAGCGAAGAGGTTCGGCATCACGCTTCGGTTCGTCGGCGGGGCCGCCGTGAAGAAGATCGCCACCTCGGTCGCGGACACCGCCGCCATGCCGTTCTTCGACACGAAGGCGCTCGCGGAGGCGGCGTGATGGGGGACAACGGCGAAAAGCTCGCGGCACAGCTCGAGAAGATCATTCTCGGCCGCGTCGCCACGGGACGGCTGGTCGTGCCGCCGACGCCGACTGCAAACCGGTGCTTGACGCTGCTCCGCGATCCCGAGTTCAAGACCCGCAAGATCGTCGAGCAACTCGAAGGCGAGCCCCTGCTGGCCGCCCGCGTGATGTGGGAGGCCAATACGGCCGCGTTCGGTGGTGTCGCCGTGCGGACGCTCGACGGTGCGGTGACCCGAATCGGCGCACAGCGCATGAAGAGCCTCATGGTCGAGCACATGGCGGACGACGTCTTCCGCTCCTCCGATCGCAAGCTTGTCGAGGCGAACACCAAGGTGTGGGAGCACTCGGTCGCCGTCGCCATCGCCGCGCGAGACATCGGTGCGTTCGTCGGAAACTCGGATCCCGAAGGTTGCTACGTCGCGGGGCTTCTCCACGACATCGGCAAGCCCGTGATCGCGGCGATCCTCTCCGAGGTCGAGCGCAAGAGCGCCGGCAAGGGATTCATCGACGTGGCGGTGTGGCACAACGTCGTCGCAACCACGCACCGCAAGGTCGGGGTCGCGATCGCGACGGAGTGGAAACTACCCGCCGAGGTCACGTCGGCGATCCGCGATTGCAGCGACTACGACCCGGGCGAGCGCAACTCCGTCTCCAACGTCGTGCGGCTCGCGAACGCACTCGCGAAGCGCGAGGGCTACTCGACGGGCAAGGACAGCGCCGACGACATCGACGCGATGATCATGGTCGGCACGTCGATGCTGGGCACCGACGAGAAGCTGCTGTCACGACTACTCACCAACCTTCGTGGACGCTTTCCAGCAGGAGCTGCCGATGTCGGCCGATGACGAGATTCTCCAGGAGTTCCTGGCAGAGGGTTACGAGAACCTGGATCGCCTGGAGCGCGAGCTCGTCGCGTTCGAACAGAACGGCGTCTCGACCGAGTCGATCGGAGCGATCTTCCGCACGGTCCACACGATCAAGGGAACGGCCGGTTTCTTCGGCTTCGAGCGGCTGCAGCACGTCACGCACGTCGGTGAGAACCTGCTCGCGAAGATCCGCGACGGCCAGCTCGCGCTGACCACCGAGATGGTGAGTGCGCTACTCGCGGTCGTCGACGCGTGCCGGACCATGCTCGGAACGATCCAGGCCACCGGGCACGACGGCACGGACGACTATCCCGCACTCGTCGAACGTCTGACGGTGCTCCAGGAGGTCGAAGCGGCGCCCGCGCCCACTCCGGCAGCAGCAGAGCTGACCGCGCACCCAGCGCCGACTGCACCGACGGAGACTCCGCCGTCTCCGCCCGTGGCGAAGGCGGCCCCCGTGGTGCACGTCGAACCGACGCCCGCGCCCGCGACCGAGGCTCACAACGACACCACGGTCCGCGTCGACATCGGTCTTCTGGACAAGCTGATGGACCTCGCCGGCGAGCTCGTGCTCGCACGCAACCAGCTCCTGCAGGTCTCGAGCGCCAGCCGCGACTCGTCGCTCGTCCACACGGCGCAGCGGATCGATCTGATCACGTCGGAGATGCAAGACGGCGTGATGAAGACGCGCATGCAGCCGATCGGCGGCGTGTGGAACAAGCTCCCGCGCGTCGTTCGCGACCTCTCGGCCGAGCTCGGCAAGCAGGTGCGCCTCGAGCTCGAAGGCAAGGACACCGGGCTCGATCGCTCGATCCTCGAGGCGATCAAGGATCCGCTGACTCACATCGTTCGCAACTCGATCGATCACGGAATCGAACGGCCGGAGAAGCGAACTGGCGCTGGAAAGCCCGCCGAGGGCGTGCTTCGCCTGCGCGCGAGTCACGAGGGCGGGCACGTGATGATCGAGATCTCCGACGATGGCGCCGGCATCGATCCGGTCCGGGTCAAAGCAAAGGCGCTCGAACGTGGAATCATCACGCCCGAGCGCGCCGCGCGGATGACCGACACGGAGGCGGTCGCTCTGATCTTCGCCCCCGGGTTCTCGACCGCCGAGAAGGTGACCAACGTCTCGGGCCGCGGCGTCGGCATGGATGTTGTCCGCACGAACATCGAGCGCATCGGTGGCGCGGTCGAGATCGACAGCGTTCCCGGCGTCGGCACCCGGATCCACATCAAGATCCCGCTGACGCTCGCGATCATCCCTGCGCTGATCGTGAGCTCGGGCAGCGAGCGTTACGCGATCCCGCAGGCCGGGGTCCTCGAGCTGCTCCGCATCGATGGCAGTGCCGGCCGCACGATCGAGCATGTCGACGGCGTACCCATCTATCGCCTCCGCGGCGCGCTGTTGCCGATCGTCTACCTCGACGAGGTCCTGGGACTCGGGCGCAACCGCAGCGGCGCGACGGTCGTGGTGCTCCAGAACGAAGGCCGTCCGTTTGGCATGATGGTCGACGCCGTTCAGGACACCGAAGAGATCGTCGTCAAGCCGACGGGCAAGCGACTGCGCGATCTCGCGACGTATGCCGGTGCGACGATCCTCGGAGACGGCCGTGTCGCGCTGATCCTCGACGTGCGTGGCATTGCGGCTCGCGCCAGCGTCGGGCTCGCCGGGCGACAGGACAAGACGGTATCCGTCGCACCCGACGCGAACCGCCGCCGCGTGCTGCTCGTCAACCTCGGCGGCGGGCGCCGCGTCGCGATTCCCCTCGACGAGGTCGCTCGTCTGGAAGAGTTCCCCTGGAGTGCGCTCGAACGTGCGAGCGGGGTCGAGGTCGTGCAGTACCGCGATCGCCTGCTGCCGCTCGTGCGCCTCGGCGCGGCACTCGGCGGCTTCGACGATGCTGCCGGCGACAAGCTGTGCGTCGTCGTCTGTTCGACGGGCCTCGATGACTTCGGCATTGTGGTCGATGACATCGATGACATCGTGGAGGAACGCATCGAGATCACCCGCGCGAGCACGCAGCTCGGCCTGTTCGGCTCGGCCGTCATCGCCGGGCGCGTGACCGACGTCGTCGATGTCCCGTCGCTCGCCGCGAGCATGGGGCTCTCACCTCACCAGGAGGTCGCGTGATGTCGGCGCAACTGTGTTCGTTCCAGCTCGCCGGCATGTCGTTCTGTGTGCCGGCCGTCGAGGTCCAGGAGATCATCAGCTCGCAAGCGATCACCCGTGTTCCGCTCGCGGACGCGGCGGTCGTCGGCTTGATCAACCTGCGCGGCCAGATCGTCACCTCGATCGACGTGCGAGCTCGCCTCGGGCTCGACGGCGAGACCGCGAAACGCCCGATCAATGTCGTCGTTCGCAACAGCGACGGCGTCTTCAGTCTTCTCGTCGACAGCATCGGCGACGTCGTCGAACCCGACGACAGCCAGCTCGACACCGTACCGGAGACGGTACCCAGCCACCTACGTGACCTGATCGCAGGAGTCTACAAGCTTCCCGATCGGCTTCTGTTCGTCCTCGATCTCAACCGAATCGTCAGTCCGTGAAGGAGTACGTATGAAATTCCTCCAGTTCCGCTCTCTACGAACCAAGCTCTTGCTCGCATTTGCCTTCCTCGGGCTGATCCCTCTGGTCGCTCTCGGGGTCCTCTCGACCCGCGAAGCCCAGAACACGACCACCGATATCGCGCGCGGCCGCCTCGTCTCGCGTGCGAAGACGATCGCCCACGAGGCCGATAACATCGCCGAGTCCCGCACGAACGCGATGCGCGCGGCGACGGTGAACCCGCTCGCCATCAAGGGCACGCCCGACGAGCTCAACGCGTTCGCCGACCGGTTCGTCGGCCTCTACCCGGACTTCACTGTGGTCATGGTTGCGGACCGAGACGGAAAGGTGATCGCGACCAACTCGCTCACGGGCGGAACCCGGCAACAGGTCGATCGCAACGCGCTCATCGGCACCTCCGTGCGCGGCCAACCCTGGTTCGAGGAGTTCGCCTCCGGTCAGGCGACCTCCGACACCGTCTACGCCGGGATGCCGGTGAAGGACGCTTTGTTCACGAAAGCAACTCGTGACGACAGCCCCGCGTTCACGTACGCGGTCGGGCTCTACGATGAGAAGGGCCAGCTCGTGCGCGTGTGGGCGAACCAGGTCACCTGGCAGCGGCGCTACGGCACGATGCTCGAGGAGCAGCTGAACGGCCTGGTCTCGACCGGCCTGCGCGACACGCAGATCACGATGCTCACCCCGTCCGGCGAGGTCATCGACCACGTCCCGCGTACGCAGACGGTCGCCCCGCTTGCCTTGCAGAACCTCGTCGCCACGAAGGCAGCCGCGGAGGGCAAGATCGGGTACACGCGGGAGAAGGATCCTGCCGACGGCGACGACGACGTCTTCGCCTACGACTCGGTCAGGGGAGCCAACGGCAAGGTTCGGTTCCTCATCCTCACCAGAACCTCCGCGGCAGAGATCGCGGCGACGAGTGATGGAATCCGTCATTTCGCGATCGTCGTCGGTCTCTTCGGCGTCCTGTTCATCGCGTTCGGTGCGTTCCTCATCGCCCGCTCGATGGCGCGCTCCGTGGGTCGGGTTGCACAGACGCTCGGCAAGGTCGCCGGCGGTGACCTCACGGCGCGCGTCGACGTGGCCGGTCGCGACGAGATCGCGCAGATGAGCACGGCACTCAACACGGCGCTCGACCGCGTCGGCGGAGCGTTCTCGCTGATCAACAATGGCGTCACCGTCCTCTCGCAGTCGTCGGACGAGCTCACCGCCATCGGCTCGACGATGAGCGCGAGCGCCGACGAGACGTCGCGGCAGGCGGGCGTCGTCGCAGCTGCCTCCGAGCAGGCCGGCAAGAACGTCGCGACGGTCGCCACTGGTACCGAGGAGATGAGCGTCACGATCAAGGAGATCGCGAAGAACGCCGCCGAGGCAGCGAAGGTCGCGACGTCTGCGGTCAAGAACGCACACGAGACTAACGAGCTCGTCGCGAAGCTCGGTGAGTCGAGCAACGAGATCGGCAACGTCCTGAAGGCAATCACGTCGATCGCCGAGCAGACCAACCTGCTCGCGCTCAACGCGACGATCGAGGCGGCGCGCGCCGGCGAGGCTGGTAAGGGCTTCGCGGTCGTCGCGAACGAGGTCAAGGAGCTCGCGAAGGAGACCGCGAAGGCCACCGAGGACATCACGCGCAAGATCGAAGCGATCCAGGCCGACACGAAGTCCGCGATCACCGCGATCGGCGAGATCACCGCGGTCATCGGCCAGATCAACGACATCCAGAGCACGATTGCCAGCTCCGTCGAAGAACAGGCCGCGACCACGAACGAGATCGGCCGCAACCTCAACGAGCTCGCCCAGGCGTCGAGCGAGATCGCCCAGAACGTGACGAGCGTGGCGAGCACCGCGGGTACCACCGCCGAGTGTTCGACGCAGACGCGCACGGCCGCTGCGCACCTCTCGGACCTGTCTCGCGACCTCGATGCGCAGATGCGTCAGTTCACGTTCGAGCGCACCGCCGAGAAGGCGCCGGTGCAGCACGCGTCCGGCCCCGTGCGGTCGCCCGCGAAGACCACCGGCACCATCGTTCGCGTGCCGTCGCCGGCGATGCGTCCGCGGACGTCCACCAACGTGCACCACTAAGGAGCCCCCATGCGCGCACTTCTCATCGATGACTCTCGCACCATGCGTTCGATTCTCAAGCGCGCCCTGTCGCCGCTCGGCTTCGAACAGTTCGCCGAGGCCGGCGACGGCGCCGAGGCGCTCGTTCGCCTCGCAGAGCTGGGCGCGTTCGACGTCGCCTTTGTCGACTGGAACATGCCGAACATGAACGGCCTCGAGCTGGTCAAGGCGGTCCGCAAGAACGCCGACTACGCCGAGATGAAGCTCGTGATGTGCACGACGGAGTCCGACCTCCAGCACGTCCAGAGCGCGATGGAGGCGGGGGCGAACGAGTACGTCATGAAGCCATTCACCCCGGACATGATCGGGGAAAAGCTCTCGATGATCGGCGTCGTGTCATGACTCCGAAGATCCGCGTCCTCGTCGTCGACGACTCGGTGGTCGTCCGCCGTCTCGTCTCCGACGTGCTCGCGGAGGATCCGGCGATCGAAGTCGTCGGCACGGCGAGCAACGGCCGCGTCGCGCTCGCGCGGCTGCACCAGACGCCGGCCGATCTCGTGACGCTCGACATCGAGATGCCGGATCTCGATGGACTGCGAACCCTTGCCGAGATCCGCAAGGTGCAGCCGAAGCTGCCGGTGATCATGTTCAGCACGCTCACGCAACGCGCCGCGTCCGCGACGATCGAGGCGTTGACGCTCGGCGCGAACGACTACGTGACCAAGCCCGAAGGCGCGGGCAACCTGGCCGCGGCACGTGACCGGATCAAGGAGCAGCTGGTCCCGAAGATCAAGGCGCTGTGTCCGCGGCAACCGACGCCGCTGGCTCGCTCGACCGGTCGCATCCCGACGATCCGGACCGGTCCGATTCCGACGGTCCGCTCGACCACTCCGATCCCGACGCTGCGTTCGACCAGCCAGATCCCGGTCCGGGACCTCGCGTTCAACGCGCGCGAGCCGGTCACCGCGATCGCGATCGGCGTCTCGACCGGCGGTCCTCTCGCGCTCGAGCGGCTGCTCGGCGCACTTCCGAAGGATCTCCCGGTCCCCGTGTTCATCGTGCAGCACATGCCTCCCGTGTTCACCACGGCACTCGCAGCAAGGCTTGCACGCGTCTGTCCGCTCCCCGTGACCGAGGTCGTGGCGCCGATGCGCGTCGAGCCCGGGCACGTCTACCTGGCTCGCGGTGACTTCCACATGGTCGTCGAGCGCACGCCGCTGGGCGTCGTCCTTCGCAATCATCAGGAAGCGCCCGAGAACTCCTGCCGACCGGCTGTCGACGTGCTGTTTCGCTCTGTCGGTGCCAGCTACGGCGCCGGCACTCTCGCGGTCGTGCTGACGGGGATGGGGAATGATGGCCAGCGCGGCTGCGAGCACATCCGCGCGTCCGGTGGCTCGGTGGTCGCACAGGACCAATCGAGCTCCGTCGTCTGGGGAATGCCTGGCGCCGTCGCGCGCGCTGGACTCGCGAACGCCGTCCTCCCGCTCGCTGACATCGCACCCGAAATCGTCCAGCGCGTTCAGCGCGGATCGCTGCCGCGCTCGGCCGCGCAAGGAGGCCGCTGATGCAGGCTGCATCGTTCGATTACATCCGCCAGATGGTCAAGCAGCAGGCGGGCATCGTCGTCGAGCCCGGCAAGGAGTATCTCGCCGAATCGAGGCTCACGTCCCTCGCTCGCTCGCAAGGCCACAGCGCGACCGAGGACCTCGTCGCGCAGCTGCGCTCGCGTCCGTTCGGCGAGCTGCACCGGCGCGTCGTCGAGCTCCTCACGACCAACGAGACGAGCTTCTTCCGCGATCAGCGTCCGTTCGAGGCGCTTCGCACCGAGATCCTGCCGAAGCTGTTTGCATCGCGCCCCGACCGCAGATTGACGATCTGGTGTGCCGCTGCATCGAGCGGACAGGAACCGTACTCGCTCGCGATGTTGATTCGAGAGCACTTCCCTCAGGCCGCGAGTCGCGTCCGTATCGTCGCGAGCGACATCTCGCGAGAGATGCTGGCGCGCACGGAACGGGGCACGTACTCGCAGTTCGAGGTCGGCCGTGGCCTGCCCGCGACCATGCTCGCGAAGTACATGACCATGGTCGGCGGCGAATATCAGGTCCGCCCGGAGCTGCGCGCGATGCTCGACCTGCGCGAGATCAACCTCGCCACGCAGTTCCCGCCTCTGCCGCCGATCGACGTTCTTCTCGTTCGCAACGTCCTCATCTATTTCGATCTCGAAACCAAGCGAGACATCCTCTCGCGCATGCGGCGCGCGCTGTCCCCTGACGGCGCCGTGATCCTCGGCGGTGCCGAGACGACACTCGGGATCGACGTCGATCTCGAGCGCTGCACCGGTGCCAACAAAGCCGTCTGGTATCAGCCGAACCGCAAGGAGCTGCGATGAAGTCCCCCGTCCCGTTTGCAATCAGTCATTGGCGTGATGCCATCGGAGCTGCCGCCGCCGAGATCGCGACCTATGCGCTCGGCTTCGACGGCGCGACCGTCGGGGCACCCGTCGATCCCGTGGAGGTGAGAGGTCTCGTCGGACCTCACATCTCGCTCCTCGGCGGTCCGTCGGCCCTCGAGATCGCGCTCGTTGGAACGATGGACGACTGCCGGCGCCTGGCCGCTGCGATGTTGCAGTCGGACGATCCGGCGGCGCTGTCCGAACCGGACGTGGCCGATGCCGTCGGCGAGGCGCTCAACATGTTCGCCGGCTCGATGAAGCGGCGCATGGCGTCCAGCGGTGTCGACCTCGAGCTCGGCCTTCCGATCTTCGTCGTCGGTCACGTTCGACCGACAGAGCAGATCTCCGTCACTCCCTTGCAAACGCACTTCGGTCCGATCCCGATGTTCGTGGTCGTGATCGGACGCGCTGCCTAGAGCGGCGCGCTGACCGTGTAGAACGTGCCGGGGCTACTCTGGTTGCGAAACCCGGTCTCGATCCAGCCGGCGCTGCGCGTGCTCGACGACAGACGAAGCTCGTCGAGCATTCCTTCGAATGCGCGATCGGTGGCGGCTCGGTTGCCCGCGCCGAGCGAGTGACTGCTGTCGTCGTCCATCGTGCCGCTCGGGTTGTCGATGCGCGTCGTCGTGACCGCGCTGCCGTCGAGGTAGAGCGTCGCGTTGTTCCCCGACGTGTTCTTGTTGTAGACGACCGCGACGTGGTGCCACGCGTTCAGCGTCACCGACTGCGCCGGCGAGCTCCAGAACCCCCAGCTGTTGCCGCCGCCGCCGTGGAGGAAGCCCATCGATTGCTGCACCTCGACGTTGTCGACCCACAGCGACCAGCCGGTATCGTGACCCTTGTCGAAGATGCGGCCGTGCGACGACTCGCCCCAGGTCGTCGCGTAGAACCACGCCTCGGCGGTGCCGCCGCCGGAGAACAGGTTGTCGATCGCGCTCGCCGACCCGAGGTCGATCACGTCGTCGGCGCCGTCGAACGACCGCGCCTTGCCGATCCGCCCGGCGACGGTGCCCGAGGTCATCGCAGCCGCCGTGTTCTTGCCCGTCGAGTCCACGGCGCTGTCGAGGTGGAACACGCCCTGATAGTTGGCGCTCCACACCCCGGCGACGTTCTGCGGATCGGTCGTCAGTCCCGGATCGCCGTAGTGGATGTAGATCGTCGTCGACGCGGTCAGCGACGGCACCTTCACCCAGGCGATCAGCTCGCCGGACGCCGGCACGTAGCTCTCGACCTCGTGCGCGAGCTTCATCGCGCCGGCCTGATCCGAGGAGAAATAGATGTCGAACCCGTCGGCGCGGCTCACGTCGCCGCCGTTCGCTCTCGGCCGCAACCAGGTCGCCGACAGCGACACGAGCAGCGGGAAGTTCGCGTGCGGGCCGCCGATCACCTGCGCGCCGCTGAGCGCGATCGCGCGGACGCGTGTCGGATCCGGCGGCGGCGCATCGATCTCCACGACGCCACCGGCATCGGGATCCATGACGACCGAGCCGTCGTCGTCGCTTGTCTGAGCGTCAGAGGTGAGCGGAGCCGAACCGTGCGAGAAGCTGCAGCCCGCGAGCACTACTAGCGGAAGCCAGCGCATTCACATACATCGTACACGAGTCAGCCTGCCGCGAGCATCGGGGCATAGCCACGGAGCGTCGGCTTGCGGCAGATACCGGCCAGTGGCAGCGTTTGCTCGACCTCATCCATCGTCGGGCGCATGTCGGGGTCCTTCGCGAGCATCCGCATGACGAGGTTCTCGAACGTAGGTGACATTTCCGAGCGATACGCCGTCGGGCGCTGCGGCAGCTGCTCGGTGTGGAGGATGAGCAGCTGCGGCAGGGTGCCGTGAAACGGCTGCTCGCCGGTCGCCAGCTCGTAGAGCATGCAGCCGAGCGCGTAGACATCGGACTTTGCCGACGGTGCGCCGGCCCACTGCTCGGGCGGCATGTAGGCGGGCGTGCCCGAGACGGTGCCGTCCTCGTCGGGTAGGGCGTCGGTGCGGCGCGACACGCCGTAGTCGATGACCTTGACCTTCGGCGGCCAGCCGGTCGCATTCTCGTCGTAGAGCACGAACACGTTCTCGGGCTTGAGGTCACAGTGGGCATAGCCGGCGCGGTGCATCGCCGCGACCGCGCACGCGATCTGGGTGCCGATCGCGAGGATCGCGCGCATGTCGACGAGGCCGCGATCGAGCAGCGCGCCGAGGCTCTCGCCGTCGAGCAGCTCCATCACGATGTAGGGCACGCCGCTCGCGCTCGTATCGGAAACGCTGATCTCGAGGAGGCCCGGATGGCGGACCGCGCGCGACACCTGATGCTCGGCGAGGAACCTCGCGACGATATCGGTACGCTTCGCAAACATCGGATCGAGCAGCTTCAGCGCGACGCGCTTGCCGGTCGGGATGTGCTCCGCCAGATAGATCGAGGCGGTGCCGCCGCGCGCGAGCAGCGCGATCATCACGTAGCTGCCGAGGCGGCTGTCGTCGATCGGTGCTTGCGAGCTGAACGGCGTTGTGACGGTACGGCTGCGGTCCATGCCGGCGCGTTCTGCAGCCGCGATGCCATCACCGACCCGAGAGATCACGGAGAGTTGGCCGATGTCCTACCTGCACTGCCGGCGAGGTTGACGCTGCGTTGACGGTGCCTTCACTGGTTTCGAACGTGGCCGACCTCTAGGAACGTGGCGATTCCAGGAATCTTGTTCGTGCTGGCCGCGGTCTGCGGCGGCTTCGCCGTCGCAGGCGGGCACTTCGGCGTGCTGATCCAGCCGTCGGAGTTCATCGTCATCCTCGGCGCGGCGATCGGTACGCTGATCACCTCGTCGCCCGGCAAGATGAAGAAGCGCGTCGCGCACGCGCTCAAGACGGCGATCAAGGAGAACATCCCGTCGCAGAAGGACTACCTCGATCTCCTGAAGCTCCAGTACGAGCTGTTCATGCTCGCCCGCCGCCAGGGTGTGCTGGCGCTCGAGACCCACGTCAACGAACCGGCGAAGTCCGATCTGTTCAACAAGTACCCGTCGATCAAGAAGCACCACCACGCGCGCACGTTCCTGGCCGAGGCGCTGCAGCAGATCGTCAACGGCATCGCGCCCGACGAGCTCGAGCAGCTCCTCGACGCCGAGCTCGATACGCTGAAGGCCGAGGGTCACCTCGCGACCGGCCTCGTCAAGGTCATCGGCGACGCGCTGCCCGGCATCGGCATCGTCGCCGCGGTGCTCGGCATCATCGTCACGATGGGCCACATGGATGCGCCCCCCGCAGTGATCGGTCACCACGTCGCCGCCGCGCTCGTCGGTACGTTCCTCGGCATCCTCGTCTGCTACGGCATCCTCCAGCCGCTCGCGAACAACGCCGAGACGCAGGAGGTCCACCAGATCCGCTACCTCAACGTCATCAAGGCCGCCGTGATCGCGAGCGCTCGCGGCGTCGCACCGCCGACCGCCGTCGAGTTCGGTCGCAAGATGATCTTCTCCGACGAGCGCCCGAGCTTCCAGGAGCTCGACAAGGCGCTCCAGTCGGTGGGCTAAGCCATGGCGCGCCGCTACAAGAAGGTCGAAGGCGGTCACGGCCACCACGGTGGTGCATGGAAGGTCGCGTACGCGGACTTCGTCACCGCGATGATGGCGCTGTTCATGGTGATGTGGCTCCTCGCATCGACCGACCAGAAGTCGCGCGTGGAGATCTCGAACTACTTCCGCTCCGGCATCCTCCCCGAAGGCGAGCTCGCGATGAACACCGCGGCGCAGATCAAGCCGTCGGTGATCGAGGAGGCGGGGGTGCCGCCGCCATCCGCAGAGCAAGCATCGATGGACTCGAACGCGGAGGCGGCCAAGCAGATCTCCGACAAGCTCGGCCGGCTCGCGGCGATCGACTCGGAGATGGCCGAGGTCATCAAGAACGTGAAGATCAAGATCACGCCCGAGGGCGTGCTGATCGAGACCGTCGACGAGGACAAGGGCCTCCTGTTCGATCTGTCATCGTCGAAGCTCACGCCGGCGATGCAGCGGTTCCTCAAGGCGTTCGCACCGATCGTCGTGAAGGTCGGCCGCCCGGTGGAGATCAACGGCCACACCGACGCGCGCAAGTTCGCGCACGGCAGCAAGCTCAACAACTGGGACCTGTCGTACCAGCGCGCCGCCGCCGCTCGCGAGATCCTCGAGGGCAACGGCGTGCCCGGCTCGCAGATCGTCGGCCTCTACGCGCGCGCCTCGACGCAGCTCTACGACCCGCAGAATCCACTCGCAAGTCAGAACCGCCGCCTGTCGTTCCTCCTGCGCGTCACCGAGGCCGCCGACAAGGCGGTGAGGGTCGACAACATCGACGCCACACTCGCCAACCCTGCGGCGGCGCTCCCCGCGCCGGCCGAGCCTGTCGCCAAACCTGCCGACACTCCGCCTGCCGACGACGGCGGCGAACACGCCAAGTGAGCGAAACCCGGCATCGCCGACCGGGCACGCCGCTTGCGCTAGCGCCGCACATGCGTAGCCTCGCGATCCTTCTCCTCCTGGTCCCAACCGTCGCTTCGGCCGAGCCGAGCCTCAAGCGTGAAGCCGACGAGGCGGAACCGACGTGGGAGCTCGAGCTGCAGCTCGGCTACGGCATCGCGCGCCGCGGCACCGCCCACATGGCGGAGACCGAGCCCGGCCCGCTGTCGTTCGCCGCACTCGGCGCCGTCGCGATCAACGAGGAGCCGCACGCGTTCGCCTACGGCGGGCTTGTCGGCGAAGCGAAGGAACGCTCCGGCGTCGGCGTCACCGCCGGCGCGCGCCTCGAGATGCGCGAGCTTCCCGTTCGCCTCTCCGGCGGTGGCGTGTGGATGTTCGCGCCCGAGACGCTGTGGGGCGCGCAGGCCGCCGCCGGCTCGTGCTTCGGCCGCTCGCTCGCGATCTGCGGCGACGTCGCGCTGACCGCATACTTCGCCGGCACGGGCCTGCCCGCCGACGAGACCGAGGTCCAGGTCCAGTTCGTCCTCGGTTTTGCGGTGCGCGGAGGCGACTGATGCAGCCCGAGACTCCGAAGCCATCGAGCGGCGAGACCGACCGCATCAGCAAGGCGCTCGACAGTCTCCCTACCCTGCCGATCGTCGCGCTTCGCATCGGCGAGGTCGTCCACTCGAAGAACGTCTCGGTCAACCAGGTCGCCGAGATCCTGCGCTCCGATCCGGCGACGTCGGCGAAGCTCCTGCGCCTCGTCAACTCGCCGTACTTCGGCATTCCAGGCGGCGTTGCGGACGTCGCGCGCGCGATCCCGTTCGTCGGGTTCAACACGCTCTACCAGCTCGTCCTCAGCATCTCGGTCCTCGACACGCTCAAGGGCAAGGACGGCATCGTCGACGTGCGCTCGATGTGGATGCACTCGCTGATCGTCGCGACCGGGGCGCGCGAGCTCGCGACCGAGCTGCGCTTCTCCGACCCCGGTGTGTGCTTCACCGCGGGCCTCCTTCACGACATGGGCAAGATCGCGCTCGCGAAGGTCGATCCCGAGAGCCTCGCAGCCGCATTCGAGTCGATGAAGACCCAGGGCATCTCGCTGCACGAGGCAGAGAAGCGCCACGGCCTCGCGCCGCACGACCTCATCGGCAGCCGACTCGCGCGCCAGTGGAAGTTCCCCGCGACGCTCTCGACGCCAATCGAGCAGCATCACGGCATCCACCAGCAGGCCGTGCGAGACCGTCTCGCGCCAAACCTGAGAACGATCACCGAGATCGTGACCGCGGCCGACCAGCTGTCGTCGATCGCGGCGAAGTCGTTCGGCGACAACGGCATGGCCGAGGGCGACGAGACCGACGGCAACGCGCTGTTCGCACGCAACGGCCTGTCGGCGGCGACGCGCGACCAGATCGCGTCGCGTGCACGCAGAGAGCTCGAGCGATCGAAGGTGTTCCTGTCGCTGCTCGATTAATAGTTCGCGTGGATCAACCGCACCTTGCACGCGCCCTCGGCATTGGTGCCGTCCCAGTAGTCGTAGCTATCGCCGTTGTGCCAGCCGTGCCAGAAGAACGCGCCCTTGATCGGCGCGTTGGCGGCGCGAAACGCGCGTAGCGCATCGTCGAGCCCGCGTAGCGCGTCGACGTCGGCGCTCGGCGACGGCATGCCGTCGATGTAGGTCTCGTAGCAGGTGTTCCCCTGGATGGAGAGATTGGCGCCGAACTCGGTGATCCACACGCGCGACGACAGACCGGCGAGCTTGCCCTGGATGAAGTTCGAGTAATTCGACTGCGTGCGGTTCGACGACAGCCAGTTCGGATAGAAGTGATACGCGAGGTCGCCTGTCCAGCCGACGTTCGCGACCGCGGCGACGTCGTCGGCATAGCCGACACCGTCGAGGATGACCCTGGCCGCGGGCAGATCGGCCGCGATGATGATCTGCTGCATATCGGCGAGGTACTGCGCGGCAGTCGCCGCCGAGTAGCCGAACGGCTCGCTGAAGAGCTCGTAGCGAACGTTGGGGTACGTGGCGAACGCGGCGTGGACCTTCGCCCATGCGCTGCCGAAGCTGGCGATGTCGGGCAGACCGTCGGCATGAGGTTGGCCCGTCGGATCCGTCGTCGTGTCGAACATGGCGATGATCGCGGCTTGCCCCGCGAACTGGTCGACGTACGAGCGGAGCTTCGCGAGCGTCACCGGATCGTTGGCGGACTCGACGTTGATCGGCAGGCGCATCGCGGTGAACGTCGCGTTGGCTGCTGCGATCTGCGCGTCGGTGTAGCCGTAATTGTAGACGCCCGGCAGGAACGCGCCGGCATTCGTCGTGCCCTGGGTCGGCGGGAAGTTGATCCCGGCGATCCGCGCCGGCGGCGGCTGGGGCGCGTCGGCCGGACTGTCTGGGGTGGACGCCGGTGCGTCGCCCGAGGAAGCATCGGGCGTCATCGAAGACGCGTGGTTACATGCAGCCAGTGCGAGCAGGCAGGCGATACGCACGAGGCGATTATGCACCCGCCGGATCAGCGCGGCGCCGTCTGGTAGCCGTTGCGCGTGAAGTTGTAGAGGATCTCGTCGGCGGTCACGGCGAACGGTTCGAACGGAGGCATGTTCTGGAGTACGGTCGAGAACGTCGAGTCACCGGCACGGGCGTGATAGAGCCCGGAGGACAGAGTCGTCCAGAACAGCTCGCCACCGTCGACGGTCAGGACGTACGGCCGCTTCTCCTTCGGAATGTCGGTAACGACAGGGCGATACACGTCGTCGGTACCGAGGACGCCGATGCTCCAGGTGGTGTCGTCGACAGCCTTCGCCGCGTAGATGCCGTCGGGCGTCGCGATCGGAAAGGAGACGTCGATCGATGACAGCACCTCGACCGGTCCTCCAGCGATCGGCACGCGAACCCTGTCCGTCCAGTAATAGCCATTGAACGAAAAGCTCGGGACGAAGCCGCCCATCGAAAGGATGGTCGCGTCGCTGCCATCGCCACTGCGTGACGCGCGAACCACCGCGGCCGTGTTTTCCACCCGCCAGTATACGTAGGTCGAATCGACGAACAGGAGCGTGATATGGCCGCCAGGTGCCGACATCGGCTCCGGCGCCGTGCTGATGCCAGGGCGAAAGCGAGCTACGTACTGCTGTTGGATATTTGTCTCCAACCCAGTAAGGACCAGGAACACCTCATCCTCGTCGCCGGCGAGCGCTTCGGCTCCCTTGGAGTCCTGAAACAGCGTCGTGACCACACCGGTCGAGAAGTCGCGCATCGATAGCGTCGGGCCGGCTGGACCGAAACACCGGAGCGGGAGGGTGCAGGGCTCCCCTTGCTGCGTCCAGACCACGCGGTGCGCACCCGCGATGGCGCCGCTGGGGTAGCGCGTCTCGAACCAGGCCGCATCCGGCTCGGGCGAAGCGTCGACCTGTGTCGCGGCATCGATGCCGATGGACGAATCACGAGAACCCGGCCCACATGCTGCAATGACGACCAACACCGAGGCGGCGCGCATGCTGCGACTCTACTACTCGCGCGGTGCCGTCGGTAGCGCAACCGTGAAGCAGGCCCCGCGCTCGGGAGCCTTGCGGTAGTTGATGCGGCCCGACAGCATCTGCATGACATACGCGGAGATGGCGAGGCCGAGGCCCGTGCCGCCGTTGGTCGTGCTCGCGAACGGCTCGAACATCGTGTCGGCGATCTCCGGTGCGACGCCGGGGCCGTCGTCGATCACCGTGAACTGGATCTCGTCCTCGACGAGCTTCACGGCGAGGTCGACGGCTCCGCCCTGCGGCGACGCGTTCGCAGCGTTGCGCAGGACATTGGCGAGGACCTGGAGGAACAGCGCCTCGGTGACGGCGAGGCTGGTCTGCGGCAGCTCTCCGATCCGCAGCGTCGCGCGCTCGCGGACGTACGGGCCGGCGAGCTTGATCGCGCGCTCGACGAGTGTCGTGACCGCGATCGGCTTCAGCTGGACCTCGCCGTTGCGGATGAACTTGCGCATCTGGACGAACAGCTGCACCGCCTCACCGCCGGCGGCGACCGCCTCGGCGACCGCGCCCTGGAGGTCCTCGCTCGCGCTCTCGGCGAACGTCGACACGTTGTCGAGCGCGACCGTGAGCGCCTGCATCGTCGACGCGAGGTCGTGGAGTAGCGAGCCGGTGAGCGCACCGAGCGTCGCCTGACGCATGAGCTGGTTCAGGCGTGCACCGCCGGAGGCTGCCGGCGTCGGCAGCGTGACGACGCGCGCCTCGAGGACGCCGAACGTGCGCTGCGCGCGATGCGCCATGTACTGGATGATCTCGCGCGCCGCCTCGGTCACGCCGCGGGCGCGCAGGCGAAGCGAGCCATCCTCGTCGAGCGGGAGATCGATGAACCAACCGCCGCCCTCGCGCGGCACGGCCCCGCCGAAGAACGGATGGTCGGCGCCGTTGGTGCGGACGGCGACCGCACACGCGATGACGCCCTCGACAGTGAGTGCGCGGCGCACGAGGGCTTCGGCGAGCTCGAGCGGAGAGTGCGTGGCGGCGAGCTCGTCGTCGAAGCTCGCGAGGCTGAGCGCATCCTCGACCGAAGCGAACAGGCGACGCGCGAGGTCGCGCTGCTCGAGGCCGCGGCGGACGACGACATCGATCTCGTCGTGCCACGGCTTGCCGACCTTGTAGGGCGCGTTCGGCGTGAGCAGCGCACGCTGGGCGCGCTCGTCGACGTAGCCGGTGAGCAGGACACGGACCGCGTCGCGCTGGTGCTTGCGCGCGAACTCGAGGACCTCGATGCCGTCGTGGTCGGGCATCTTGAGGTCGCTGATGACGACGTCGTACTGGTTCGATGCGAGGACGTCGAACGCCTCGCTGCCGCACGCGACGGCCTCGACGCGGTAGTTCTGTGACAGCTCGTCGACAAGAGCTTCACGGACGTGAGCGTCGTCGTCAACGACGAGGATGCGAGCGGTCGATTTCATGGCGGCTCCTTGCGCGGAGTCAGCTCCAGGCGCTCGACGAACGTCGACTGCACGTTCGCGAGCTCGGGCGGGAGGTCGGGACGGTGACCCTCCTTGCTGCTCTTCGTCGCGGCGATGATCGCGGCGACGTTGTTCTCGATGCGCTGGACGAGCTGCGAGACGCGGCCGAGCAGGCGCTCGGGCTCGCTGCGGTGCTCGGCGGGGATCGCGGCGGTGATCTGAACGAGCCGGCGCACGGTGCTCGATAGCGCGCCGACGGGATTGTTGAGGTGGTGGGCGATGCCACCGACGAGCTCGCCCATCGCAGCCCGCCACGCGAGCAGCGCGACCTCGCGGCTCTTGCTCTCGAGCTGGGCCTGCGCCTCGGCGAGCTGCTTGTGCGCGCGCTCGAGGTCGGTGTAGGCGCCGATCAGCGCGGTGTGCTTGGCGACCAGCTCGCGCTCGAGCACGTTGCGCTCGGAGATGTCGCGCGCGAGGTAAGCGACAAGCGGGCCGTGCTCCGCGGTGTCGACGTGCGAGACGCGGAGCTCGACGAACACCGGATAGTCGTCGCCGCGGCGGAGTCCGACGTCTTCGTAGTGGCCAGGCGCGAGCAGGTCGCGGCCGGGCTCGAACGAGAGGTCCGCGAGCGCCATGCCGACGATCGAGTCGATGTCGCGCAGCAGGAGGTCCGCCGCACCGACATTGGCCGACACGATGACTCCGGTGTCCCGGCGCACGATGAACGCCGCGTCGGGGCTGCTGTCGAACAGCAGGCCGAACACGGCGCTGGCGATCGGATCGGTCACGAGAATTACCTCGGCCAGGTCCGGCAAGCGTCAAGCCTGCCGACGCCCGCGATCGGCGGATTCGCCAAGTCTCCGGATCTCCTCGGTCCAGATCGGCCCGCGGCTTGCTGAGGTGGGCAGCCGTGTCCGTGACGTTCGGAACCCTCGATACGCTGCAGTCGGCGCTGACGTTCCATCGCGAGCGCCACACGGTGCTCGCGGGGAACATCGCGAACCTCGATACCCCGGGCTACAAGCCGCTCGATCTCGAGCGCACGACCGCCACCGAGAGTGCGCAGCTCGCGGTCACGCAGGACGGCCACATCGCGTCCGGGCCGGCGGGTAGCGGCATCGTCCGGACGTTCGCCGACACCGATCAGCTCCAGGGCCCCGATGGCAACGCGGTCGAGCTCGAGCGCGAGCTCTCGAAGATCGACGCCAACCGCGCCCGCTACGCCACCGCATCCGAGCTCGTTTCGCGGCGCATCGCGCTGCTTCGCTACGCCGCGGGAGACGGCACCTGATGAGCAACTCGATCGACTTTTTCTCGGCGATGGAAGTCTCGGCGTCGGGCCTGTCGGCTCAGCGCACGCGCATGAACGTCGCGGCCTCGAACCTCGCGAACGCGCAGACGACGCGCAGCGCAAACGGCGGTCCGTACCAGCGGCGCGACGTCGTGCTGAGTGCGGCGAACGCACCGAGCGCGGCGAACACGCCGTTCTCGAACGCGGTGAAGACGGTCGAGGTCCAGCAGATCACGCAGGACACCGCGCCGCCGCGGCTCGAGTACGACCCCGGCCATCCCGATGCGAACGCGCAGGGCTACGTCGCGTATCCGAACATCAACCCCGTCGAGGAGATGGTCGACATGATCACCGCCTCGCGTGCCTACGAGGCCGGCATCACGACGATGTCGACCGCCGTCAACATGGCCGAGCGCGCGCTGGGGATCGGCAAGTGAGTATCTCGCCGATCCAGCTCCCGGTCGTTCCGTCGATCGAAGGCGGCGCGAAGCCGGTGCAGGGCGCCGACGTCGGCGGCGGCTTTGGCAAGGCGCTGTCGGAGGCGCGCGAGCTCGAGACGAACGCGGCGACCGCGTCGGAGAAGTTCGCCAACGGCGATCAGAGCGTCGGCATCCACGAGGTCATGATCGCGACCGAGAAGGCCAACATCGCGCTGCGCTTCGCGACGACGCTGAAGAACAAGGCCGTCGAAGCGTATCGCGAGCTCATGAACACCCAGGTGTAAGCCATGGCCGACGCACCGACCCAGGGACCGAGCGCCGTCATCAACCAGCTCAAGGAGCTGTGGGGCAAGCAGTCGCGCGGCCGCCGCATGCTCGCGCTGCTCGTCGTCGTCGGCGTGCTCGGCTTCGTGCTCGTCACGCGGCTCGTCAGCTCCGACGCGCCATACGCGGTCGTCGCCGACGGCGCATCGCCCGACGACAACCAGGAGATGCTCGCCGTCCTCGAGCAGCGAGGCATGCCGGTGCGCCTCGCGAACGGCAAGGTCGAGGTCAAGACCGAGAAGCTCGACCAGGCGCGCGCGATCATCGCGGCCGCCGGTCTGCCGCGCATCGGCAAGGGCCTCGAGCTGTTCGATGGCTCGCACCTCGGCCAGTCGAGCTTCGCCGAGCAGGTGAACTTCCGCCGCGGCCTGCAGGGCGAGCTTGCCCGCAGCATCACCGCGCTCGCGCAGGTCCAGAACGCGCGCGTCCATCTCGCGCTCGGCAAGCGCAGCGTGTTCAAGGACCGCGAGGAAGGCGCGACTGCGTCGGTCGCGCTCCACCTCTATCCCGGTCAGCAGCTCACGCCCGATCAGGTGCGCGGCATCCGCTCGCTCGTCGCGGCGAGCGTCGAGGGCATGCGCGCCGAGTCCGTCGTGATCGTCGACAACCACGGCAATCTGCTCGACGGCGCCGAGCCGACCGCGGCGAACAAGTCGCTCGCGATCGAGCAGTCGGTGACGTCGCGCGTGCGGTCGATGCTCGAGCGCGTCGTCGGCCCCGGCAAGGTGTGGGTGGTGACGACCGCGGTCGTCGACGATCGCGAGGTCAGCGAGACCCAGGAACTGTTCGACAACACGAATCCGGTGCTGCGCAGCGAGACGCGCACCGTCGAGGGCATGGACCCGACGGTACTCGACGGTGTTGGCGGGGTCGCAGGTACGCGCGGCAACCTCCCGGGCGCGCAGCCCGCGGGTGGCACCGGCGGCGGCAGCGCGGCGCCGATCGGGAACGGCCGCCTGCAGGAGACGAAGAACTTCGAGATCAGCCGCACCGTGCGTCAGGTGAAGAAGCCCGACGCGCAGCTCGCGAAGCTCTTCCTCGCGGTTGTCGTCGATTACAAGGCCGGCGCCGACGGCAAGGCCGCGCCTCGCTCGGAGCAGGAGCTCGCCGAGCTGACCGCGCTCGCGCGCCAGGCCGCGGGCATCGACGACGCGCGCGGCGACAAGATCGACGTGCGCTCGATTCCATTCGTCACCGACGCCGAGGCCACGGCCGGCGATGCGGCCGCCGCCAAGCCCGCCGAGCAGCTCCTGCCCGTGCCGCTGCCGATCGCGATCGGTGCCGGTGGTGGCCTGCTCGTCCTGATCGCCGCTGTCATTCTCGTGATGCGCAGCAAGAAGGCGAAGAAGAAGCTGCTCGACGAAAAGCCCGGGTCGCTCGCGCTGCCCGCGCCCGTCGTCGAGCTCGAGCGTGCACTCGACGCGCGCCAGTCGCACGACGAGGACGCCGCACTGCCGCCGGCGTTCGAGAAGCCTGCGCTGCCGCCGGGTGGCTCGACACGTGACCGCGTGCTCGCGGCCGTCCGCGCCGATGTCGAGCGCGCCGCCGAAGTCCTCACCGCGTGGCTCTCCGAGCCGCCGCCGAAGCCAACGCCCGCCGCCAAGGGAGCCAAGTAATGAGCGTCCAGCCGCTGAATCTTCCCGGACCGCACAAAGCCGCCATCGCGCTGCTCTCGCTCGACGAAGAGGTCGCGACGCTGGTGCTCTCGCGCATGGCGGAGCATGACGTGCGCAAGCTCGTCGATGCCGTCGACGAGCTCGAGGAGGTGAACGGCGAGACGATCGCGCGCGTGCTCGACGAGTACGAGAAGAGTCTCGTCAATCCGCTCGCGATGGTCCGCTCGGGCGGCAACAAGTACGTCCGCAAGCTCGCCGACCGCGCGTTCGGCTCCGAAAAGGCGCAGAAGCTGTTCGGCGAGGCGCCGCCGGCGTCGGAGCCCTTGCAGCTCCTGCGCACCGCGCGCGCCAACTCGCTCGCCCAGCTCCTCGGCGAGGAGCATCCGCAGATCGCCGCGGTCGTGCTGACCCAGCTCGCGCCGAGCGTCGCCGCGAAGATCCTGAGCCTCATGCCGAGGCCGGTCGCGGCCGACCTCGCGACGCGCATCAGCGATCTCGACGAGATTCCCGAGCACGCGGTGCACGAGGCGTCCGAGAGCCTCGTCCGCGCGCTCGAGGCTGCCGGCGGGCTCGCGGCGACCGATCCGCGCTCCGAGTTCGACGGCCTCGCGTTCTCCGCGGCGATCGTCAACGAGCTGTCGAGCGACGAGGGTGACGAGCTGCTCAATGTGATCTCCGAGTCCAACGAGAACGCCGCGTCGCGCATCCGCGAAGCGATGTTCACGTTCGAGGACCTCCAGCGCATCGCGACGCGCGAGATGGGCGGCCTGCTCCGCTCGGTGCAGAGCGAGGTGCTGGTCGTCGCGCTGCAGACCGCGACGCCGGAGCTCCGCGAGCACTTCCTGTCGTCGCTGTCGCAACGCGCCGCCGCGACGCTCCGCGACGACCTCGGTGCCGCCGCGCCGAAGCGTCTGTCGGAGGTCGAGGCCGCGCAGCGCGAGGTCGTCGAAGCCGCGATGAAGCTCGCGAGCGAAGGCAAGCTGACGATGCCCGAGCGAGGTAGCGAGTGAGCGACGTCCGGCCGTTTCTGTCGACGATTCCGTCGACGAGCGCGCCCCGCTCGCTCGGCAGCGCGCTCACCGCCGTGCCGACCGCGCCGGCGACGTCGCCGTGGTCACCGCGCGGTGCGGAGCCGGCACCCGTTGCCGCTCCTGCGATCGATACGAAGGCGATCGAGGACGCCGCGCGCGACAAGGGTCGCGAGGAGGGCCTCGCCGAGGTCGCCGAGCTCCGCGCGCGCCTCGCCAGCGCGATCGCCGCGTTCACGTCGGCACGAGATGCGTTGAAGGAGCCGGCGATCGACAAGATCGCCGCCGCGGCCGCCGCGGTCGTCTCCGCGTGGACCGAGACCGCGACGCCGGCCGAGCTGTACGCGCCGATCGTCCGCGCGTGGCTCGCGAAGAGCGCCGGCCCCGCGACGGCACATGTCACGCCCGCGCACGTCGACGAGCTGAAGGAGCTCGCCGGCGACGCACCGCTCACGATCGTCGCCGACCCGTCGATGCGCGCCGGCGACCTGCGCCTGTCGTCGTCGACGCTCGAGCTCTGCCATCAGTGGGATCACAAGCTCGCCGACTTGCGCGAGGCGATCGCTGCCGCGCTGGAGAAAGCGTGAACGCCGTCGGCCAGGCAGGGCTCGCCGAGGCGATGCGCGGCTGGGTCGCGCACAGCCTCGTCCCGCAGCCGGTCGGCGCCGTGATCGAGGTCGCCGGCACGATCGTCCAGATCGCGATGACCGGCGCCAAGCTCGGTGACGTCGTCGCGATCGACTCCGAGGTCGGCGACATCCTGTGCGAGGTCGTCGGCTTCCGCGACCGCACGCTGCTCGCGATTCCGCTGTCGCCCGCCCGCCGCATCGTGCCCGGTGCGCCGGTCCGCTTGCGCGGAGCGATGTCGTCGCTCGCCGTCGGTGACGCGCTGATCGGCCGGTTGATCGATCCGTTCGGCGAGCCGATGGACGGTCTGCCGCCGCCGCGCTGCAGCGACCGCGTCCCGCTCGACGGCGGCGCGCTGCCGATCGACGAGCGCGGCCAGGTCGACCTCCGCTTCGACACGAAGGTCCGCGCGATCGACGGCCTCCTCACCTGTGGCCGCGGCCAGCGCGTCGGCATCTTCGCCGGCGCCGGTTGCGGCAAGAGCGTGCTCGTCGAGCAGATCGCCGGCCACGCGGAGGCCGACGTCATCGTCGTCGGTCTCGTCGGCGAGCGTGGCCGCGAGGTCCGCGAGCTGATGCAGAGCCCCCGTCGCGATCGCATGGTGATGGTCGCCGCGACCGCCGACCGCTCTCCGCTCGAGCGCATCCGCGGTGCACTCGCCGCGACCGCGATCGCCGAGTACTTCCGCGACCGCGGCAGGAACGTCCTGCTCGTCCTCGATTCTCTGACCCGATTCGCGATGGCGCTCCGCGAGCTCGGCCTCGCGCTCGGCGAGCCGCCCGCGACGAAGGGCTACCCGCCGAGCGTGTTCGCGACGCTCCCTCGCCTGCTCGAGCGCGTCGCGCCTCGCCGCGATGGCGGCTCGATCACCGCGTTCTACACGGTGCTCGTCGAAGGTGACGATCTATCCGACCCCGTCGCCGACTCGGCGCGCTCGCTGCTCGACGCCCACATCGTGCTGTCGCGAGAATTGGCGGGCCGCGGCCAGTTCCCCGCGATCGATATCCTCGCATCCGCGTCGCGTGTCGCACGCCGGGTCTCGTCGGTGGGACTGCAGAACATCGCGACGAAAGCGCGCGAGCAGCTGTCGCGCCGGCGTCAGGCCCAGGAGCTGCAAGCACTCGGCGCGTACAACCCCGGCGTCAATCCCGCCCTCGATCAGGCACTCGCGTTCGGCGAGGCGATCGACACGTGGGCCCGCCAGGCACCTCACGAACCCAGCACCTTCGAAGCCACCGTTCGCGCTCTCGCCGGCGCGATCGGCCAGGAGCCGCCCAAGTCATGACGATCCGTCCCCGCGCAGCCCGCAGCGTCCGCGACCTTCGCACTCGCCTCCGCGACATCGCGGCCGCGTCGCATGCGAACACGGTCGCCGCGCGCGACCTGTCGCGCATCGAGCTCGAGGACGAGCAACAAGAGATGGCGCGCCACCTCGACGGCGCGCACGTCACGCTCGCGAGGGCACAGTCGATCTACGACCTCGAGATGGTCGACGAGGACACCGGCGTTCATCGCCTCGCGATCGCCGACGCGACGAAGAAGCTCGAGGAGACGACGAAGCAGACCCACGTGAGCGAGGCCGCGCTGCGCGAGCGCGCCCGCCAGCTGCGCGCGGCCGAGAAGCTCGTCGAGCGACTCGAGAAGGGCATCGCCACGCGCGAGACCGCGAACGAGCAGCGCGCGAACGACGATATCTCCGCGAGGCGCCGATGATGGTCGGAGCCTCCCTCGCGCCTGCGCCGGAGCTGCGCGAGCCGTTGCCCGGGCTGAAGGCCGAGAAGACCGGCGAGATGTTCGCGGTCGCCCGCGACACCATGCCGAAGCCGGATGCGTCGACCGGCGATACGCCCGAGGTCGATGCGTCGACCGGTGATACGTCCGAGGTCGATACGTCGACCGGCGACGATGGTACGCGCACCGCACAGGACCTCGTCGCGGCGACGCTGATCCAGTTCAAGCCGCCGGCGCCCCAGCCGATCACGCCGATGCCCGAGCAGCTGTCGCTGACAACGCCGATCGAACAGGCCGTGCACCAGCTGCTCGATCAGATCCAGACGTTCGCGCAGGCCGCCAACGACGAGGCCGCGCCGATCGAGCTCGACGACATCGACGACGACGACTCGCTCGAGATCTCGGTGACGCCCGACGAGCTGCCCGACGCGATCGCCGTCGCGCCCGACGCGCCGCAGAAGCCAGAACCGCACGTGGCGCCGCCCAAGGGCCCGACCGCGGCGGTCGCCGTTCGCGAGCCCGCGCCGCTGCCCGAGAATCCCAACCCGAGCCACGTCCACCTCGTGCTCGACGATGGCCCCGAGCGCGTCGTCGTCACGGTCGCGATGCGCGGCAACGAGGTCAACGTCGGCATCCGCGGTGGCGATGATCAGACCGCCGCGGCGATCGCGCGCAACGCCGCGTCGCTCGATCACGCGATGCGCGCGCGCGGCCTCGATCTGACCAGCTTCACGTCCGAGCGCGAGCTCGGCGACGACCGTCGCGAGCGCGAGGCGTACCAGCCCCACGAGCGCGAGGAGACCGAGCAGTTCCGCCTGGAGGAGATCGCATGAGCATCACCGGAGTCTCGTCGTCGACCCAATCGACCGACACCACCAGCACGCCCGGCATGAAGGGCACCAAGGACGAGTTCCTGAAGCTGTTCATGGCGCAGCTGCAGTACCAGGACCCGTTCGCACCGACGAGCGGCGCCGACATGGTCGCGCAGCTCGCACAGCTGTCGAGCGTCGAGCAGGCGAAGCAGACGAACGACACGCTCGCCGATCTCGCGACCGCGCAAAACGCCGTCGCGAATGCGAACCTCGCGTCGCTCGTCGGCCGCGACTGCAACGCGACCGCAGCGGGCTTCTCGATCGACGAGGCCGGTGGCACGCCGCCGCCGCTCGACGTCAAGACCGCGACGCCGACGAAGGACGCCGCGATCGTGATCACCGACGCGAACGGCAAGGAGATCCGCCGCATCCCGATCCCCGATGGCTCGACGCAGGCGTCCGTCGCGTGGGACGGCAAGGATGCGAACGGTCAACCCGTCAAGCCCGGCAGCTACTCGATCTCCGTCGACGCGGGCAAGTCCGCCTCGACGATCAACGCCTCGTGGCACGGCCGCGTCGACTCGCTCGAGCTCACCGCGGAAGGTCCGCGGCTGCGCATCGGCGGCGTCCTGATCGCCCCCGGCGACATTCACACGATTGGCAACACGTCAGATTCGGCCACCGGCCAGAAGGCATGAACCATGAGCATCACGAACAGTCTCTACATTGGCGTCAGCGGTCTCACGGCCCACGGCGACGCGATCTCGACGGTCGGTGACAACATCGCGAACACGTCGACGATCGGCTTCAAGCGCTCGCGCGCGAGCTTCAACGACGTGCTCGGCGGCGAGCTCGGCGGCCAGCGCCTCGGCGGTGGCGTCTACCTCGGCCACAACCAGACGATATGGGAGCAAGGCCCGATCACGCAGACCGGCAACCCGATGGACGTCGGCATCAGCGGCGGCGGTATGTTCGTCGTCCGCGGCAATCACGGCGGTCGCGACGGTCAGTACTACACGCGCGACGGCCGGTTCCAGCTCGACAACCAGGGCTACATGGTCAACCAGCAGGGCATGCGCCTGCAGGGCTACACGATCACCAACGGCACGCGTGCGATGAGCATCGGCGACCTCCAGCTCGGCGCGAAGCAGAGCCCGCCGCTGCCGACGACGACCGCGAAGATGACGATGAACCTCGACGCGAACTCGGCGGTCCCGCCCCCGTGGGATCCGACGAACCCGAACGCGACGTCGAGCTACGCGACCTCGATCACCGTCACCGACTCGCTCGGCGCGTCGCACAAGGTCGAGGTCTACTTCAGCAATCAGGGCGGCGGTAACTTCGAGTGGCACGCGATGGTCGACGGTGGCGAGCTGACCGGCGGTGTCGCCGTCACGCAGTCCGAGATCGGGAGAGGCAGTCTCAGCTTCTCCGCCTCCGGATAGCTCGCATCGCAGAGCGGCACGGTCACCGCGAGCTTCCTGAACGCGACGCCGAGCCAGGCGATCGCGATGAACTTCGGCGACGACCTGGCGAGCGGCGGCACCGGCCTCGGTGGAACGACGAGCTTCGCCGGCTCGTCGGCGGTCACCGGCACCGACGTCGACGGCCGCGCGTACGGCAACCTCATCGACGTCAAGATCAACCCCGACGGCAAGATCGAGGGAATCTATGACAACGGCGACAAGCGCGAGCTCGCGCAGCTCGCACTCGCGGACTTCGCGAGCCCCGAGGGCCTCGTTCGCCAGGGCGACGGCCTGTACGGCATCTCCGACGCGTCGGGGCAGCCGCTGATCGACGTCGCCGGCACGGGGAGCCGCGGCTCGATGGTCTCCGGTGCGCTCGAGGCGAGCAACGTCGACCTCGGCACCGAGCTGGTCACCCTGATCGCCTACCAGCGCGCGTTCCAGGCGAACTCGAAGACCGTCACCACGGCCGACGAGATGATGAGCGAAGTGACGAACCTGAAGAGGTGATCGTCAGACCCGCCGATAGTGGCGGGACGGACGCGTGGAGTTTCGCGGGATTGACGCGGCCCACTCGTTGCACAAGCCCCGGTCCGTGAGCGAAGCGCAACTCGACGCGGAAGAGGTGGAAGCCATCCAGGCGGCGATGCGCGAAAGCGCACCTCGTCGTACCTCGACGCCCGCCCAGGCCGAGCCGACGCGCCTCGCTCTGATCGCCGATGACCGTATCGCCGAGATCGCGCGTCCCGCGCTGATCAACCTGGCGACGCGCGCGGCGCGGTTCGCGAGCAAGACGCTCCGGCCGAACCTGCCCGGAACATGGCAGCTCGACATCATCGGCGCCGAGATCCTCGACGGCACGCTCGCGAAGGAAGAGCTGCGCGGCGGCTGGATCGCCGGCCTCTCCGGTGCCGACGGCGCCGAGCTCGCGATCTCCGCGCACGGCGGCATCATCGATGTCGCAGCCGCGAAGCGTATGGGCGCGCAGGCGCCGACCGCCGATCCAGATCGCCCGCCGAGCCAGGTCGCGCTCCGCCTGTTCGAGCCGACCGGCAAGATGATCGCCGACGCGTGGATCCAGTCGTGGCTCGATAGCCTGGGCAGCAAGCTCGCCCCGTCGGCCGACGTTGGCATCGTGTCGCGCATCATCGAGGCGCGCACCGTGGTTCGCGTCGCGCTCGCATTCAGCGGATCGCTCACCGGCCGCGCCGCGGTCTACTGCCGCCCCGACGTCCTCGCGCCGCGCCCTGCCGCACTCGCCGCGTTCAAGGCGAACGCCGAGAAGATCGCAAACGCGCTCGCGAACGTTCCGGTCGAGATCATCGTCGAGCTCGGTACGCTCCGCATGAAGCTCAAGGAGCTCCGCTCTCTCGAGCCGGGCGCTCAATTCACCCTGCGCGGGTTCGTCGACTCGCGCGTCCCCGTCTACTGCGAAGGCGTGCTCAAGGCGTGGGCACGTCCGGTCGTATGCCGCGGCGTGCTCGCGGTGCAGATCGAATCGATCGTCCACGGACAAGGAACCCGGTCATGAGTGATTTCCTCGACAACCCGAGCTTCGATCCCCGCGATATCGAAGCGCTCCTCCACGACGTTCCGCTCGAGGTCACCGTCGAGCTGGGCCGCGCCCGCATGAACCTCTCCGAGCTCGCCGCCCACCTCGGGCCTGGCTCGATCATCACGCTCGATACGCCGACCGGTGCGCCGCTCGACGTGCGCGTGAACAACCGCCTCGTCGCACGCGCCGAAGCGATCGCAGTCGGCGAGAAGTGCGGCATCCGCATCGTCGAGCTCGTCGGCGGAAAGGACAGCTGAGATGCGCCTCGCACTCCTGTTCATCTGCGCCAGCGCGACGACCGCCGCGGCCGAGCCCGAGTTCGAGATCCTCGATCGCGGCGAAGCCGTCGAGGTGATCGCGTACGACATCAAGGCGACGAGCACGAACATCCGGCCGATCCGGTCGCGCCTCGAGATTCCGATCGGCTCTGCCGCGCGGATCCCCAAGCTCCTGCCGACCGGCGAGAAGACGATCAAGGTCGTCGAGCTCGACGGCGCCCCCGACAAGCGCGTCCTGTCCGTGAAGGTCGGGTTCGAGCACGACGCCGTCGTCCAGCTCGTGAAGCACGCGCAGGCGATCCAGGTCGGCAACGACCTCCACGTGCTGCTGCCGCGCATGGTCCCGGCGGCGGGCACGTCGATCGTGCTGCCCGAGCCGACGCTGCCGCCCGAGCTCGTCGCGAAGGCTCAGGCGATCGCGCCGGTGCCGACGACTGCGCCCGTCGAGCCGAAAGTCGAGCCCGCGAAGCCGGCCGTTGCCCCGCCTGCGCCTGCGCTCGAGGCACCGAAGGCCGAAGCGAAGCCCGAGCCGCAGCCCGCGCCGGTGAAGCAGCCGCTCGCGACCGCGACGCAGAAGAACGAGAAGTCGATTGTCCAGGATCTGCCGATGCTGCTCGCGCTCGTGCTCGCGGGCCTTGGCTGCTTCGCGTGGATGAAGCGCAAGAAGAAGACGTCGAACGAGCCCACATCGTCGATCGAAGTGATCGCGCAGAAGGGCCTCGGCGCGAAGGCGAAGATCGTGTGGCTGCGCGCAGGCGAGCGCGAGATGGTCGTCGCTGTCACGCCGCAGGCCGTGCGCATGCTCGGCTCGTGGAAGAAGGCCGCCGACGAGGCGCGCCACGCATACACGACCACGCGCGAGAGCGGCGTGTTCCCGATGCCGCGCCCGAGCGCGTCGTCGCTGCCCGAGGCACAGGCGCTCGCCCCGTCGAGCCCAGCCGTCGCCGGTATCCTCAAGCTCCGCGCGCGCACGAACGTTCCGCAGATCAGCGAGGACATCGCGACCGATGACGTCGACGCCGACTCGCTGTGGGCCAAGGAGATTCTCGCCGCGACCGGAGCCCGTCGATGAACGATCCGATCGCGACAGCGACGCAAGCGGCGCAGCAGGCGACGCAAAGCGGCGGCGGCATGGGTGCCGTCACGATGGTCGTCCTGATGACCGTGGTGACGCTGCTCCCCGCGATCGTCCTGTCCTGCACGTGCTTCGTCCGCTTCGTCGTCGTCCTCGGGTTCGTCCGCACCGGCATCGGTACGCCGTCGGCGCCGCCGAACCAGGTGCTCGTCGGCCTCGCGCTGTTCATGGCGATCTTCGTGTCGGCACCCGTGGCGACCGAGATGTACGACCGCGGCGGCAAGGCCTATCTCGACGGTCAGATGACCGAAACACAGGCGTTCGACGCGGCGACGCCGCCGCTCCGCGAGTTCCTGCTCCGTCACACCCGGGAGTCCGACCTCGAGCTGTTCTACGAGGTCTCGACCGCGCCGCGCCCGACGACGGTCGACGAGGTCCCGCTCCGCATCGCGATCCCCGCGTTCATCATCTCCGAGCTGCGCACGTCGTTCGAGATCGGCCTGACGATCCTCCTGCCGTTCCTCGTCATCGACCTCATCGCCGCCGCGGTGCTCACCTCGCTCGGCATGGTGATGGTCCCGCCCGCGACGGTCGCGCTGCCGCTCAAGCTGCTCGTGTTCGTCATGGTCGACGGCTGGCACCTCGTCGTGCAGTCGCTCCTGCGCGGAGCGAGCATGTGAGCACCGACCAGATCATCGACCTCTGGCGAAACGCGCTGACCGTCTGCGTCCAGGTGTCCGCGCCGTTCCTCGTCGCGTGCCTCGCCGTCGGCCTGCTCGTCGCAGTCATCCAGACCGCGACCCAGCTGCAGGAGAGCGTGCTGACGTTCGTCCCCAAGCTCGCCGCCGCGCTCGTCGTGGTCGCGCTCGCGGGTCACTGGTGCCTCGACAAGCTCGGCAAGTTCACGACCGAGTCGTTCACCGCGCACGTCGAGCGCCAAGAGCGCCGCACGAACCTGCCTCCTGCCCCATGACTCTCACCGAGCCCGAAATCGGCGCGCTGATCGCGACGCTCGCGCGTGCAGGCGGCCTCGTCGCGACGGCGCCGCTCGTCGGCGACAACGGCGTGCCGATCCGGGTACGCCTGATCTTCGTGCTCGCGATCGTCGCCACCGTCGGTCCGAATCGCCCGGGCGTCGCACTCGCCGACGTCGCCGGGGTCGCGATCCTCGAGCTCGCCGTGGGTCTCGTCACCGGCCTCGCCTCGCGCTTCGTCCTCCAGCGCGCCGCCGTCGCCGGCCAGCTGTTCGGCCTCTCACTCGGCCTCGGCTTCGCGCAGCAGTACGACATCCACGCCGGCGAGTCGGCGGGCACGCTGCGCATGATGGTGATGTCGATCGCCGGCCTCGTGTTCCTCGCCGTCGGCGGCCTCGAGGCGATCGTCCAGAGCGCCGCATCCGGCCCCGCGCACGTCGGCCACATCGCACTGCTCGGCCCTGTCCTCCTCGAGCAAGGCGTCTCGGCGTTCGGCCACGGCCTCGCGCTCGCCGCACCGATCGTCCTCGCATCGCTCGTCGGCAACATCGGCCTCGCGCTGATCAGCCGCGCCGCGCCCGCCGCGAACGTGTTCTCCATCGCACTGCCCGGCGTCCTCGTGATCGGCGGCCTCGTCCTGCTCGCCACCTCGGCCGACCTCATCGGCGGCCTGTCCGATGCCGCCCGCGCCGCGACCGCGATCCTCACCGGAGATACGCCATGACCCGCGAGCTCGTGCTCGGCATCGACTTCGGCTCGGCCTCGACGATCGCCGGCGTGCTCGTCGGAAGCCGCATCGAGCTCGTCCAGGATGCGGGCGACAGTGTCATCCCGTCGGTGATCTACGTGCCCGATCGCGGCGACAGCGTCGTCGGCCGCCGCGCGATCGCCCACCAGATCGCCGAGCCCTCGAACACGATCCGCTCGGTCAAGCGCCTGCTCGGCCTCGATTCCTCGTCGGAGCTCGTGCGCCGGTTCGCCGCCTCGACCGCCCTGCCGCTCGACCTCACGACGCCCAGGCCGATGTTCAAGCTCCGCTCCGGCGCGCAGGCGCCCGAGCAGGTCGCCGCCGCGATCATCGGCTACGTCCGCACGCTCGCCGAGCAGCGCTTCGGCGTGCGCATCCGCCGCGCCGTGATGACGATGTCGGCCGGTGCACCTCCCGGCTATCGCGACGCGATCATCCGCGCGTCGAAGATCGCCCACCTCGAGCTCGTCGACCTCATCGCCGAGCCCGTCGCCGCGAGCCTCGCGCTCGACCTCCATTCGTATCCCGGCAACCGCCGCATCATCGTCTGCGACTTCGGCGGCAGCACGTTCGACGTCTCGGCCGTCGTCCAGCAGGGCCTTCGCTTCACGCCGGTCGGCGTCGGCGGCGACCACCTGCTCGGCGGCGACGATCTCGACGACGCGCTCGCGAACACGATCGCGGGCGTCGTCTACAAGAAGACCCGCTACGACATGACCCGCGAGGTCACGCGCTGGACCGAGCTCGTCCTACGCTGCGAGAACGTCAAGCGGCAGCTCTCGGTCGTCGAGAACACGCCGCTCGCAATGCGCGAGGCCTTCACCGCCGACGGCAAGCGCCAGGACCTGCGCACCGTCGTCGATCGCCCGTTCGCGGAGCGCGCGTGGGCCACGCTGATGCATCGCGTGCGAGAGGTCATCCAGGACCTGCTCGTGCGTACGGGCTGGGCGCCCGAAGACGTCGACCTCGTCGGCCTCGTCGGTGGCGGCTCGATGATTCCGGTGTTCCAGGCGACGGTCGCGTCGGTCCTGCCCGCCGATCGCATCCGTCGCGCCGACCAGCCCGAGCTCGCTGTCGCCCAGGGCGCGACTCTCCTCACCGCTCGTCACAGCCGCACGTCCTCGGAGCTGCCGAACCTCGTCGCTACTTGAGGACGCCGCCGAGCAGCAGCGACGGCTGTTTCGCCGTCTTGCTCGACCACACCGCGATTACCTCCATCTCTCCATTGGCCCCGACGGTAGAGAACAGCTGTCCCGGCTTGACCCACGTTGCGCTGCGCTCCGAAACCGCGAATGGGTCCCACGTGTGATCGTGCGTGACAATGGCAGCCTTGTCGCAGACCTGCTCGTACTGGACCTCGCCGTTCGGCGTGATTCGCGCGATCCTGCCCGTCGAGTGCGACTTCACGCACTCCTCTTGCTTGATCAGTGTCTGCTGGAGGTTCGCGATCTTCTTGCCTTTGGCATCGCTACCGCCGGGCGTGAATGACTTGAGCACCCCGCCGAAGCTCGAGGTCGACCCTGCCGTATAGGGCCTCGCTCCCATGCGAGGCTTCTTGACCTCCTTGAGCTGCGTGTCATCGAGCGCGAATTCCTGGTGAAAGATCGCCGTGAACGCCGCCGTACGCGGCCCGCGGAGTCCGGGGTTCAGGTAGAGCGCGCCACCGAGATACGCGCCAATGGCGGTCTTTGGCTGGCAGAGCGTATAGGCAGTTGCGGCGAGGTTGAATTCCGCCTGGTCGACCAGGATCGGCGCAGCCTTGTCCGCAAATCCGTGGAACGGGTCGTAGCGCTCGTCGAACAGGTTCTTGAGCAGCTTCGCCGGGATCTTCGATGCGGCGTCGGCGATCGCCTTCTGCGTCTTCTCCTCGCAGCCTGCGAACTGCTTGCGCGAGTGAAACCAGAACCCGGACTCGGTCGACTGAACGAGGGCCAGAAGCTCCGTATTCGTCCCGACGCCCTTTCGCCAGTCGTCGCGACCCTTCTGCGCGACGTCGAAGACTGCCTTGTACGCCTCGTCGGTCTTGAATAGCGCGTCTCGTGCAGCGGCAACCTTGGCGAGGCCTTGCATCACGACCGGAAGCCGAAGGTGGATCCTCGTGCGGTCCCTGGCTTCGTGCGCCGTGTCCGTGCGCAGCTCCTCAGCCACCTTCTTCGGATCGAACTTCTGCGCATCTTCAGCGCAGATCGCCCAATCGACGACGCGGTCGTCATCGCGAGCACCGACCCCGCCCGGAAGCGCCATGCACGTCTCGAGAAACCCAAGCCGGCCGGTCTCCGTCAGCGCGTCGCCGATGGCATCCGCACGGTAGTAGGCGTCACTCGAGTTGTCTTGCCCGACACCGTCGACGAAGCCGTCCTTGATCGCGACGTACTGGTCGATCGGCGTCAGGGCGCCGAGGTTCGTCGTCGAGATCTTGGTGCGGTCGTAGCTCTTGTCGCGCTCCTTCACATAGAGGACGGCGTCGCTCCAGTCCGCGTCGTTCATGAAGAGCTCGCTGCTGACCTCTCGCCTGAGCTTCTCGGTCGCTTCGCGCGTCGGCTCGACCGCCGGGTCGCTCGTGCACGCGGCCTCGACCACGTTCTGGATCGTGACCTTGTAGGACTCGTCGCGTCCGCGGACCGTGGACGAACGACCCGTCTTGAAGTCCTCCCCTTTGCACCAGCCTGGCATCCCGGCTGAGGCAGTCGAGTACTGAGCAACTGCCACCCCTACGACTAACAACATGACTCTCACTTGCATGCTCGCACCCTATATCAGCAACCAGTTTCATATCTATACGAAGCCACCGCCCGTCGACGAAACCATTTGACCTGCAACGATCTACCGCATTAACAGATTCGCCATCTTGTTGACGAATGCAGTTGACCACGCTGTTTGCGCGAATGCAGTTTCCCGATGGCTCGGATGGTTCGAGCGCTCGCTTCACCAGCCGGAGCTCGCCGTCGCTTTGGGCGTGACCCTCACCGCTCGTCACAGCCGCATGTCGGTCGGTGCTCCGCAACCCCGTCGCGTGACCCTCGCACGCCGATGAGCCCACGCAGCTGCCCGAAAGAAGTCTGTCGCAGACTCGCCGACGGATCGGGCCTGTACGAGCTTCGAAGGCGCGTATCGCCTGAAGCTCGCGCCGATCGAAACGGACAAGAAGTGTTTCATCACTGCGCGGCTCGAGGCCGACGTGACGATCGGCGAACCGACCCAGTACGGCTACGTCGAGCTCGATGCCAAGGCGCTACTACGCAAGCTCGGCTGGACAAGGCCAGCGCAGCCGTGCGCAAGGGCGTGTGTTGCGTCGACCTGCGGCTCATCCATTCCAGGGGGCAACCCTGGCAACAAGATCGAACACCGTCTGGACATCGCTCTCGCCGTTGGCGACTCGAAGATCAACGGAGAGGCCGAGGAGCGGATCACTCGCGATCGCGGCGATGATTGCCAGTACGACCTTGCCTTCGAAGGCAAGATCGTCCGGAAGAGGTGACCGATCTACAGCGACGGTCGTTGCGTGACGACTACGCTCCGGGGCGGCCGCGCTCGGTGAGGAATCACCCCTGGTCGGCTGGTTTGCTGTCGACGGCAAAGCCGCCGCCTTGACCTCGACGGATCGTGATCTCGTACGAGCCAGCTGCGGCAGGCTCAGGCGGATTGCGCTCACCCGGCATCGGTCGCACGCAACGCATGCCGGCGTGATAGCCGCTACCGAGATCTCCAGGCACGGGCAGAATGCGACGCACGCCGATCGCGCCGCTGCGTGCGACATGAATCGGATACGTGTCGCGAGTGGTCTTCTTGTCAGGCCATGTGCTTTGAAGCCACCGTTCTCTGGATTCCGCGTTGGGGCCTATTGGATCGACCGTGTTCGAATCGATGAACTTCACGCTCGCTGACTTATCGAGCGACGGACACTCGCTAGACACAGTTGCGCGTTCATCGAGCGCGAGATCGGACGTCCATTCCGGAACGTTGCCGGCCATGTCGAGCACGTCATATGGACTCCGATCACCTGGATGAAGTCCCACGCGCCCCGGAAACGGCGGTGTGCAATCCAGGGGCTCGGGGTGCGGACCGTCTGACTGCACGACCCTGTCGAGTCCACCGAGCAGGTCGCCATTGATGGCTGCCGTCATGCAATCGGGATCCGCGTTCCCCCACGGGTACATACGTCCATCTGCTCCGCGAGCGGCCTTTTCCCACTCAGCTTCCGTCGGTAGTCGCTTGTCCTGCCACGCGCAGTACGCGACCGCCTGTTCGTAGTCGACGACCACGGCTGTATTGTCTGAAACTCTCGCCTGATAGTAGTAGCTTGTCGTGGGCGTGCACTTGCCCGCGGCGACACAGGCGGCGTAGTCACGAACCGTCGCTTCGAGACGATCGATCTCGAACCCCGACACCCAGACATCACGCGGAGGGTTGTCGCACGCGCATGTGGAAGCTCCGAAGTCGGAAACACTCGACGGCAGGTCGACGCAACCTGCCCGAAACCAACCGCTCGCCACGACAGCCATCCTCGTCGGGATGGGCACGTTGCCGTGGGAAACCTCGTGTGACGGTGGCTTCGAATCCTTCGATCGGCACGAACACGCGAAGGTCGCGCACGCACACACAAGAAGCATGAGCCGTTCAAGCATCATCTAGCTCCAACTCGACACCGAGCTGACCGAGCGTTTGCGACTCGACGCTCTGGAGCAACTCGCGTGCGGCCCGATATGCAGCCGCGTTGTCGCGTCCATGTCCACGCCGACTAAGCCAGGGCGTCGGCATCCCGACCGCGCCGCTCTCGTCGACGAACGCGACGTTCCCGCCTTCATCCCGAGTGATCGTCACGGATACCGGGCTCGAGGACGCCGAGCTTCTCAGCCTTAGCGGCAGCCCGATGGAGCGCAGCGGCTGCTTGTCGAGCTTGAGAAGTTTGACCGATGCGGCACTGAGTCCGAAGAGCCTCGCCCCCGTAAACCGAACAGGAGTCGTTGGGTGAAGTAGGTCAGCCGAGAACTCGATATCCAGGATGCCCCCGGGAGTTCCGCTACCGAGGAGTGCCTTGTCCATTTTGGCTGTCGGACCATCGCTTGCTGTGGAAAGGCCCTTCTTCTTCGCTTCGGCCGGGGTCACGGAGCCAAGGCTCGCGTGGCTCACAAAGCGCGCCCACTGACGAGTCGATTCGTAAGCCTGCTGCTCTGCTGCATTCGCCGCGGCGTGATCGAACGCCTGGGCGAGGAGATTCAGGATGAGCTCTCCCATTTTCGCGAGCTCGGGCGTGTTCAATGGCAGTAGCGCACGCTCGACGCCCACGAGGAAATTCCTTCGTTCCTTTGTGGACTCATTGAGAGCTGTCAGCTGCTGAGTGAAGAAGTCCACCTGGGACTCTCCGCTCGGGGCGCCTTCCTCGTTCTGGTTCGACTGCCACGTAACGTGCTCCTGGAGGGCCTTGTTTCCGGCAGACAGGGCGGAACCGATGATCGATGACAAACCGCTTAGCACTCCGCTCGACACGTTTATCGTCGTTCCCTTCGCCCATTGCTTGAACTTCTTCGGCTCTGCCAGCTTGCTGAAAGCAGTGCTCACGAGCGCCGACAACCGACCAGTTCCGAGATCCAACGCGGTCTTGATGAGCGTGATCGCGATCGGAGGATCGATGGACTCGGCTGCCTTCCGTCGCGAATAGAGACTGACCTTCCCCATAGCCGCACTTACACCAGCTGCTTGATTCGAAAAGAAGTGGTCGGCGGAGTTTCGGAGCGTATGGTACGCGAGATCGATCCGCGGCTGGATACCTCCTGGACGGTCAATCGCCTCCTGGACCTTGAGCTCATGCGCCGCCGCAATTGTGGCCTGATGCGCGCGCGTATCTGCTTCCTGTTTTGCCCCTGCGGCCTGTGAGGCTTTCTCGGCGTGTGTCGGCTCCGAGCGCAGGTGAGCAGCTGCGCGGATGTTGATCCGGACCGTCTGAGCGACCCCGTCGGACCATCGAAGCACAACGACGAGCTTTCCGTCATCGACCGCGGTTCTATGCGGTGAGTAGGCGATGCGGATCGCGGTTGCAGGATCGAACCCTTCATGGCTCGGCCGCAACAGGCTCGGCCGCTCGACGATCTGCAGCGTGGGTGGCGCATCGAGCATCGCCGAGATCGTTGCAGGCTCGCGATGCTGATTGAATACGAACACGTTCTCGATCCGGCTCTCGGTAGTCTCGATGTCCCCGAAGTCCAGCGATTCGGGCGCCGCGACTCGGTCCTCACCACGCTCACCCGACCAAGGCGTCTTACCATCGACAAACGTCGAGCCAGCCGCCTCGGACCTGTGGACACCGCCCGGGGTTGTCTGGCTCTCATGGGCCTCGATCGGAAGCGCCGACTTTCCAATGACTGGAGCGTTAGGTGTGCTGTTCGCATGGCGCTGGCTGGGGATCGTGTTCTTTCCCTCGTACTCGCCCATCTTCAACTCCTGCTGGTTAGTCGCGCCCGTATCGGCCACGTCGTTTTGTGGTTGCGTGCGAGCGAGCAGTCATCGCGGATGGTACGAAGTCCCC
>JABFXX010000501.1 GCA_013368795.1 Kofleriaceae bacterium
AGCGACTTCGGCCTCGCCGCGCTCGCCGGCGAGCCCGCGGCAGGCGCGGTCGGAACGCCTGGCTTCCTCGCGCCGGAGCTCGCCGAAGGCGCGGCGATGGACGCACGCACCGACCAGTATGCGTTCGCGGTGACCGCGTGGCAGACGCTGTTCGACGCTGCGCCCGGCGAGCACGGGCACGGTGCGGCCACGCGCGTGCTCGAGCGTGCGCTCGCTCGCGATCCCGCCGCGCGCTGGCCGTCGATGCACGAGGTCGCGCGTGCCCTCGAGCGGCGCACACGTCGCTGGTGGTGGGCCGCGGTGCCGCTCGTCGCCGCGCTCGGGCTCGGCATCGTGATCTGGTCCCGGCACGAAGCCGCGGCGTGCAGCGTCGACGACACGCCGCTGTGGACACCTGCCGCGCGCACCGCGTGGGTCGAGCGCGTGCGCGTCGTCGCGGGTGCCGCGGCCGACACGCTCGCGAACGACGTCGATCGCAGCTTCCAGCTGTGGCGCGAAGCGAGTCACGAAGCGTGCAGCAACGAGTGCCTCGCGAGCACGCGCCGCAAGCTCGCCGCGTTCGTCGCGCATGCGCCGGCGAGCAAGAATGCGAGCGCCGCGCAGGCAGCGCTGGCCGGCATCACGAGCGCCAAGCTGTGCTTGCAGGCGCCCGCGCAGCGGCCCATGGCACCGGAGCTCGCCGCCGCGCGCGCACCGTTCAAGGCCGCGCTCGACGAGGTCGCGACGTTGCAGTCGCTCGGCCAGTACGACGCGGCGCTCGAGAAGCTCGATGCGCTCGTGGCGCAGGCGCCTGCCGCGGATCCCGCGCTGCGCGGCGAGCTGCTCTATCGCAAGGCCGACGCCATGGCGCGCGCGGGCCGGGTCGGCGATTCCGTGCCCGTCCTCGAGGAAGCGCTGCAGATCGCGGAGCGCGCGGGCAACGACGTCGCGCGGCTCAACGCGATCATCTTGCTGCTCACCGCTTACGAGGAGCTCGGCAAGGCCGTCGAGGCCACCGCGCTCGCGAAGATCGCCGAGGCCGCCGCCCAGCGCGTTCCGCGCGATCCAAGCGTGCACGCGCGCCTCTACGCGGTGCTCGGCTCGCTCGCGTACGACCGCGGCGACCACGCCGTTGCCGAGCGCCACTACGGCGAGGTCGTGCGCCTGCAGCAGGAGATGCTCGGCGACCAGGACCCGGCGATCGCCGGCTCGCTGCACAACCTCGGCCTCGCCGTCCACTTGGCCGGTCGCCTCGACGAAGCGCGCCAGATCCAGGAGCGCTCCCTCGCGATGTTCGAAGCGACCGTCGGCGCGAAGCACCCAGACACTGCCCTGCCTGTTGGCGAGCTCGCCGGCATCGCACTCGAGCAAGGCAAGCCCGCCGAGGCGACCGTACTCTACGAACGCGCGCTCGCGATCCATGAGGCCGCACTCGGACCCGAGCATCCGTATCTCTCGGAGACGCTCATCGGGCTCGCGCGCTCGCTCGCACGGCTCGGCCGGAGCGACGAGGCGATCGCCGCGCTTCGCCGCGCGATCGATCTCGCGGCCGCGCTCGACGAGCATCACCCGCTCGGCGCGATCGCGCGCTACTGGCTCGCGAAGGAGCTCGACCATCGCGGCCGCCACGCGCCAGAGATCGTGCCGCTCCTCGAACATGGCATCGCATCCTGGGAGGCGAGCAAGATCGCGCTGCCCGAGGCCGGCTGGACGAAGTTCCTGCTCGCGAAGTATCGCTGGGCGGCGGGCGATCGCGCGGCGGCCCGCAAGCTCGCGGCCGAGGCGCAGACCGCGCTCGCCGCACTCTCCGCCCCGTACGCCAAGGAGGCGAAGGAGGTCGAGGCGTGGATCGCGAAGCACTGAGCCGCGACCTCGCGCTCGCCGCTGCACTCGCGCGCGGTGACGCCGCCGCCGTCGCGACGTTCGAGGACGTGATCGTTCACGACATCCGCGGCGCGCTCGTGCGGTTCGGCCGCGACACCGACTTCGTCGAGGAAGTCCTCCAGCGCGTCCGCGTGAAGCTCCTCGTCGGCGATGCGCCGCGGATCGCCGAGTATCGTGGTCACGGCCGGCTCGCCGCGTGGGTGCAGATCGTTGCGATCCGCGAGGGCTTGATGATGATCCGCGCGACGAGTCGCGAGGTCCCGGGCGACGGCGAGCTACTGCGGCTCGGCGTCACCGAGCCCGCGCTCGCGCGATCGTCGCGCGTGCACAAGGAGGCGTTCACGGCGGCGTTTCATCGCGCGCTCGCCGAGCTCCCGGAGCGCGAGCGCACGTACTTGCGGATGTGCTTCGTCGAGGGCCTCGGGACCGAGGAGTTCGCGCGCTTGTTCCGCGTGCATCGCGTCACCGCGTTTCGCTGGCTGCGCGACGCGCGCGAAGCATTGCTCGCGACCACGCGCCGGCACTTCCTCGCCGCGGTCGACTTGCCGGCATCGCAGGTGTCGAGCCTGATGCGCTCGCTCGCCGGCAGCCTCAGCGTGCCCTGGTAGCCTGTTGGCATGACCGTCCGGGCGATCCTCGACCGAAGTACGGGCTCAAGCCGCCGCCATGCCGGCGGACATGCGCTCGAGAATCACCGCCGTTCAGCGGGCCGCGCGCAGCTGGCTCTGCAGCGTCGCGAAGTCGAATACCTCGCGCTCGCCGTCGCGCCAGCCGCCTGAAGTGGCGATCCGGTGACCGCGCAAGTCGCGGACCACGCGCGTCACCGCGCCGGCGTTCTCCACGCGCAGCAGCCCCTGCACGCCACCCGCGACCCGCGCGTGACGATCGCGATCGACGCGCACGAACAGGACGACCTCGTCACCCGGGTCGAGTCGCGCCTCGCCATCGACGAACATGCCGACACCATCGAGCTCACCACCGAAGCGGCGTACGACGAGCGTGCGCGGACAGCTCCCACCGAGACACTCGTCGACGACGATCGTCGCGTCCGTCTCGATGCCGCGAGCACGAACGGCTTGGGTGTTGACAACGCGGCCGCGCACGACGAGCGCAGCGTTCGCCCGGAGCTCGGCGATCTCGAGGTGACGAAGGGCGCCCGCCTCCGCGTCGAGCTGCACGCCCGCCACGAGCGCGACCCCGAGTGTGAACGCGGCATGTGCGCGCCGGCGGCGCGCGATGCCGAGCGCGAGCACGACGAGGACGACGACGCCGAGACCGCCACCCTGTGAGGCCGCACAGCCGGTCGCCGCGGGCATCTCCTCGGGCGGTGGCGCGTAGAGCTGACCAAGGCCCTCGAGATCGTCGGGCGCGAGGTCACGCTTCTGGGTCTCGCAGGCGTCACCGGTCACGAACATCGTGGCCTCGGGATGTCCCATCGAGTGCGCCAGGCCGACTGCGTGACCGAGCTCGTGCGTGAGCGCGTTGGCGAAGTCGTACTCCTGGACACAGTTCGAGACGTCGGGACTCCACTGGAAGTCGACTGCGTCGAACACGATGTCGGTATCGATCAACGCGCCGTTGCCGGTCTGATAGACGGCAAACGTGCGCGCGAGCAGCCCGGGCTCGCGATCCGGGTCGGTCGAGTCGATCGCCCATCGGATCGTGTTCACGCCATCTCGTGTATGCGATGCGGCGGCGACAGGTGTGGGTGCGAGCGAGAGCTCGATGCCGTACCCGGCGAGCGGGTCGTGCCACGCAGCGATCGCTGCGGCGGCCGCGTTGCTGCCCTCTGCCGTCGTCATCGTCCCGGGACCTGGATCGAGCGCGAGCGCAAACGAGACCTCGCTGGTTTCCCAGTGCAGTGGCGCGCCGGTCGAGCTCGTCGCGACGTCATATGCACTCGCGGTGCGCGCGCCGACGGACAGAAATAAGCCGAGCGCGGCCGCAGCTACGTTGCGCGGGAATGGCATGTAGCACCAGGTCGGCCGAAGCGACGACTCGTTGAGCCACGCCGAGCGCGGCGAAACCTGGCGCGCTGACCTCTACGAACGTCGCGATCGGTCGGCTCTTCACGAGAGATGCGCGCGCTGTGTTTGGTACTCGGACTCAGCGCCGCATGTACATCCACGACCGACACCGCGCCCACCGGCAGCCTGGGCGGGGTCGCAGGGATCGAGGAGATCGATCAAGGCCTCGCGGATCTGTCCTCGCAGTGCACGTTCGACACCGGTACCGGTGTGATGACGCTCGCGCTCGAAGCCGGTGACATCGCGTGGCTGTCGGTCGGAATCGGCAACACGATCGAGGTCAACAACATCGCGTGCCATGCCGCGACGGTGCAGACAACCAAGCGCATCGATATCGCGGAGGCCTCGTCCGGTGATCAGACGGTGATCGTCGACGCGCGGACCGGCAGTCTCGGCCTCGGCCGTGCGACCGGCGTCGGACTCACGGTCGTGCTCGGTAGCGGCAACGATCAGTTCAAGCTGATCGGTAGCAACGGCGCTGATCGGATCGTGGTCGGCGCCAGCGGCATCGCCTTCGGTGCCGACCCGTATCTCGACTACACGCTCTCGGGCGTCGAGAGCGTGACGATCAACGGAGATGCTGGAAACGACACGATCTCGGGAGCCGGGGACACGGTCACCGGCGCGGCGTATCCAGACCCGCTCCTGCTCTACGGCGGTGACGGAACCGACAGCTTGCGCGGTGGTGCCGGCGACGATCACTGCTGGGGTGGCGATGGCGACGACACGTTCCTCGGTGGGCCGGCCGCCGATGGCGCGGACAGCTTCACGGGCGGCCCCGGACGCGACACGGCGGACTACGCGGCGCGTACCGCAAACCTCTCGCTGTCGCTCGAGGACGTCGCGAACGATGGTGCCAGTGCCGAAGGTGACAACATCGAGAGCGACGTCGAGGTGGTCAAGGGTGGCTCGGGCGCGGACACGATCGCGGGCGGCGTGAATGCCGACACGATCTATGGTGGCGCGGGGAATGACACGCTGAGCGGCGGCGGCGGCGCGGACACGCTCTACGCCGAGGCCGGCGACGATGTGTTCGTAGAAGCCGGCATCGCCGGCGGCCCCGACATCTTCATCGGCGGCACGGGCACCGACACGATCGAGTATGCGCGCACGGGCGGC